>NZ_JBQEQA010000022.1:0-115660 GCF_052045815.1 Pseudomonas sp. 22085
CGAATGCGGTGTTTCAGAATCAGATTTGTCGACTGACACTCCGCCTTCGCGAGCAAGCCCGCTCCCACAAGGGGTTCCGCAGGAATTCAAAGAGCAGGTCAACACCATGTCCCTCCCCTCCCAAGTACGCCTGATCGAAGTCGGCCCGCGTGACGGCCTGCAGAACGAAGCCCAGCCCATCAGCGTCGCCGACAAGGTGCAACTGGTCGACGCGCTGAGCGCCGCCGGTCTCGGCTATATAGAAGTCGGCAGTTTCGTTTCGCCCAAGTGGGTACCGCAGATGGCCGGTTCCGCTGATGTATTCGCGCAGATCCAGCGCAAGCCCGGCGTGACCTATGGCGCGCTGGCGCCGAACCTGCGCGGTTTTGAGGATGCGCTGGCCGCCGGGGTCAAGGAAGTCGCCGTGTTTGCCGCCGCGTCCGAAGCCTTTTCGCAGCGCAACATCAATTGCTCGATCAGCGAAAGCCTGGCGCGGTTCGCGCCGATCATGGAATCGGCGAAACAGCACGGCGTTACCGTGCGCGGTTACGTGTCCTGCGTGCTCGGCTGCCCTTATGAAGGCGAGGTCGCCCCGGAACAAGTGGCCATGGTCGCCCGCGAGCTGTACGCGATGGGCTGCTACGAAGTATCGCTGGGTGACACCATCGGTACCGGCACCGCGGGCGCGACCCGCCGGCTGTTCGAAGTGGTTTCGAATCAGGTGCCACGCGAAAAACTCGCCGGCCACTTCCACGACACCTACGGCCAGGCCATGGCCAACATCTACGCCAGCCTGCTGGAAGGCATCGCGGTGTTCGACAGCTCGATCGCCGGCCTCGGCGGCTGCCCGTACGCCAAGGGCGCCAGCGGTAACGTCGCCACCGAAGACGTGGTGTACCTGCTCAACGGCCTAGGCATCGAGACCGGTATCGACCTCGACGCCTTGATTGCCGCCGGCCAACAGATCAGCGCCGTGCTGGGCCGCCCGACCGGTTCGCGCGTGGCCAAGGCTCGCAGCGCACAGTGAGGGGATGGTGTTACCGCCGAGCGTGAAACGTGGGCACAAGCGAGTAACACGGAAACAGATTGTCTGGTTTTGCCCGAAGGAAAAATCCTTCAAAAAACTCAAACCATTGATTTACAAGGGTTTCCAAAAGTTGGCACGGCTTCTGCTATCTCTATGGCATAACAAGAATAAAAAGCAGCAAACCAATAAAAATAAGACGTACCGACTCTGACATAACAAAAACAACACGGCAGAGACGCAGCTAACAGATTTTTTTGGAGAAGGTGTGCTTTTCAGGGTATTCCTCGGAATGACCCGCAACCGGGCAGAGAACAATAAAACTACCTTCAGGTAGCTCCCGAATCGGTTGGATCGTTAGACGAGAAAGCAGATCAGCGCTCAAAAAAATACGTTTGCTCTTGACCCCGGATGGGGGTCGCCAAAAACAGCGGTAAAGGGCCACGGTTGCCAAAAACAACAACAGACCGCCCCTCAATAATAAAAAAGAGCACGCGACGACAAAATTAAAGGGGAGCTTCGGCTCCCCTTTGTGCTGTCTGGCGTTCTGAAATTGTCCGCAACGGAACTCCTCCCCCATCTCGATCTTCCTGCAAGCGCTTACTCGGCATGATCTCAATAAGGCAATTGATGCCGTGCCTCAACATCCAGCCCCACATACAAGTAATCCCAACAAAAACACGGTGGGTTCACGGCTTTCGCTGTGTGTAAACACGACGCCGCATGCGCGTTTAAATTACACGAACCGTTACGCCATAAGGGCTACAACACCTTGCGTCGTTGCCTACGCGTACGCCAGAATCCGCCGGCTTACGCGGCTATGGGGTGGGCTATATCGTTTCCCTGTCACTGAAAAACAGTGATCGGGTTTGGTAGCCCGTCTGTAATAGCTGTATGGCAACACCGTATGCAGGCCCTTTTGGGGGCTCTGTTTTATGGTGGTCATGCGTGGGGCTCATTCGTGAGCGCCGGGTTCCTATTGCAGCCGGTCTACCAACCCGCGTATGGCCGCCACCCATCGTTTGGTAGCGTGGGTGATGGCTCCTTGACATCTGCGATAGGAGTTACACGTATGTTCAAAGCCACACCAAACCCACCAGATACCGATTCAATCCCCTACGACGCCGCACTGGAAGCCGAAAACATAAAAACGGCAACCGAGCGGGCGATCAATCATTACCTCGATCCTGGGGCGCAGAAGACGTCCAAGCCATCGCGCAAGCCCGGAAAGATCTATCTGGTCAATCCAACAATGGATGACGAAACGCTGCTGGTCGAAGCGTGCGAAACGCTGTCGTCGGCCAGTGACATGGCTCGGGACCTCGGCGACACCGTCGATCCGTCGCAGCGCAAGGCGATGCAGATTCTGCAGCAGGTCATCATGCTGAGTGAGCTGCTGGTCAATCGTGTGCTGGATAACCATCACGTCTCGCGGTAGTTGCCGCCTCGGTGAGGGGTTTGTCCCCTCACCGCCTGGCAGCCGTCTATAAAAACCCTCAAGCGACTCTTTCTGGAGTTCCAGCTGATGTCCAAGACCGTCATTCCACCGTTAGAAGATCCGGTGTCCCCCTACGAATTTCCCGATTCAAGAAAACTCCACGACGCGGCCGAACGCGCCCTCGACTATTACTTGCCCCCCGCAGCCAAGATCATGGCCACGCCCTACACCCCAAACGACATGTTCAGGGTCAACCCGCAAACCGACACGGAGTCATTGCTGGCCAACGCCTGCGAATCCCTGGCTTCAGCCACGGTCATGCTCGGTGACTTTGCCGGCCTGCTGGAAGGGCCGAACCGCAAGACCCTTTTGGGCATTGCGCAAGTGGTGATGTTGGGCGAGTTGGCGGTTAATCAGGCGTTGGAAAATGTAGAAGTAAAGCAATAAGCGCCGCTTTCGAAGCCAGGATCCGCGGCCTGGCTTCGAAAGCTCTAATCGTCAGCCCTCGTTGCTACGTAACTCCTCGATACTGATCTCACGCATCCGGAATTTCTGGATCTTGCCCGTCACAGTCATCGGAAATTCCTCGACGAACTTGAAGTACCGCGGCGTCTTGAAGTGAGCGATGCGCTCCTTGCACCACGCTTGCAGCTCTTGTTCGGTCGCGCTGTGGCCGGGATGGAATTTGATCCAGGCGACGATTTCCTCGCCGTAGCGCGAGCAAGGAATGCCGATCACCTGCACGTCCGCCACCGCTGGATGGGTGAAGAAGAACTCTTCCAGTTCACGCGGGTAAATGTTTTCGCCGCCACGGATGATCATGTCCTTGTTACGCCCGGCGATGCACACGTAACCCTCGTCGTTCATGCTCGCCAGGTCGCCGGTGTGCATCCAGCCTGCCGCGTCGATGGCTTCGGCGGTGGCATTCGGGTTGTTCCAGTAGCCGAGCATCACGCTGTAGCCACGGGTGCACAGCTCGCCGATGGTGCCGCGCGGCACTGGATTGCCAGCCTCGTCGATGATTTTGCTTTCGAGTTGTGGCTGGGTGCGGCCGACGGTGGTGACGCGCAGTTCCAGTTCGTCGGATGGCCCGGTCTGCAGGGACACGGGGCTGGTTTCGGTCATGCCGTAGGCGATCTGCACTTCGCTCATGTGCATTTCGTTGATGACGCGACGCATCACTTCGATTGGGCAGGTGGCGCCGGCCATGATCCCGGTGCGCAGGGTCGACAGGTCGAATTCGGCGCGTTGTGGCTGATCGAGCATAGCGATGAACATGGTCGGCACGCCGTACAGCGCGGTGGCCTTTTCTTCGGCGACGGTGCTCAGGGTCAGCAGCGGATCGAAGGCATCGTTGGGATAAATCATCGTGCTGCCGTGGGTAATACAGCCGAGGTTGCCCATGACCATGCCGAAGCAGTGATACAACGGCACCGGGATCACCAGGCGATCAGCGGCGGTCAGGCCGAGGCTTTCGCCGACCATGTAACCGTTGTTGAGGATGTTGTAGTGACTGAGGGTCGCGCCCTTGGGGAAACCGGTGGTGCCGGAGGTGTACTGGATGTTGACCGGTTGATCGAAGTGCAGGCTGTCGCTGCGTTCACGCAATTGTTCTGGAGAGACACTGGCGGCCAGATCTGCCAGTTGCGACCACGGGAGAAAACCCGAAGGCGGCTGGGGATCAAGACTGATCAACCCGCGCAGCTCCGGCAGACGTTCGCTGCGCAGTTCGCCGATGGATTGCTCGGCCAGTTCCGGCAGCAAGCCTTGCAACATGCCGTGATAGTTCGAAGATTTGAAGGCACCGGCGCAGACCAGCCATTGGCAACCGGACTGCTTGAGCACGTATTCCAGTTCGGAGCTGCGGTAGGCCGGATTGATGTTGACCAGGACCACGCCGAGCTTCGCGGTGGCAAACTGAGTGATGCACCACTGCGCGCAATTCGGCGCCCAGATGCCGAGCCGATCACCGGCCTGCAAACCCAACGCCAGCAGCGCTCTGGCATGCACGTTCACCGCGTCGGCCAGTTGCCGCCAGGTATACCGCAGCTGCTGGTGGCGCACCACCAGCGCCTCGCCGTCCGGGTACTGCGCGACGGTCTCGTCGAACTTCTGCCCGATGGTCATCGCCAGCAAGGCTTTGTCCTGGGAACCACGGGTGTAGCTGCGCTGCGGGTTTGCACTGGGTTGATCCATGACGACCCCTATTGTCTTTATTAGTGGGTGTTGGACCGGAGCTACGGCAGCTCCGACCATTCAGAACTGGCTCTACTCTCGCTCAAGTTGACGTTAACGTAAAGGGTGATTGACAGCCATTCGTCACAGGCTTACGTTAACGTAAAGGTGAGAACTGAACGCCCTTCTCCCCACCCTACAAAAAGCCAAAAGGTGACCCATGAGCTACCCATCCCTGAACTTTGCCCTCGGCGAAACCATCGACATGCTGCGCGATCAGGTTCAGTCCTTCGTTGCCAAGGAGATCGCCCCGCGTGCCGCGCAGATCGACAGCGACAACCTGTTCCCGGCCGATCTGTGGCGCAAGTTTGGCGATATGGGCCTGCTCGGCATCACCGTACCGGAAGAGTACGGCGGCGCTGGTCTGGGTTACCTGGCGCACGTGGTGGCGATGGAAGAAATCAGCCGTGGCTCGGCCTCGGTGGCGTTGTCCTACGGCGCCCACTCCAACCTCTGCGTGAACCAGATCAACCGCAATGGCAACCACGAACAGAAAGCCAAATACCTGCCAAAACTGATCAGCGGCGAGCACGTCGGCGCCCTCGCCATGAGCGAGCCGAACGCCGGTTCCGACGTGGTCTCGATGAAACTGCGCGCCGATAAACGCGGCGACCGTTTCGTGCTCAACGGCAGCAAGACCTGGATCACCAATGGCCCCGACGCCAACACCTACGTGATCTACGCCAAGACCGACCTGGAAAAGGGCCCGCACGGCATCACCGCATTCATCGTCGAGCGCGACTGGAAAGGCTTCAGCCGCAGCAACAAGTTCGACAAGCTCGGCATGCGCGGCTCCAACACTTGCGAGCTGTTCTTCGATGACGTCGAAGTGCCGGAAGAAAACATCCTCGGCGTGCTCAACGGCGGCGTGAAAGTGCTGATGAGCGGCCTCGATTACGAGCGCGTCGTGCTGTCCGGTGGCCCGACCGGGATCATGCAGTCGTGCATGGACTTGATCGTACCGTACATCCACGACCGCAAGCAGTTCGGCCAGAGCATCGGCGAATTCCAGCTGATCCAGGGCAAGGTCGCCGACATGTACACCCAACTCAATGCCAGCCGCGCCTACCTCTACGCTGTGGCCCAGGCCTGCGAGCGCAACGAAACCACCCGCAAGGACGCCGCCGGCGTGATCCTCTACACCGCCGAACGTGCCACGCAAATGGCTCTGGACGCGATCCAGATTCTCGGCGGTAACGGTTACATCAACGAATTCCCGGCCGGTCGTCTGTTGCGTGACGCCAAGTTGTACGAAATCGGCGCTGGCACCAGTGAGATCCGTCGCATGCTGATCGGCCGCGAACTGTTCAACGAAACCCGCTAAACGGAGCTGTCCATGGCTATCCTGCATACCCAGCTCAACCCTCGTTCAGCGGAGTTCGCCGCCAACAGCGCGGCGATGCTCAAACAGGTCGACGCCCTGCACACCCTGCTCGCCCAAGTGGCCCAGGGCGGCGGCGCAAAAGCTCAGGAACGTCACACCTCACGCGGCAAACTGCTGCCCCGTGAGCGGATCAACCGCTTGCTCGATCCGGGCTCGCCGTTTCTGGAAATCAGCCAGTTGGCCGCTCACGCCGTGTATGGCGAAGACGTGCCGGCCGCTGGCGTGATTGCCGGGATCGGCCGCGTGGAAGGCGTCGAATGCATGATCGTCGCCAACGACGCGACGGTGAAAGGTGGCTCGTACTACCCGCTGACCGTGAAGAAACACCTGCGTGCCCAGACCATCGCCCAGCAAAACCGCTTGCCGTGCATTTATCTGGTGGACTCGGGCGGTGCCAACCTGCCGCGTCAGGACGAAGTATTCCCGGATCGCGAGCACTTCGGGCGGATCTTCTTCAATCAGGCCAACATGAGCGCCATGGGCATTCCGCAGATTGCCGTGGTCATGGGTTCCTGTACCGCCGGCGGCGCCTACGTGCCGGCGATGGCCGACGAAGCGATCATGGTGCGCAATCAGGCGACGATTTTCCTCGCCGGCCCGCCGCTGGTGAAAGCCGCGACCGGTGAAGTGGTCAGCGCCGAAGACCTCGGCGGGGCCGATGTGCACTGCAAGACTTCCGGGGTCGCCGACCATTACGCCGAAAGCGATGAGCACGCCCTCGCCCTCGCCCGCCGCAGCGTCGCCAACCTCAACTGGCGCAAGCTCGGCGAAGTGCAGCAGCGCGCACCGATTGCGCCGCTGTACGCCAGCGATGAGTTGTACGGCGTGGTGTCGGCGGACGCCAAGCAGCCGTTCGATGTGCGCGAAGTGATTGCGCGACTGGTCGACGGTTCGGTGTTCGATGAATTCAAAGCTTTGTTCGGCACCACGCTGGTGTGCGGTTTCGCTCATCTGCATGGCTACCCGATCGCGATCCTCGCCAACAACGGCATCCTGTTCGCCGAAGCCGCGCAGAAAGGCGCGCACTTCATCGAACTGGCCTGCCAACGCGGGATTCCGCTGCTGTTTCTGCAGAACATCACAGGCTTCATGGTCGGCCAGAAATATGAGGCCGGCGGCATCGCCAAACACGGCGCCAAACTGGTGACCGCCGTGGCGTGCGCCAAGGTGCCGAAATTCACCGTGATCATCGGCGGCAGCTTCGGTGCCGGTAACTACGGCATGTGCGGGCGGGCCTACGATCCGCGTTTCCTGTGGATGTGGCCGAACGCGCGGATCGGCGTGATGGGCGCCGAACAGGCGGCCGGCGTGCTGGTTCAGGTCAAGCGCGAGCAGGCCGAACGCAGCGGTCAGGCGTTCAGCGCCGAGCAGGAAAGCGAGATCAAGCAACCGATTCTCGACCAGTACGAAGAGCAGGGTCACCCCTACTACTCCAGCGCACGGCTGTGGGACGACGGCGTCATCGACCCGGCGCAGACCCGCGATGTACTGGCCCTGGCCTTGTCCGCGTCGTTGAACGCGCCTATCGAACCGAGCCGCTTCGGCGTGTTCCGGATGTGATCGGGAGAACCTCATGAGCGACTTCAACACCCTCGAATTGCACAGCGATCCACGGGGTTTCGCGACCCTGTGGCTGAGCCGCGAAGAAAAGAACAACGCGTTCAACGCCGAGATGATCCGCGAACTGATCCTGGCTTTGGACAAGGTCGCCAGCGACGCCAGCCTGCGTTTCCTGCTGGTGCGCGGACGCGGCAAACACTTCAGCGCCGGCGCCGATCTGGCCTGGATGCAGCAATCGGCCGAACTCGATTACCACACCAACCTCGACGACGCCCGGGAACTGGCGGAGCTGATGTACAACCTCGCCAAACTGAAAATCCCGACCGTGGCCGTGGTGCAAGGCGCGGCGTTCGGCGGCGCGCTGGGTCTTATCAGTTGCTGCGACATGGCGATTGGCGCCGATGACGCGCAGTTCTGTCTGTCGGAAGTGCGCATTGGCCTGGCGCCGGCGGTGATCAGCCCGTTCGTGGTGCAAGCCATCGGCGAACGGGCGGCGCGGCGTTATGCGTTGACGGCCGAGCGTTTCGGCGGGCAGCGGGCGCGGGAAATCGGTTTGTTGTCGGAAAGCTATCCAGCGACCGAGCTTGAACAGAAAGTCGAGCAATGGATCGACAACCTGCTGCTCAACAGCCCCGCCGCGATGCGCGCCAGCAAGGATCTGCTGCGTGAAGTCGGCAACGGCGCGCTGACGCCGGCCCTGCGTCGCTACACCGAAAACGCCATCGCCCGCATCCGCGTCAGCCCGGAAGGCCAGGAAGGCTTGCGGGCCTTTTTGCAGAAACGTGCGCCGAGCTGGCAAGCCGCAACCACCACCAAGGAGCCGCGTTGATGAGCGCACCTGTTCTCACCACCCTGCTGGTGGCCAACCGTGGCGAAATCGCTTGCCGGGTCATGCGTACCGCCAAGGCGCTGGGCATGACCACCGTCGCCGTACACAGCGCCACCGACCGCGAAGCGCGGCACAGTCGTGAAGCGGATATCCGCGTCGATCTGGGCGGCAGCAAAGCGGCCGACAGCTATCTGCAAATCGACAAACTGATCGCGGCGGCCAAGGCCAGCGGCGCTCAGGCGATTCATCCGGGGTATGGCTTTCTGTCGGAGAACGCCGGGTTTGCCCGCGCCATCGAAGCCGCCGGCCTGATTTTCCTCGGCCCGCCCGCCTCGGCCATCGATGCGATGGGCAGCAAATCCGCCGCCAAGGCATTGATGGAAACTGCCGGCGTGCCGCTGGTGCCGGGTTATCACGGCGAGGCTCAGGATCTTGATACCTTCCGCGATGCTTGCGAACGCATCGGTTATCCGGTGCTGCTCAAAGCCACAGCCGGCGGTGGCGGTAAAGGTATGAAAGTTGTCGAGGACGTCAGCCAATTGGCTGAAGCGCTGGCCTCGGCTCAGCGTGAAGCGCAGTCCTCGTTCGGCGATTCGCGGATGCTGGTGGAAAAATACCTGCTCAAGCCGCGTCACGTGGAAATCCAGGTGTTCGCCGATCAGCATGGCAATTGCCTGTACCTGAATGAGCGCGACTGCTCGATTCAGCGTCGGCACCAGAAGGTCGTCGAAGAGGCGCCGGCACCGGGCCTCAGTCCGGAACTGCGTCGGGCGATGGGTGAAGCGGCTGTGCGTTCGGCGCAGGCTATCGGTTACGTCGGCGCCGGCACGGTGGAGTTTCTGCTGGATGCTCGCGGCGAGTTCTTCTTCATGGAAATGAACACGCGGCTACAGGTCGAACACCCGGTCACCGAAGCCATCACCGGGCTCGATCTGGTGGCCTGGCAGATTCGCGTCGCCCGTGGCGAAGCGTTGCCGATCACTCAGGATCAATTGCCGCTGAACGGGCATGCGATTGAGGTTCGGCTGTATGCGGAAGATCCGTCGAATGATTTCCTGCCGGCGACCGGGCGTCTGGATCTGTATCGCGAATCCGCCGCAGGTCCGGGGCGCCGTGTGGACAGTGGCGTTGAGGAAGGCGACGAGATTTCGCCGTTCTATGACCCGATGCTCGGCAAGCTGATTGCCTGGGGCGAGGATCGTGAACAGGCGCGTTTGCGGCTGCTGAGCATGCTCGATGAGTTTGCGATTGGCGGGTTGAAGACCAACATCAACTTCCTGCGGCGGATCATCGGGCATCCGGCGTTTGCGGCGGCGGAACTGGATACCGGGTTCATTCCGCGTTATCAGGATCAGTTGCTGCCAGCGCCTGCTGCGCTGAGCGATGAATTTTGGAATGCGGCGGCGCAGGCTTTTGCGCAGAGCCTGCCGGAGACGGCTCGGTCGGATGATCCCGCTTCGCCTTGGGCGCTACACAGTGGTTTGCGCGCGGGGTTGCCACGTGAAATCGCACTCCACTTGAGTTGCGAGGGGCAGGATCGGGCGTTGACGCTCGGCGCTGGCGGCAATGCAAAACTGATCGGCGAACAACTGGTGGTCGAGCACGATGGGCTGCGCCGACAACTGCGTGCGATTCGTCGTGGAGAGGTTCTGTTTCTGCAATGGGACGGCGAGCTGCGACGCGTTGAAACGTACGACCCGATCAGCGCTGTCGAAGCCAGTCATAGCCATCAGGGTGGTCTGACAGCGCCAATGAACGGCAGCATCGTTCGAGTGTTGGTGGAGGCCGGGCAATCGGTTGAGGCCGGCACTCAATTGGTGGTGCTGGAAGCGATGAAGATGGAACACAGCATCCGCGCGCCCCATGCTGGCGTGATCAAGGCGCTGTATTGCCAGGAAGGCGAAATGGTCAGCGAAGGCAGCGCACTGGTCGAACTGGAAGAAGCGTGAAAGGTGGATCGATCCTACGCTTGGCGAGGATCGATCTGACTAGTATTTGGCGGTTGCCTGAACCACGACACCGATAATTCGGCACTCGTCGGTCAACAAGGCTTTCGGCCAGGTCGGATTGAGCGGCGCCAGGTAACGCTGGCCGCCCTCTTCGATCAGTTTGCGGAAAATGGCCTCGTCGCTGTCCGGCCACTGGGCGATCACCAATTTTCCGGGCTCGGCTTCCAGCGCCGGATCCACCAGGATCATCATCCCCTCGCCGATGCTCTGCCCGGTCGGCGCGGTCATCGCATTACCCGTCACCGTGAGCCAGAACGCCGGGCCACGGGCGTGATAATCCGTCAGCTCGAAACGTCGCTTGTCCTTGGCACTCGAATACGCTGGCTGGCTTTCACGGGCCTCGATCGGCGCATTCCACTCGCTGACCGGGTAGCGAAAGTAAGGGTTGTACTTCTGTGCCAGAGGCATTTCGTCGTCCGCATCGATCTGCGGTTCACGAATCACCACCGCGACTTCGAGATACTCCATACCCAACGCTTTCAGCACGCGGTTCATCTGCGTGATTCCGGGCTCGCGACGCTTGTTCAGCCAATGGCCGATGCCACCCTGAGACATGCCGACACGCTCGCCGAGCTCGACTTGAGTGACGTTGAGTTCACTCATTTTGGCCTTGACCAACTCAATCCATTTATCCATGTGCGGCACCATACGTGGACGCCTTCGGCCGACAAAACACATATTGTAGTATTTAAATTCTGGTCACAAATACTATTGGTACTATTCTTGGGTCACGGATTTGAATCGACCAAGGAGTGACCTTTCACCATGAATATCCCCAGCAAAGACTTGCCCGACCTGCAAATGGACACCACCTTTACGTCTCCGCAAGGGTGCGCCGCTGCGCAACGGGCGTTGGACTATTACTTGAAACCAGCTGTGTCAGAACCGGAAGTGGATGAGCGCTTTTTCGGCGTGAACAGCAACCTGAGTGGCGAAGAATCCCTGGTCCACGCCTCCGACCTGCTCCGTTGTGCAGCAGCGACGGCGTTCAAGGCTGCGGACAGCTTGCAGGGCGTCAATCGGGATCTGGCGTTTTCGGTCGTGCACATGGTGGACATGGCGCGGGCGATGGTTGATCACTCGCTTGATGGCGCAGTGCGCTGAAGACGGGAGTTCGGACGGACAGGAAAGAACTTTCCTATCGCGCAGATAAAAACATTTGACTTGCAAATGATAATGATTATTATTGCAAGCAACTGGTCGCGAGATCAGTCGATAGACCAGAGACCTTAGGTCGGTCTTCTGGACTATCTCCTCATCAGGCTAATCACGGTTTTTGACCCGGCTTTTTTGCCGGGTCTTTTTTTTGCCAGTTTTCTGGCTTGTGGCTTCAGGCTAATGAAGTCTTTGGGTGCTGCAAATTCGTCGGCGCGGATGATATCAAAAGAACATCGCTTGGCAAGCCGACCCCGACCACATTGGGACAAAGTAATGCCAATCAGCACTTGAGAATCAATCGCACAGCCACTAAGCTGCCAGCGCGTCATGGAAGACGCCCCCCGCCGCAACCCGCAATTTCCCTCGGTTTCACCCCTGTCTTGCGTGTAAAGTAGCCGCCATAAAAATCATATTCAGGAACCGATTATGACCGTGGCCAAATCTTCGTTCGACATCAGCGCCAACTTCGACAGCGGCAACATCCAAGTCATCGACATCAGCAACCCGCTCAACCCGGTTCTGGCAATTCGGCCAGATACCCGCAGCGGCCATTTCCAGTGGTTCCACTTCAAGGCCAGCGGCCTGCACGTTCATCAGGAACACTGGTTTCGTCTGGTCAACGCCAGTCAGTCCTCGTACAACAAGGCCTGGACCGGCTATCAGGCAGTCGCTTCCTACGACCACGTCAACTGGTTCCGCATTCCGACCCAATTCGAAGGCGACAGCCTGCGCTTCTGCCTTGAAGCCGAGCAGACCCACGCCTGGTTCGCCTACTTCGAACCTTACAGCCGCGGCCGTCACGACTGGCTGATCGAGCAAGCGCTGACCAAGGCCGGCACCGAACTGCTGGCCACCGGCAAAAGCGTCGAAGGCCGCGACATCCAGCTGCTACGCAAAGGCACTGGCGCCGAAGGTCGCCGCAAGATCTGGATCATCGCCCAGCAGCATCCCGGCGAGCACATGGCCGAGTGGTTCATGGAAGGCGTGATCGAACGCCTGGAACATCATGACGATCCGGTATTGAACAAACTGCTGGCCAGCGCTGATCTGTACCTCGTGCCGAACATGAATCCGGACGGCGCCTTCCACGGACACTTGCGCACCAACGCCATGGGTCAGGATCTGAACCGCGCCTGGCAGAACGCCAGTCAGGAAGTCAGCCCCGAAGTGCTTTTCGTACAGCAGCAGATGGAAAAGTACGGCGTCGATCTGTTCCTCGACGTACACGGCGACGAAGAAATTCCCCACGTGTTCACCGCCGGCTGCGAAGGCAATCCGGGTTACACCCCGCGAATCGAGAAGCTCGAAGAGCACTTCCGCAGCCACCTGAAACACACCACCAAAGACTTCCAGACCAAGTACGGCTACACCCGCGACGAACCGGGTCAGGCCAACATGACCTTGGCCTGCAACAGCGTTGGCCAGAAGTTCGACTGCCTGTCGCTGACCCTGGAAATGCCGTTCAAGGATCACGATGACGCGCCGAACCCGCTCACCGGCTGGTCGGGCAAGCGCTCGAAACAACTGGGCAAGGACGTGCTGACCACCATCGCGGACATGGTCGACACCCTGCGTTGATCGCCCCTGAGTTTCGCTTCACGAAAGATCGCAGCCTGTCTGCGATCTTTTTTTTTGCGCCGACATTTACCCAATCAGGTTGCAAATCAAAACCGGATTACTTACCGTCAATCAAGTTTTAAATTGAAACCTGAAAGGATCCGGGACATGAAAACTGCAACATTCGATAAAGGTGTCGTGCTGCTGTTCGCCATCGCCTGCGGCCTTGCGGTGGGCAACGTGTATTACGCCCAGCCGCTGCTGGATGCGATGGCCGACGCCTTCGGTCTGTCGCCGGGCAGCATCGGCATCGTCATGACGTTGACTCAGGTCGGTTACGGCCTTGGGCTGTTGTTGCTCGTGCCCCTTGGCGACCTGCTCAACCGCCGGCGGCTGATCGTCACGCAAACGCTGTTGTCCGCCGCTGCCTTGCTGATGATCGCCTTGGCATCGAACAGCGTCTGGCTACTGATCGGCGTCACCCTGACCGGTTTGCTTGCCGTGGTGACTCAGGTGCTGGTCGCCTACGCCGCGACTCTGGCCGTCCCGGCGCAACGCGGAAAGGTTGTGGGCGTGATCACCAGCGGCATCGTCGTCGGCATCCTGCTTGCGCGCACGGTGGCGGGCGGCATGGCTGATCTGGCCGGCTGGCGCTCGATCTATCTGCTGTCGGCGGGATTGACGCTGGTGATGGCCACGCTGCTGTTTCGGGTGTTGCCCAAAGATGAAGAAGCACGGCCATCCACGCATTACGTGGCATTGATCGCCTCAGTATTCAGCCTGTTTCGTGAAGAACCGGTGCTGCGCCAACGTGCGATCCTCGCGCTGCTGACTTTCGCCAGCGCCATGGTGCTGTGGACGCCGATGGTGTTGCCGCTGGCCGCCCCGCCGCTGTCGCTTTCCCAGAGTGAAATCGGATTGTTCGGACTCGCCGGCGCGGCGGGTGCACTCGCCGCCGCCAGAGCCGGACACCTGGCGGATCGAGGGTTGGGGCAATGGGTAAGCGGTCTGTCGCTGCTGCTGATGCTCGGTTCGTGGTTGCCGATCGCACTGACCCAGTCTTCGTTGTGGGCGTTGCTGCTTGGCGTCATCACCCTGGACTTGGGCTTGCAGGCCGTGCACGTCACCAGTCAGAGCATGATCTACAACGTCCGCCCGCAGGCGCAGAGCCGACTGACCGCCGGCTACATGCTGTTTTATTCAATGGGCAGCGCCTTGGGCTCAATCGCCTCGACGGCCATGTACGCCTGGGCAGGATGGCCGGGCGTCTGCGGGTTGGGAGCCGCAATCAATATGGTCGCGTTGCTGTACTGGTGGCGAACGCTGGCCACACGGAAACGTGGCGAGGCTGCCTGCGCCCTCGCCACGTCGGATTGAGGCACCATCAACCGCGATTGCGTCCCCGCAGCATGCTGTCGAGCACCTCGTCGCGGCGCACCCAGCCATGGAACAGCGCCGCCGCCAGGTGCAGCAGCACGGTCAGGAACAACAGATACGCCAGATATCCGTGAGCCTTGCGCAGCAACGCAAACACCTGCGCATCCGCCGGCACGATCGACGGCAATTGCAGGGATGTGCCGAGCATCACCGGATCCCCCGCCGCGCTGATCATCGCCCAGCCCAGCAACGGCAACACCAGCATCAGCGCATACAACAACAGATGAGAGGCCTTGGCCGCCATCACCTGCCAGCCCGGCAGATCCGCCGGCAGCGGCGGCTGACGGGTGCCCAGCCGCACCAGAATGCGCACGATCACCAGCAACAGAATCGCGATGCCCAGCGGTTTGTGCAGATTGATCAGCCATTCATGCCGCGCCGACACCGAGGTCACCATACCGGCGCCGATGAACAACATTGCGATGATCATCAACGCCATCAACCAGTGCAGCAACCGCGCCAGCGGATTGAAATGAGTCGGTTGCGTGCTCATGGGCGAGCCTCCTTTTTGCCGGTTGGCAGTTGGCTGACTTCGCTGGTGCGACGCAGGTAGGAATCGGCATAACCGGCCGAGCGTGCGGCCAGCAACGGATCGTCGGAACCCTGAATACCGGCCGGCAGCACCAGCGGATCGTAGTTGATGTCACGGCATTCGCCGCTGAGCTGGGGCTGGGTCTTTTCCAGTACCAGGGTGCCGGCGTTCAACACCTTGCGGCCGGCGGGCCAGGTCTTGCTCGCATCGTTCACCGGATCGTCGGCGTTGGCCAAGGTGATGTTCAACTGAAAGCGCAGCGGCCCTTCAGCCAGGCGCTGCACCAGGTCTTTTTCAAGGAAGTCGCTACCTTCAGGCGCGGTCGCACCGGCAGCGTCCTGGGCCAGAGGCGTCATGCTCCAGCGTACCGCTTGCTTCTTGCCGCTGGCATCCACCAGATAGAACGCGTTGACGCTGTTGTAGGTTTCGGTCGCGTAACTGGCCGAGGGCTTGGCGGTTTTTATCCAGGTCAGAAACGGCACGGCTTCCGGGTGTGAGGCAAAAAATGCCGGCACCTTGGTCGGGTCCGGTTTACCGGTGGCGGGATCCGGCGATTGCGCCTGCTGCAACTGATAGAACGCCTCGGGCGTGCCGACCGGGAACACCGGCATGCTGTTCATCCCGGTGCGCCACTGCTGGCCGTTGGCCTGAGTGAAACGCAGCGCCAGACTGCGGATCGGTACGGCGCTGTCCGGCGCATACGGACTGCCGGCCGGCAACGCAAAGCGCCCGACCACCGGGGTGCGCGGCTCATTGAACACTTGCGCGACAGAATACGGACGAGCCTCGCCGCTGCTCTCGAAATGTCCGATCACGCACACACCTTTGGCGTGATTGCGGCGAAAGCCGGGATGCACGCCGTTATTCTTCTCCAGCACATCGACCAACGCTTTTGGCGTCAGGCGTTGTGGGTCAAATGAACCATGAACGTAGGCAAATGCCCCGGCCAGGCCGGCGACCACCACGGCGATTCCGCCAAGTCGCAATACCAGGCTCGGGGCACTCAGTGGCGGGCGTTGTGGCCCGCCGGGCGATGAACTGCGATCAACCATGAAAGACTCCAGGGCCATCGGCCATAGGGAAAGGTGCTATGAGACGCACGCCTCGTAGGATTATTCCCTCTGAACTGTAGTTTCTTTCGTGCGATGGCGTCGGAGCCCAATCGAGATCAGCTAAATCTGATCGAAACGCGGCTCGCGTTTTTCCAGAAACGCCTGCATGCCCTCCTTCTGTCCAGGTGTTGCGAACAGGCCGTGAAACGAGCGTCGTTCAAACAGAATGCCTTCGCGCAGTCCCGACTCGGATGCCCGGTCTACAGCTTCCCGGGCAGCCCGTGTCGCCGTACGCGGAAAGGCGCCGATGCGCTGTGCAATGTCCATGGCCTGCTTCAACAAGTGATCGTCCTCTGTCACCCGCGACACCAATCCCGCCTGTTCGGCCTCACGGGCGGACAGTGTGCGACCGGTCAGTATCATGTCCATGGCTTTGGCGCGGCCAATCAACCGGGTCAGGCGTTGCGTACCGCCCATGCCGGGCATCACCCCCAGAGTGATTTCCGGCAATGCGAACTTCGCGGACTCGGCCGCCACAATCACGTCGCACATCATTGCCAATTCGCAGCCCCCACCGAACGCGAAGCCCGCCACCGCCGCGATTTTTGGCGTGCGCAGAGCGGCAAACGCATCCCATCCGGCGAAATGATCTTCCTCGATCATTTCCCTGCAGGACTTTTCGTACATCTCCTTGATGTCGGCGCCGGCAGCAAAATAATCCTGTGTACCGGTAATGAGGAAACATCCGACACCCGGTTCGTTGTCCAGCGGTTGCAAGGTCCCCAGCAATTCGTGCATCAGTGATGTGTCGAGCGCATTCCGCGCCTGCGGGCGGTTGAGGCGGATCAGTACCACGGGCCCGTGTCGTTCAATCAATAGGTTCATTCGCAATCTCTTTGAAAAGTGGAGTGAGTGGAAAAACACCGACGCGCCGTCAGGAATCCCAGATCGCGCCGTAGGCCGGAATACCCCGGGATTCCATTTCCTCGACGACCCGCTCGGTCAACTTCTGATTGGAAATACAGATCACCGCCTCCGCACCGTGGGTTCGAACGGCGGCATACGCCAGCGCCACCAGATCCGGTTTGCCCAACCGGTCGGTGTCCCAGATATGGGCATCGGGTTGTGCCTGCAGGATTTCCTCCACCAGCGCCTCACCATAGGTCTCGCGCGGGCTGCGGGTGGACCAGATCAGGTGGATTGGCACTTGCCCCGCCAGCAGATGCGGCAGCACCGGTCCAATGCCACTGCCGGTAGCGACGTACACCACTGACTTGAACAGGGTTTCGATATGGGCGACGCCTGCCGTGGTGATGCCCTTGACCCAGACATGGCTCGGCGGTTGTTCGATCAGTTCACCGGTCCAGTCGCCGGCACGGGAAATGATCAGGCGAAAACCCTGTTCGTCAGGTGCAGGAATGTTGGCAAATGAGTGCCACTCCCACAGCGGATGGCGACTGATGGCGGTGGAAGATCCGGCGAACGGCGTAAGGTGATTGAACCGGGCAATCACTGCATGCGATGACGGTTTGACCAGCGTCACTGGCACCCTGCGCAGGCGTAACCAAGGCAAGGCAATGCTGAACGTCAGGATCGGCAGCATCCAGAACGAAAAGGACGTCAACAGGACCTGCGTCAGGTCTGCCGAAGGATTTCTGTCCCGCGCAAACACCAGCGTCATGCCCCAGAACAGCAACAGCGCCGCCCAACCGGCAAACCGGTGCGTGCGCTCGAAAGCGTTGTGAAACCGTGAACGAATTCCCGGCATCGCCATGATAGCCATCAGCAGCAACAATCCCAGCAGCCCGGCGCTGATGGTCAGCAACGTCAGCGAAACCCCACCCACCCCTTGGGTCCTTTGCCAGATCATCGAGCCGAGCAGTGCCACGAACCAGGCAATCGCGGCCATCGCCCCGCCACTGTGCAGCCCACCGAAATGATAGACCTTGGCCAGCGAGCGACGAATCGCCAACGGCCAGCTCGTCGGGGCGCGGGTCGCCAGCCAGAACAACAGATTGATCACATATTGCTGACGAATCAGGATCGCCATCGACAGGTTCGCCAACACCAGCTGCGACAATGTCTCCAACGCGATCCCCGAGGCCGACCACCACTGACCGACGTTCACTCCGTACACCAGCGCCCCGACGTTAGCCAGCAGCACCAGCGCTACCAGGCGGTTGTAGTGCGAAAACAAGGGCATCGTTCCCAGACGCCGCCAAAGCGGCCTTCGTGGTGGCAGGACAAAAGCGTCATCGACCTGACTCATTGCCCCGCCTCCCGAGTGGTGGCAACGAGCTGTGCCTGATACGCCTGAGCCCGCTCCAGCAGCAAGCGTTTATCGACCTTGCCCCTTGAGGTCAGCGGGATGTCGTCCACCGGCAGAATCATCGAAGGCACGCAGTAATAGGCCAGACGCTCCTCGCAACGGCGTCGCGCCTCGTCGGTATCCGTAGAAGCGGGATAGACGAACGCCACCAGATGACGGTTATCGAACTTCAAGGTCACCGCGCGCTCGCAGCCCGGTGCAGACTCCAGCGCCGCCGATACCGAGTCCAGTTCAACGCGAAAGCCCCGGACTTTCACCTGATCGTCCACCCGGCCCAGGTGCTCCAGTTCGCCGTCAGCGGTCCAGCGTCCCAGATCACGGGTGCGAAACATCATGCGACCCTGCCCCAGAAACGGGTCGAGTCGATAACGTTCGGCAGTCAGGGCAGGATTGCCCAGATACCCGGCCGTCACACAATCGCCACCCGCCCACATTTCGCCCTGTTCACCCGGCCCGCACAGTTGGCCCGCTTCATCCAGCACGTACACGGTGTTGTTGGGCGTTGGCTTGCCGATCGTCAACGGCCCCACGCCTCGGTAATGCTGCATGGTATTGACGATGGTGGTTTCTGTAGGGCCGCAAGCATTGTAGAAATCGCAAAAGGACGCCCAGCGATCGGCCAGGGGCTGCGGACACGGTTCGCCGGCCAGCGCCACCACTTTCACCTGGCTGCAGCGCGCCGGATCCAGCGTGGCGAGAATCGATGGCGTCGCGATCAGCACGTCACACTGCTCGGCGGTCTCGGCAATGTCCTTGCCCCGGATCAGCAGCGTCGCACCATGGGCCAGACAGCCGAGGATTTCCCAGGCGGCCATGTCAAAGGCGATATTGAGGATTTGCCCGACGTTCATGCCCGGCCCCATGCCGAGATTGCCGGGGCCGGTCAGCAGAATGTTGCAGACATTGCGTTGGGTCACCCTGACACCGTTGGGCTGTCCGGTCGTACCGGACGTAAACAACACAAAACACAAGGCATCCGGTGACGAAATATCCTCTCCCACATTGACGTCATCGACAGCCGAGCCCGGCGAGTCGATGAACGTATCCAGATGAATGCAATGCTGCCCGGCCGTCAGGGGAATCCCATGGGCCAGCGTTGAAAGCGTCAACACCACCTGCGTCGAAGCAACCGACATGATGTGGCTCAACTGCGTGGTCGGGGTAATGCCGACATGCTGCGGAATATAAGCGGCCCCCAGCTTCAAGGTCGCAAGCATGCCCACCAGCATAGGGATCGAGCGTTCGACAAACAGCGCCACGTGATCACCCGGTGCTACGCCATGGCTCGACAACAATCTGGCCAACCGGTTGGCCTGGCGATTCAACTCGCCGTACGTCAGGCTCTGTCCCTCAAAACGTGCGGCCACCTGCTGCGGGTGAGTCGCTGCCTGCGCCTCGATCGCACGGTGGATCAACGAGAACTCAGGCTCGGCCACCGGGCCGCAGCCGAATGTCCGCCAGGCGTCAGGGCCGGCACTTGGTGAGGGGGGATTCATTACGATTGCGTGCATTTTAAACATCCCTTTTTTGCTCAAGTCATCGTTTCAGTGGCTTCGGCCACCGATTGCCTGCTGGCGACATCGGTGGCTGCTTGCGCTTGTCGGACGGGTTGAGCCGGGGGATTTGAATCCATTACACGCACTACAGAACGCGGCGAACTTTCCTACGTCGCCAGTAATGAAGTCTTTCAGCTTCTGGAATGGAATAAGCTGTGTCGAGAGGCGTCTTTCCTACCACTACCGCGCTTGTGGCCCAGAGCATGTCCCTGTCATGAATACACTCGACGAGCAATTACGCGATCTGATCCCCAGATTGCGCCGCTTCGCGCTGTCGTTGACACGCAACAGCAGCAGCGCCGACGACCTGGTGCAAGCCAGCCTCGAGCGGGCGCTGTCGGGTTGGGGCGACAAACGCGCCGACGGCGATCTGCGGGCCTGGCTGTTTTCGATCCTGTACCGGCAATTCCTCGATGCGCATCGGCGTTCGCGGCGATATGCGCGGATGCTCGAATTCTTCACCGGCCGCGATGACGCCGAGCCCTCGGTGGAACGCACCGTGATTGCCCAATCGACTTTGAAGGCCTTCGACCGACTGCCCACCGAACAGCGCGCCCTGCTGCTGATGGTGTCGGTGGAAGGCCTGACTTATAAGGAGGTCGCCGAGATTCTCGACGTCCCCACCGGCACCGTGATGTCGCGCCTGTCCCGTGCTCGCCAGGCCCTGCGCCAGCTCAGCGACGGGGAAATCAGCAGCCCTTCCTTGCGGATACTCAAATGATCAGTCTGCCCCCCAACGAACGTGACCTGCACGCCTACGTCGATCACCAGCTCAGCGAGGCCGACCGGCATGTGCTGGACACCTGGCTCGCCAGTCATCCCGACGAGGCGGCGCAGGTTCGCGCCTGGCAACAGGACGCCCAGCACCTGCGCGCCGCCCTCGGCGGTGCCCTGCAACAACCGGCCAATCCGGACCTCGATCCGTCGCTGATCCGTCAGCGGCTCAAGCGCCAGTCGCGCCGTCAATGGGCCAGCGCGGCGGTGTTGCTGATTGCCGTCAGCCTCGGCGGTGTCGGAGGCTGGAAGGCCCGGGACATGACCGTGTTTCATCCCCCGGCACCGATGACGGATGCCTTGCAGGCGTACCGCTTGATCGCCCAGCAAGGGCTTCTGCCGGCGGACTACAAGGTCGATGGCGACGGCGATATCCAGCGCTGGCTCGACCGTTATTTCACTCAGGCCAATCGCCTGCCGGACCTGAGCCGGGCCGGATTTTCACCGGTCAGCGGCCGTCTGCTGAGCACCGATGAAGGCCCGGCGGCGATGGTGATGTATGAAGACCGGAGCGGGCACAAGGTCAGCTTCTACGTGCGCCCACCAGGACCGAAAAATACCTTCCTGCCCCGGGGCAGCCGTCAGGACGGGGATCTGCAGGCCGAATACTGGTCCGGCAAGGGTTACAACTACGCGATGGTCAGCCCGACCGATACCCCGGCGGCGAAAATGCTCAAGCAATCCTTGAGCTTCTAGCTGGTTCAAAACCCCACATCCAGCACCACATTGTCCAGATAGGTTCCGGCTGGCGGTGTGGTCTGGTCGGTGTAGATTTTCGCGTTGTAATTGAAGATCTGACTGCCGGTGCCCAGGCCGTTGCCGGGATTGACCTCGGCATCGCTGCTGGCTCGGCGAGCCGCGCCGACACTGCCCCAACGGGTGGTGCCGGCACTTTTGAAAATGTCGTAGGCCAGATAGTTGCTGCCGGAAATCATCCGCCGTCGTCCGCCGACACTCAGTGCATTTTGCCCGTCGTTCAGACCCACCGTGTAGGCACTGCCCTTGGTGCAGGCGAGGTTGATGGTCTGCCCGGTCACCGGGGTGAATGCACTGACCACCGGCGCGCTGCCGAAAGCGATGTTCGGCGCGGTGATGGTGCAATCGTTGGCCACCGTCAGGTTGACCGTCAGCGTCGTCGTGCCGCTGTTGATGTCGCGGCCCAGGCACAGCCCGCCCGCACCGATACCCGAACAATAATTCCAGTTCCAGAAAATGCTCAGGGTCTCGGTATACACCCCCGCCGCCACATTGCTGCCGATGGTGGTACCGAAATAGAGCGGAACGGTCTTCGGCACCGTACCGCCCAGCAAGCCAAGGGCATCGATGATGCCATTGCGGGCGAAGTCATAGGCGGTGCCTCGCGTCAGCGGGTAACTGGTGCTGTTGTTGGCGTAGATCGTGTAACCGATCACGTCACCGCTGGGCCCGAGCAAACCACTCTGGGTCGAGGTGACGGTGGCCCAGAAATGGTCATTGTTGGTCAACAGCGACAACAGCGAACCGGTGCAACTCAAGCCTCCATTCAGAGTGGAACTGGGTTGAGAGGCAGTGCGCACGGCGATCGAACTGATGTTGCCGAACCCGGCCGGCGTAGTGGTGACCACCGAACACAGCGCCTGCGCCAGCCCCGGCAGCAGCGACAACAGCCACACAACAAGCCGCGCCCGGGTCATTGGCACACCAACGGGCCGATCAGCGGCACTTCGTCCTGCTGCAGGTCGACGCTGAATTGCGCCTGGCAAGTCTTGCCGTCCGCGAGAGTCACCCGCAGCGAATTCTGCGCCTGAAGATTTTCCAGATAGACCAGTCCGTCCCAGCCGACCACTGTCCGCGTGCCGCTCTGCTCGTGCAGCACACCACTGCCCAGCGGCAATTCCTTTTGCTGCGAATCCACCAGCACGATGCTCGCGGCGATCACCCGGCTCAGCGGAAACTCCAGCAGATAACCGCTGCCCCGGCGCACGGCAACACGCTGTTCGACGTTGGGGCTGCGCACGTTGGCCGGCAGGTTCAGCGGATCGATTTCGTACTTGCCGCGGTAATAGGCGCTGCTCCACGGCACCAGCAAATGGCCGTTGCGGTCGGTCTGGCCGACCTGCTGGTTCTCGTAGCGCACCGGAATGTCCGCGTAGCCGTCGGTGCTGACCACCACGAACGCATCATCGATGCGGTTGGCGGCGAACACTTGATCATCCATCCACACCAGCGAACCGCTGGCGTCGGCCCAACGGGTTTCGGCGTCGGACGTCCCGTAGACGCCCGCCTGCAATTGCACCGATTGCAGGCGCCAGGTGACGTCAGCCTGGCGGTAATCGGCGCCGTCGCCCTTGGCATAGCCGAGATTGAAGCCCACCCCGCCCTCGGACGGCACGGCGCGGCTGTAGTTGACCCGTTGCTGTGTCTGCCCGGTCTTGCTGCGCTCGCTGCTGATGGCCAGGCTGCCGCGCAGGTCGAAAGGAATCACCAGTTGCGCCTGCACCGCCCAGTTGCTGTCGCCGATTTCGCGGTTGGCCGACAGGTAAAAACTGCTGTTGCGCCACAGCGGTTTGCTCCAGCTCAGGTTGAGCAACCGCGTGCGAGTCTCGTCTGCCGCGCGGATGTCGAAATAGCCGACGCCGAGACTGCCCCAACGTTCGAGGTTGAGGCTCAGAGTGGCCTGCTCACTGCGCCGGCTGAGTGTGGTGTAGGAGCTGTCGACGACGGTCAGGTCGGCGTAGTGGTCGCGACGTTGCAGGCGCTGATAGGAAAAGCTGTAGCGCTGGCCGCTGTATTGATAACCGAGGCTCAGTTGCTGACCACCGTCGCCGTCGAAACGACTCTGGCTGAGCGCACTGTTGAGTACCCCGAAATTGCCCAGACGCAAGTTGCCCCCCAGCCCTGCGAGGGTCAGGGAATCCGCCGCTTCGGCGTGACTTTCCAGAGTAAACACGTCGCTGACGCCGTAGCGCAGACTGCCGGACGTCACGCCCTGACCGTAGCTGAAATCCTTCAAACCGTAATCCCGACGCAGCGTCCCGGCGGTCACCGAAAAATCGCTCAGGCCCTTTTGCAACAGGCTGCTGGTGACGTAGAACGGCACCGTGGTCGACACCTGCCGGCCCAGCGCATCGGTGGTCACCACCACCGCCTCGCCCGCGCCGTTGATGAACGGAATGTTGGTCAGGGTGTACGGCCCCGGTTGCAGGTCGGTGCTGCTGGACTTGTAGCCGTTGATGAACAGATCCACCGAGGACGGCACCGCCGCTTCCCCTGCGAACTGCGGCAGCGGATAGGTCACTAGATCCGGACGCACCGCAAAATCCCGTGAGAACTGCACACCGCCCAGACGCACTGAACTGCTCCAGGGCAAGGCGCCGCTGACCACGTCCCCGGCCTCGTAGGTCAGCATCCGTTCATCATCGGAGTAACGCCAGGTGGTGTCGTAACGCAGATAACCGTTGTCCAGCGTGCTGACCGCATCCCCCGACAACGTGCGGCGATATTGCCCGGTGTTCGACAAAGTGCCCCAACTGTCGAACACCCGCACCTCGTTCCACGCCGCCAGATAGGTGCCGGCGGCGTCGGTGTCATTGAGATACAGGTCATAGTTGAACAACGCGCCGAAACTGCTCAGCGCCGGGGTGCGAGGATAAACTTCACGGTTACCGATGAACTGCTCCGGCAGCCAGTCCGGCGGAACGTCGAGCAACAGGCGCTGGCCGACACTGTCGTAATCGCTGTGCAGGCCCGGCAGGCCGTCGAGATCGACTTCGGCACCCGCCTCTTCCGGCAGCTTCATGCCCGTATCACGCAATACGCTGGCCGGCAGGAAAAGCCGCCCACCGCGCTGCTCCACCGCCACCACCCGACCGGTATTCATCTGGTTGACCACCAGTTCCAGAAACAACTGTGCATCGCTGACGGCCTCCATGCCGCTGGGGGGCGGCGGCAGTTCGCCGGCCCCGGATGGATGAACGAACATCAGGCACCACGCGCCGGTCATGAGCCACAACGGACGCTGAATACGGCGAGCCCATCCCGGACTCATTAGCGTGTTACGTCCGTCAATGGACTGATTCCTCCTGAAACCGCTGGCGTCGAAGCCTGGAAGCGTCGAGATCACTCGCTACGGCTATCGCGCCGGTGGAATGCTCTGCACCTGCGCCGCGCCATTGATGCGCCCCGCCAGCTCTCCCGTCACCGGCCCCGGTGCCGGCCAGCGCATCACTGCGCCGGGCAGCACGTAACCGAGCAGGCCTTCGGCCAAGGGTTTGCTTTGGCTGCCCTGCCTGATGGCCACATCGGTCAATCGCGCATGAACCGCGCCCTGATTACGCACTTCCACATAAGGACGGCCCTCCACCGCCACCGTACGCCAGCTCAGTTGCGGCAGGCCGATACCTTTGGGGTCACGCTGACGGGCGCTGTCTTCCTTGCTCCACAGGCCCGCGCCATAGGCGAACAGCGGCACCGAGTAGCGCATCTGGAAGCGGATCGCCGCAGCGGTCTTGCCGTCTTCGGCAACGGGCGGCTGGGCCGAGGGGATTTCATCGATGATGATCCGGTACGCCAGCTCCTGACCTGGCGGCACGTCTTTGGTGCGGGTCAGGCGCACCAGTTGCTTCTGACCCGGCTCGATCTTCGCCACCGGCGGACTGCCGATCACCTCGCGTTGATTGCGGTATTGCTCTTCGAATCCGCTCTGGCTCCAGCCGAACACGCGGATCTGCAGGTTGGCGGTTTCCGTGCCGCGATTTTCCAGCCACAGCGCACTGGCCTGTTGATCGGCCTCCAGCACCGGATCGATCGGCCAGATCAGCACCGAACTGGCGGCCTGGGCCTTGAGCGTCCCGAACATGACCAGCGCCAGCACGGCGCAACACACGGACCAATAGCGTGACGTGAAAAACCCCATAAACCTGCTCCTTGTCATTTCACATCACCACGACAGCTGCACCTGCAACACATCGCTGTATGTCCCCCCGGGCTGATTGCCCGGCAATTGCACCTGTCCGTAGATCGGCAGACTGATGTTGTTCGCATCGCTGTAGGCGACCGCCACACTCTGACCGATGCCCAGGCTCTGGCTGTATGCCGCATCGCGAAACAGCGCATACGCCACCTTCGCGCTGCCTCCGCTGATCTGCATGCGTCGCCCGCCGCTGTTGTACTGGCCGCCATCGACCGTCATGTTCAGCGCCACCCCCGGCGTGCATTGCAGCGTGACACCACCGGTCAATGCGACCTGAACCGTGCCGGTGGCCAGCGCCGAACGCGAACCGAAATTCAGCCCGCCATAGTTCGATACGCCCCCCACCACCAGACAGCCCGGTGTCACTGTGGCACTGACCTGAAAGCTCTGGCTGGTCACCGCCGCCAACGGCAGCGGCAAGCTGCCCGCACACAACAGGAACAGCACCGCACCGCCATGCCGGGCCATGGCACTAGAACGTCAGTTCGACGGAAATCGTGTCGGTATACGTGCCCGCCGGCAGCCCGGCCTTGCCCACCGCCTGACCGTAGATGTTCACGGTCTGCGCCACACCGGTGCTGGCGGCGAGGTTGATCACCCCGTCGATGGCCAGCAACTGCGAGTGTCCGGCGTCGGTGTACAGGTCATACGGCACGTAGTTGGCGACCCCGTCGTACAGTGCGCGAGTACCACCCGGCGAGAGCCCGTCATGGGCGCCGGCCCGAACCTTGACCGTTGGGGTGGTGCCGGCCGAGCACAGGATCGACAGCGCCCCGCCCCCGCCGCCAAGCACCTGGCCGGTGGCCGTGGTGAACAGGCTGTTGGCGGTGCCGAAGTTCAACGCACCGAAGTTCAGCCCGGTCGAACCGCCGGAACCGTTGACCTGGCAACTGCTGATCAGGATCAGGCTGGAGGTGATCTGGCCGGTGACCGTGGTGGCGGCATTGACGCTGGAAGCGAGCGTCAGGCCGAGCAGCGACAAACCTATCCTTGATGCAATCGTACGCATGGTGTCCGTCCTCTACGGGGTTACCAGTCGAGCGTCACCGTCAGGGTGTCGGTATAGACACCGGCCGGTACCGCACGGGTGTTCGCCACCACCGAGCCAAATACCGGGATGGGTATCTGTGCGCCGCTGGTGACAGCGAAATTGTGTTGTTGACCGATGCTGTAGCTCTGGCTGCCGGAGGCATCGAGAAACAGCTGATAGGGGAGCGTCTGGCGCCCGTTGCTCAGGCGGCGCGTGGTGCCGTCGCCGTGGGTGCCGCCATCGATGGTCACGGTGAACCCGGTGACCGAAGGGTTGCAGGCGACATTCAGTTGGCCGCTGCCCGCTTCGCTGAGGCTGGCCTTGATCGGTGCGTTCCAGGTCGGGCCCTGCTGGCCGAAATCGAGAGAGCCCAGCCCACCCACCGGGCTGGCGGGGCTGGTGGCGTTGGTGACCTCACAGCCGGCGATCAGCGTCAGTCGCGCAAGGATCTGCCCACTGACCGCCGCCGACGCGATCTCGGTGAACAACAGCAACGTGACTGTGGCGCTTACGCGCCCGTGTCTGCCCATCATTGAGCCCCGACTCCTTCAGGATCACTCGACCATTGCGCTCGTCATTGAACGCCCTTCCCTGCGCCACCCGGTTCCACCGAATGGCTGAAAAACTCCGCGATCACCAGGTGACCGTCACCTTCACCAGATCCGAATACCGGCTGACGCGCGGCACATCCGCCATACGCTCGATCCGCCCGTATAACGGCAAGTCCACCGTGCCGCTGTCCGGCACCCGGCCGCTGACGGGCACATTCACCACCAGCGGCACCCGCCGCGCAGGGTCCTGATACAGGCGATAAGGAATCGGCTTGCTGCCAGCCTCCCCCGCCATATAACGCACCTCGCCAACGCCACCGTGCAGGCCGCCATCGACACGCAACTGGTACGGGGTGTCCGGGTTGCATTCCAGACGTGGCAGGCGCGAATTCGTCAGCGCCGCACCGAGAGGCCCTTCCAGGTCGCCGAGCCGCGCCGTGGTGCCGAAGTCGAGCACACCCAGTTGCTCGATACCGGCCTCGCGTTGCTGGCCGATCAACTGGCAACCGCGCTGCACATCGACCCGCACCTCGACCTGAAGGTCGGCGGCGTGGACCGGTGCCGCGAGCCCGCCCAGCAATGCCCAGACCATCCCTGCATTCACTGCCCGTTCCTTGATGGCGGCAGCCTCGCTGCCGTTACAGTGTTTCAGGTTAGCAACGGACACCGAATGCGCCAGTCGATTGGATCCAGTCACCGACCGGGATTTGTTTCGAAAGGTTGGCAACACGTCGATTCATATTGTTGAAAAAACCTGTACACGCCGCAGATTACTGTGCGGAAAAACGATAAAGCGCAGTAGAAGCAAAACTACCCGTCTGGTTACACTACGCCGCCGCGCTCGCGAGGAGCCGGCCCGATGATGACGGAGTGACCGCAGTGCCTGCCCGA
This sequence comes from Pseudomonas sp. 22085, assembly GCF_052045815.1. Classification (NCBI taxonomy): domain Bacteria; kingdom Pseudomonadati; phylum Pseudomonadota; class Gammaproteobacteria; order Pseudomonadales; family Pseudomonadaceae; genus Pseudomonas; species Pseudomonas sp. 22085. The sequence continues at coordinate 28,277 of NZ_JBQEQA010000022.1, forward strand.
CCGCCCGAACGTTCGCGTCTGACTCAGCGCTTGTCAGCCTTGCGCCACTTCTTCGGCAAACGCTCCCACAGGGCTGCGGGCCAGTGCGCCGCCAGCGCGCAAACGATCCGCGACTACTTCCGGCAAAAGGCCCACGGCCAGGGCTACACCCTCAGCCACAGCCAGCAACGGGTCATCGACTGCATGGCAAAGCAGGCCGGTCTGTTGTTCGGCACGCCTGCGCAAACCCCGCGCAGCCTCTATCTGTACGGGGCAGTCGGGCGCGGCAAGAGCTGGCTGCTGGACGGATTCTTCCAGGCGTTGCCGATCGAGCAAAAGCGCCGTCTGCACTTCCATGGATTTTTCGCCCGGTTACATCAGGGCATGTTCGAGCACCGCGACCGCGACGACGCGCTCGCTGTCACTCTTGACGCGCTGCTGATGGACTGTCGAGTGCTGTGTTTCGATGAATTCCACGTGCATGACATCGGCGATGCGATGCTCATCACCCGCTTGTTCAAGGCGCTGTTCAAGCGCGGAATCCTGTTGCTGGTGACCTCCAACTACCCGCCCGAAGGCTTGTTGCCCAACCCGCTCTACCACGCGCGGTTCAAACCGGTGATCGACCTGATCAATGCGCGCATGCAGGTCATGGAAGTCGGCGGGCCGCACGATTACCGCAGCCAGGCGCGCCGTCACGCGCATCAGGTGTTCACCCAGGGCCATTACGTCTGGCCGGCCACCCCGGCGCAGCGCCAGGCCTTGAACCTGCCGCCACTCGACGCCACACCGTTGCCTTTAGCGGTTGGCAGCCGGCATTTGCAGGTGCGCCTGTGCGAAGACCGGCGTGTCGGTTTCACTTTCAACGACCTCTGCGAACAGCCCACCGCCGTGATGGATTATCTGGAACTGTGCCGGCGTTTCGACCACTGGATCATCGATGGCCTGCCGGAGCTGGGCGAATGTTCGATCGCCGCCCAGCAACGGTTCATCAACCTGATCGACGTGCTCTACGACCAGGACAAACACCTGACCCTGCTCGGCCAACTCCCGTTGCGTGAAAGCCTCGGCGGCCAGGCGATTGATCTGGCCCGCACCCGCAGCCGGCTCGGGCAATTGCGCGAAGTGCACGAGCCGGGCTGATTTGCCGTTATCATGCCGCCCATTTCCGGCGCTCGGGCGCCTTCCAGATAGCGACCCTTTTCATGCACACCCTTGCTCAACTGCGCGCCGGCGAACTGTCGGGCATCACCCGGCTCGATCTGGCTGAAGGCCTGACTGAATTTCCGCCGGAGATTTTCAACCTGGCCGATTCGCTGGAAGTGCTCAACCTCAGCGGCAATGCCCTGAGCAGCCTGCCGGACGACTTGCACCGTCTGACACGCCTGCGCGTGCTGTTCTGCTCGGACAATCAGTTCACCCAATTGCCGGCTTGCCTGGGCCAGTGTCAGGCGCTGACGATGATCGGTTTCAAGGCCAACCGGATCACTCAGGTGCCCGGCGCGGCGCTGCCGCCGCAGTTGCGCTGGCTGATCCTGACCGACAACGCCATCGAAAACCTGCCCACAGAACTGGGCGAGCGCCCGTTGCTGCAAAAACTCATGCTCGCCGGCAATCGGCTGCGCGCCCTGCCGCAATCACTGAGCCAGTGCCATCGGCTGGAACTGATCCGCATTGCCGCCAACCAGCTCACTGAATTGCCACAATGGCTGCTGACCCTGCCGAGCCTGACCTGGCTGGCCTACGCCGGCAATCCGCTGGAAACCGAAGCCGATGCGGCCGCCCTCGACAAAGCGCCACTGATCGACTGGTCGGCGCTGCAATTGGAGCAACGGCTCGGAGAAGGCGCTTCCGGGGTCATTTACCGGGCCCGGTGGCAGCCCGCGAATCAGCCGGCCACGCCAGTGGCAGTCAAGTTGTACAAGGGCGAGATGACCAGCGACGGCTCGCCGCTGCATGAAATGAACGCGTGCATCACCGCCGGGCTGCACCCGAACCTGATTCGCGTCGAAGGCCGCATCGCCCGGCATCCCGATGGCCAGCAAGGTCTGGTGATGCAGTTGATCGATCCGAGCTACCGCAACCTGGCCGGGCTGCCGAGTCTGGCGTCCTGCTCACGGGATGTGTATGCCGACGATTACCGCTTCAGTGCCGAGGTTGCCTTGCGCATCGCTCGCGGCATCGCTTCGGTCGCCGGGCATCTGCACGGTCATGGCATCACCCATGGCGATCTCTACGGGCACAACATTCTGTTGAACGATCAGGGCGACTGTCTGCTGGGGGATTTTGGTGCGGCGTCATTCCATGCCACGGCGGATACACCTGAAACCCGCGCACTACAGCGTCTTGAAGTGCGGGCATTCGGGATTCTGCTGGGGGAACTGCTGGCGCGCATCGACTCGGGGTTGAGTGATGGACAGCGTCAGGTGCTGGAAGCCCTGGAACAGCGCTGCTGTCAGCCGGATGTGCTGGCACGGCCGGGGTTTGGCGAGATCAGCCAGGCGTTGCAACACGCCTGAAAAAAAATCGCAGCCCGAGGGCTGCGATTTTCTGGTGTGTCAGCCGGCCAGACCGACGAACATGTCTTGCACGTCGTCATGGTTGTCCAGGCCTTCGAGGAACGCCTCGACTTCAGCCATCTGCTCGTCGCTCAGACCGCTGACCGGGTTCTTCGGCTGGTAGCCCAGTTTGGCCGACAGCACGGTGAAGCCTTGTTCCGGCAGGGCTTTCTGCACGGCATCGAGGTCGGTCGGATCGGTCAGGAACAGGGTCGCTCCCTCTTCGCCAGCCTCGAAATCCTGGGCGCCGGCTTCGATCGCGGCCATTTCAGGATCGGCGTCCGGGGTATCCGGCGACGCTTCGATCATGCCGACATGGTTGAAGTCCCAGGCAACCGAACCGGAAGCACCCAATTGGCCCTTGCGGAACGCCACGCGGATTTCCGCCACGGTACGGTTGATGTTATCGGTCACACACTCCACGATCAGCGGCACCTGGTGCGGTGCGAAGCCTTCGTAGGTGACGCGATGGTATTGCACGGTTTCGCCCAGCAGGCCAGCACCCTTTTTGATGGCGCGGTCCAGGGTTTCCTTGGGCATCGAGGCTTTCTTGGCCTGTTCGACCACCAGACGCAGGTGTGCGTTGGTCGCGGTATCGGCACCGTTACGCGCAGCAATGGTGATTTCCTTCACCAGTTTGCCGAAGATCTTGCCCTTGGCGTTGGCTGCCGCTTCTTTGTGTTTAACCTTCCACTGTGCGCCCATTACTCACTCTCTTGATCTGTGGCGCCGAGACATCTATTGGCCGACGCATGGCGCCAAGTTTATACGGCCTAAAGTCGGCAATCGACCAAAAATTCCGATGCGCATCGACATCTTCTACACGCCTTGTAGGGCGATTCTGAAAAACCGGTTTGCCACGTCCAATCAACGTCGCGTTTTCGTAACCTCTGTCGCCCGTATTGCCTGACAGAGCCCGCCCGAATGCTCAATGACAAGGAAAGTCCGTTTTCGCTGACCCTGGCCGAAGGCGGGATAAGCCTGCCGGTCCTGCGCTTCAGCGGTCATGAAGCGCTGAATCAGCCCTACCGGTTCGACATCGAGGTCATGGGCCTGGCGCCCGCCTGGTCACCCGGCGCTCTGCTGCATCAGGCAGCGTTTCTGCACCTGGATAACGATCACGGAATTCATGGTGTCATTCAAAGTGCCAGTTGCGAACACCGCGCCACACACCGGATCGCCTACCAACTGGTACTGATGCCGCGTCTGCAAGCGCTGGAGCAGCGTCCCGTGCGCCGGGTCTTCACGCAATTGAGCGTACCGGCCATCCTTGAGCAACTGCTGTGCGAACATCACCTGCCCGGCGACAGCTACCGGATCGAGATGACCGTCGGCCACTATCCCCCGCGCCCGTTCTGTATTCAGTACGATGAGACCGATCTGAACTTCTTGCAGCGGCTTTGCGAAGAGGAAGGCATCCACTACCACTTCGAACATCAGCCGGACGGCCACGTGGTGGTGTTCGCCGATGACAGCCTGAGCCTGCCGCAACAACCGACGACCCTTCCTTTCAACACGCAGAACGATGGGCCCTGCACCGGCCTAAGCAGCCTGTTTCAACGCCATGAGGCGGTGCTGCCGCAGATGCCCGCAGGCGCGCGTGAGCGAGGGCAACTGATCGAAGGCCAGGAGGCCGCCAATCACACACTGAAAAATGCCGCCACAACTGGATTTCTGCCGACGGCACAACGTCACGCCGTTCAGCGCAGTCGTCGTCTGCTGGAGCGCCAACGTTGCCGCGCACGTTCGATTCAGGGCCGCAGCGATTGTCTGCGACTGCTCAGCGGGCGTCTGTTGCACGTCATGGATCACCCGGTAAGCACCTTCAACGAACAGTGGCTGATCACAAGCTTGCGTCATCAGGGCCAGCAACCGTCGATTCTCGATCCATTGCCGACGGTCCGTCGCTACCACAACGATTTCACCGCGCTGCCCTGGTCGACCCCGTTTCGCCCACCACTGGAACAACCGCGCCCTAGCATTCCGGGCTATCACCCGGCGCAAGTACTCGGCATCCCGGGACAAGCGGCGCAAGTGGACGATCAGGGGCGGATTGCCGTCCGGTTATGGCCCGACCAGCCTCAAGCCGACACCAGCGAAGGGCTGTGGTTGCCGGTGGTCATGCCCCATGCCGGCGGCCGCTTGCCTCGGGAAAATCTTCCCTGCGCCGGCAGCGAGGTCTGGGTGAGTTTTCTCGACAGCGATCCCGACCGACCGATCCTCTGCCTCGATGCTTGTCGGCTCCGCCAGGCACCGCCGACAGAAACCGAACCCGACGACGACCTCCTGCTCGACTGGCTGCTCAACCGTTCCGCCCCGCCAAGCTGACGCTCAAGCCTTGTCGGCCTTGCCCGCTGCCGCCGCGAATTTCGCCAGACGCACGTCAAGGTGCCGAGGCCGCCGACCGTGATCCTCGGCGCGTTCCTTGCGGCGAATGGCGTTGCGCACCATCAGCGAGCCGAGGTAGCGGATCGGCTCCGGCGGAAAGTATCCCAGCGGCCCGTTGACCAGCGGCGAACGCGTCCACGGGTTGTCGAGGCCCTGCACCAGCGAGGCGAGAATCTGCCCGCCCATGTGGCAGGGTCCGACGCCGCTGCCGGAATAACCGAAACCGTAGAACACGTTGCCGCTGGCACTCATCTGGCCGAAGAACGGCAATCCGGTGACCGAGCGATCCGAGGGGCCGTTCCACGTTGCATCGACTTTCACATCCGCGAATGCCGGGAAGAAATCGTCGAGGCTACGTTTGAGCAATCCGGTATAGGGCGAGGGCTGGTCGAACACCGGCAGCATCCGCCCGCCGTAAGCGAAGGTGTTGCCGCCCTTGCCGAGCATGATCCGGCCGTCCGGGGTGTTGTGGTAGTAGTGCACGAAAATCCGCGAGTCGAGCACGGTGACGCCGCTGGTCAAACCGATTTCCTGCAACAGATCCGGACGTTGTTCGGTGATCAGCATGTCGCTGGAGACAATCGCCACGCTGCGCTCGAACTGCGGGAAAGCGCGGGCCATCCACGCATTCATCGCCAGCACCACGCGGTCGGCGGTCACCCGGCCGTTCGCCGTGTGAAGGCGCGCCGGACGGCCCTCCTCCAGCCCGGTCATCGCCGTGCTTTCGTGAATTCGCACGCCCAACTGCAACGTCACCCGGCGCAAGCCACGCACCAATTTGCCCGGCTGCACACTGGCGGCGGCCGGCGAGAACCAGCCCTCCAGGTGTTTTGCCGAACCGGCCATGCGCTGTACATCGGCGACCGGCCGCTGGGTAAACGAGTTGATGCCATTGCGCTCCAGCGCCGCAATCACCGCGTCGGTGGAGCCGCATTGCGCGCGGTTGGTGGCGGTGTAAAGCGTGCCATCGAGGCGGTAATCGGCATCCACGCCGTACTGCTCACAGAACTCGCCGATGGCGTGGATGCTGCGTTCCGACTCCTTGACCAGCCGCACCGCCTCTTCGACGCCGAACAGCCGCTCCAGGGTGAAATACTTCGCCGACCACGACAGCGCACAACCGCCGTTGCGCCCACTGGCGCCGGCGCCGCAAATGTCGGCTTCGATCAGCAACACATCGAGTTCGGGGTTCTGCTGCTTGAGCATGATCGCCGTCCACAACCCGGTGTAACCGCCGCCGACGATGCACACATCAGTGCGCACATCGCCTTGCAGCGGCGGGCAAGGTTCGGACGTATCGAGCTGCAAAGCCTGCTCCAGCCAAAACGGTCTCATGAACATTCTCCAGTCAGTCGGCCACGGCACAGCCTGCCGCGAGTGCCGCAGCAGGCCGCGAGGCAAGGGGTTTCAGTTACGCAGGGGTTTGACGGTCAGGGCGCGATTGGGCACGTAGGCGCGCGGTTCCATGACGCCGACCGGGCGACTGTTCCAGTGCGGAATCAGCACCAGCGCCGAGAACAGCGCGCAACCGGCGAACACGATGAACACCGTCACCGAGTCGAAGTAACCCGGCAGCAAACCACCGAGCACCGCACCGACCGAGCCGCAGCCGTTGACGAATCCCGCCGCCGTGGCGCCGGCCTTGGCCTTGCCGAAATCGATCGCGGCCGCGCCGCTGATCATCGAGTCCGGGCCGTACAGGGTCAGGCCCATTACGAACAACAATGCGACCACCAGCATCACGCTGCCGGTGTGCAAGGCGCCCATGAACAGCGCCAGCGTCACGGTCAATGCCAGCAGACTCAACACGCAGGCCGGCATGCGTCGGGCGCCGAACAGTTTGTCCGAGGCCAGACCGATCATGATCGGCCCCAGCAGACCGGCCAGTTCAAACGCCGTGGGGATGATCGCCGCGCCGACCTTGCCGACCGAGGGCATCTGTTCAAACACGATCACCGGGCCCCACAACAGAATTGCGTAACGCGCCGGTTTCAACAGGAAATACGCCAGACCCAGCACCAGCACCGTGCGGTTACGCAGGATTTCCTTGAGCGGCTCCCACACGCTGAGTTTGCTGTTGGCTTCGGCTTCCTCGGCGCTGATGACCGGCTCCGGTTCCACCGCCGGCAGGCCGACATCTTCCGGTTTGTTGCGCTGAAAGATGAAGAACAACACCGCCACCGCCGCGACCACCGCCGCACTGGAAATGAACGCCGCGTGCCAGGTGCCGACCAGCGTGTACGCCCACCAACCGGCGAACGGCGAGGCCACCAATCCACCGAAGGCGTAGCAGGAACTCCACAACCCGAGCACTCGCCCGCGCTGTTCCGAAGGGAAAAAACTACCGAGGTTCTTGCACAACCCCGACCAGCCGGTGGACTGCGCCAGCCCCTGAATCAGCATGCAAGTGGCGAAGATCGGCAACGTCGCGAAACTGCCCATCACCAGCGCCGCCGCAGCGGAAATCAGCAAGCCGCCGAGCACCACGACCCGTGGGCCGAAGCGGTCGGCGAGCATGCCCCAGGTGAACTGGCCGATGGCGTAGGCCGCCAGGTAAATCGCGTCGAGGTTGGCCATGGCCATTTTGTCGAGGGTGAAGCTGGGGTCTTCGGCGATGCCCAGTTTGGCCACCGAAAAGGCTTTGCGGGTGAAATAGAACGCGGCGTAAGCGAGCCAGGTGACAGCGAAGATCTGCATGCGCCAACGCGCAAGGGTGCCGATGTGCTTGTTCATTGTGGTTCTGACCTCAGGGTGTGAGTGTGCCGGCAGAATCGATGAGTAAACGCCTGTGTTTTTTATTGTTGAGCACTGCGATATCACCCCGTCCCTTCGGCGATACCGGTCAGATGAGTCCTGGTGTTGCACGCACAGGCTCATGGCCAGCGTCGCTGCCCGACCGGGCAGTCAGCGTTGGCGTGAGCCGATCAAAGCAATTACTGTTTAATAAATAAAATCGATTTATCGTATTTCACACATAATCTCAGCTTGTTACTGAAGTTCGCCTGTAAACGAGGAATCAGCCATGTCGGTTTCCCACGCCCAGCTCAAAGCCTTTCACGCCGTGGCCGTGCACGGAAGCTTCACCAAGGCCGCCGAGCGGCTTTATCTGACGCAACCGGCGATTTCCGACCAGGTGCGCAAGCTGGAAGAACGCTTCGGCGTGTTGCTGTTCCATCGCAACAAGCGATCGGTGCGCCTGACGGATCTGGGCGAACGCTTGCTGGCGATCACCCAGCGCTTGTTCGTGGTCGAAGCCGAAGCCCAGGAGTTGCTGCAGGAATCCCAGGCCTTGCAGACCGGCAGCCTGATTCTGGCGGTGGATGCCCCGGTGCATGTGTTGCCGCAGATTGCCCGGTTTTGTGAGCGCTATCCGGGGATCAGCGTGAAGATCGAGACCGGTAACACCGATGAGTCGCTGTTTCGACTGTTCAACTATCAGGCTGATCTGGCGTTGCTGGGGCGCGATGTCAGCGATGAACGCCTGCTGTGTGTGCCGCTGCGCAACGACCCGATGGTGGCGTTTGTCTCGCGCCATCATCCGTGGGCCGAGCGCGAGTCGATCTGTCTGGAAGATCTGGACGACACGCCGCTGGTGCTGCGTGAACACGGCTCGGTGACCCGCCAGACCCTGGAAGAAGAAATGACCCGCGCCGGTTTCCGCATCCGCCCGGCGATCCAGGTCGAAGGCCGGGAAGCGGCGCGGGAGGCAGTGGTGGTGGGGATTGGCGTGGGCGTGGTGTCGGCGGCGGAGTTTGGTGCGGACTCAAGGGTTTGCGCGTTGCCGATCACCGATTGCACTCGGCGCTTGACCGAAACGCTGGTGTGCCTGCGCGAGCAGAGTTCGCGGCGGGTGGTGGCGACGTTTCTCGATATGGTGCGCGAGAGTCTTGTGTAGTCAGTTCCGGCCTCAATCGCTGGCAAGCCAGCTCCCACAGGTTTTGCGGTATGCACAGATTTTGTTAACGCCTCTGACACTGTGGGAGCTGGCTTGCCAGCGATTGAGGCGCCGCGGTTTATCAGACCGGGGCCAACCCGAAAAACGCCTGAATCAACCGCAACTCCCGCCGCCGCTCCACGCAGCCGATCATGTGCCGGTTCACCAGCCCTTCTCCCGCAATGGGAATCGCGACGACACGGGGGTCATGACTGACCTCCACCGATGACACCACCCCAACCCCCAACTCAGCCGCCACCGCCTCCGTCACCGCCTCGCGGCTATCCAGTTCCAGCAACACCCGTGGGCTGACCGACGCCTGCGCACAGGCCTGATCAAACGTGCGCCGGGTAATCGAACTCGGCTCGCGCAACACCATGATCACCTGATCCAGCTCCTTGAGCCTGACCTCGCCACTGCGAGCCGCCCACGGATGCCCCGCCGGCACCAGCGCGCAAATCCGCGATTCACTCAGCGCTTGCAGATGCAGCCCTTTGCGCGGTTCGACTTCGGTCAGCACCGCCACGTCAGCATGCTCGGACAACAACGCCGCCAACGTTTCCTGGGCATTGCCCAACCGCAGATTCACGGTGATCCCCGGATAGCGCGCCCGCAGGCTGGCGAGCATCGGCATGACCATGTGCGGGCCATCCGCCGCCACCTCAAGACGTCCGGTGAGCAATTGCCGATTGGCCTCGAGCAACGCCTGGGCCTCTTCCGCCATGCCGAACATCGCCCGGGTGATCGCTGCCAGTTTGGTGCCCTCCTCGGTCAGCTCGACCCGGCGCGCCGTGCGTCGCAACAGGGTGATCTGGTAATGCTCCTCCAGCGCCTTGATGTGCCCGGTGACCGCCGGTTGGCTGATGAACAGGCGAGCGGCGGCACGGGTGAAGCTGCCTTCCCGGGCCACGGCGTCGAAGGCGCGGAGCTGGAACAGGTTCATGAATAACCCTCACTGATGGCTGGCATAACAACAAACAATTTGATTGATGATCTAGCGAATTGCAACGTAGTCCCCGTAGCTTCATCCCACAGCGCTATCGCGAGGACACACGAATGAGTACTGCCGCACCCATCCTGCTCACTCCCGGCCCGTTGACCACCTCGGCCCGCACCCGCCAGGCGATGATGGTCGACTGGGGTTCATGGGATGACCGCTTCAACCAATTGACCGCCAGCCTGTGCGAACAACTGCTGGCGATTCTCAACGGCGCCGACAGCCACCACTGCGTACCGTTACAGGGCAGCGGCACCTTTGCCGTCGAAGCCGCGATCGGCACCCTCGTCCCCCGCGACGGCAAGGTGCTGGTGCTGATCAACGGCGCCTACGGCAAGCGTCTGGCAAAAATCTGCGAAGTGCTCGGCCGCTCGTTCAGCACCTTCGAAACCGCTGAAGACGAACCGACCACCGCCGCCGACGTCGACCGCCTGCTGCGTGCCGACAGCGACATTACCCACGTCGCGCTGATCCACTGCGAAACCAGCACCGGCATCCTCAATCCGCTGCCGGAAATCGCCCAGGTTGTAGAGCAGCACGGCAAACGCTTGATCATTGATGCCATGAGCTCGTTCGGCGCGTTGCCGGTGGATGCGCAAAAAGTCCCGTTCGACGCGCTGATTGCCGCCTCCGGCAAATGCCTGGAAGGCGTACCGGGCATGGGCTTCGTGTTCGCCCGCAAGGAATCTCTGGCCGCAGCCGCCGGCAATTCGCATTCGCTGGCGATGGACCTGTTCGACCAACACAGCTACATGAAAAAAACCGGCCAGTGGCGCTTCACCCCGCCGACCCACGTGGTCGCGGCGCTGCACGAAGCGCTGCTGCAATACAACGAAGAAGGCGGCCTGCCGGCGCGACATGCGCGCTACGCCGCCAACTGCCAGGCGCTGATGGAAGAGATGGGCAAGCTCGGCTTGCGCAGCTTCCTGCCTGCTGCGATTCAGGCGCCGATCATCGCGACCTTCCACGCACCGAAAGATCCGCGCTACCAGTTCAAGGACTTCTACGAACGGGTCAAGGCCAAGGGTTACATCCTCTACCCCGGCAAGCTGACCCAGGTCGAAACTTTCCGCGTCGGCTGCATCGGCCACGTCACCCCGGCGCAGATGCGCGAAGCCGTCGCGGCGGTGGGTGAAGTGCTGCGCGAGATGGAAGTGTTAGAGATTTAAACCACACCTCAAATCCCCTGTGGGAGCGGGCTTGCCCGCGNATCAATGGTGAATGTCAGACCGCCATCGCGGGCAAGCCCGCTCCCACAGGGACAGCGAACTCCGAATTGCGTGTTATCACAGGAATTTTTGCCATGAACTACAACAACCCAACCCAGCTGCAAGCCGCCATCCTCGACTGGGCCGGCACCGTGGTCGACTTCGGTTCCTTCGCACCAACCCAGATCTTCGTCGAAGCCTTCGCCGAGTTCGATGTCCAGGTCTCCATCGAAGAGGCCCGTGGCCCGATGGGCATGGGCAAGTGGGATCACATCCGCACCCTGTGCAATCAGCCGCAGGTTGCCGAGCGCTATCGCAAGGCGTTCGGCCGCACTCCGACTGACGATGACGTGACCGCGATCTACAACCGCTTCATGCCGCTACAGATCGAGAAAATCGCCGAGCACTCGGCGCTGATTCCCGGTGCGCTGGAGACCATCGCCAACCTGCGTCAGCAAGGGATCAAGATCGGTTCCTGCTCCGGTTATCCGAAGCAAGTGATGGACAAGGTCGTGGCACTGGCCGCCACCAATGGCTACGTCGCCGACCACGTCGTGGCCACCGACGAAGTGCCGAACGGTCGTCCATGGCCGGCGCAGGCGCTGGCCAACGTGATTGCGCTGGGCATCGACGATGTCGCCGCCTGCGTGAAGATCGACGACACCGTGCCGGGCATTCTTGAAGGCCGTCGTGCCGGGATGTGGACCGTGGCGCTGATCTGTTCCGGCAACGCGCTGGGTCTGGATTACGAGGGCTACCGCGCATTGGGCAGCGACGCGCTGGCCAGCGAACGCAAGCGCATTCACGCGCTGTTCGAAGGCTCACGCCCGCACTACATGATCGACACCATCAGCGATCTGCCGGAAGTGATCGCTGACATCAACCGGCGCCTGACCAAAGGGGAAATGCCGCAAAACAAATAACCTGACAAAAAAAGCCGCCAGTCGATAAAAGCTGGCGGCTTTTTATTTATAAATTACAAACTTTGAAGAGACAACTTTCAACCCACAGTCATTACAACCGGATCACTCAGAAACCAAGTTACCCTGCGCATCAAAACCGAGCCCGTCTGGATACTTCACCGAACCATCTGCCAGTTGTTCGGTTCCGTCGGCCCAGACGATGCGTCCATCGGGATATTCGATTGTATTGTCTGGCCACACAATACGCCCGTCGGGGTGTTCAACCCTGCCGTCTATATGCTGAATGATCCCGTCCGGACGCGTCACTGCCGTCTGTTGCGCATTTACCAGACTTCCGTCGGCCAACAACGTGGAGCCATCCGGATGACGGCTGTTTCCAATCGCATTCAGCAAATTGATCAACGCCACAGGATCCACATTGATATTGAGCGTAGGCCACGGCATTGGCGGCCTGGCGACGACTGGCTTGGTCGGCGCCACAGGAGGCTTGCTAACTGGCGAAACAGGCCTGGCGGGAGAAGCAGGTTTTACCGGTGGCTTGACCGGAGGCACAGCTGGTTTGACTGGCGGTACGCCGGGTTTCACTGGAGGCTTTACCGGCTGCACAGGTGGCTTGACGGGCGGAACGGATGGCTTGCTCGCCGGCTTGGGGGGTTGCGTAACCGCAGGCCGCGGTTTTGGTCTGGGTACAGGCGCCTTAGCCATTGCTTTTTTGACAATACAGCCATGTTTATTATTAAGAAGAACATTGAAAGCCATTGCTAAATCCTTTTTCCAGTACAGCATCCTTGAACGACGCTATTGGTTTATTTATCGAGCCGAACTTTAACTATCGACTGCGCCCAACAATAACCACACGGCTTCACGCACTCAAACTTTCGCAAATACAAAATATAAACAATGCCTTGTTACAGCCACCCCGTCAGCGCAGGGATCATGTCACTGCAATGCCAATGATGTGCATCAATAAAAAACAGGATCGTGGAGGAAGAATGACCTTAATACGATTACAGTTAAGGCATGCCGTCACAGAACGGCACGCTTGAGCCCTGAACCGTGAGGAACGCCGTATGCCGTGGACAAATTCCGAATCCCGTTACAGCACCGTGTCGATCCTGTTGCACTGGCTGATGCTGGTGCTGTTGGTACTGGTGTACGCCAGCATGGAATTGCGTGGTCTGTTTCCCAAGGGCAGCGGCGGCCGCACGCTGATCCGCGAAGTGCATTACATGCTTGGGCTGACGGTATTCGTGCTGGTCTGGTTTCGCCTGTTCGCCCGCAGCCTGGGCCCGGCGCCGAAAATCTTCCCGGCCTCGCCACCGTGGCAAACCATCCTCGCACGCTTGATGCACTGGGCCTTGTACCTGTTCATGATCAGCATGCCGATCCTCGGCTGGCTGATCACCAGCGCCGAGGGCCATCAGGTGATGTTCTACGGTTTCGACCTGCCGTTGCTGGTGAGTGAAGACAAGGCCTTTGCCAAACAGGTTGAATATTGGCACGTACTGATCAGCACGATTGGCTACTGGCTGATCGGTCTGCATGCGCTGGCGGGGATCTATCACCATTACGTGGTGCGCGATAACACGTTGCTGCGGATGATGCCCAAGCGCAGCCAGGGTTAGCCGTCTAATCCGCGCCGGCCCTGCAAGCCGCCGGTGTGGACGAAGATCAAGCGTGAACCCCGGGCAAAGCGACCCGCCTCGATCTGTTGCTTGATCGCCAGCAAGGCCTTGCCGGTGTACAGCGGCTCGAGGGGAATGCCGCTGGCCTGTTCGGTTTGCAAAATGAATTCAAGCAGCGCCGGATCGACCTTGGCGAAGCCGCCGCGGCTGGCGTCGATCAACTCATACCCTCCGGTTTCGCCGACAATCGCCTCGACATTGGCCGCGACGCCGTGATCGTCGGGCACGGCCATTGCGCCGTACACCGCATGTTGTCCGGCCTCGGCCAACACCAATCCCGCGAGCGTCGTGCCAGTGCCGCAAGCCAGCCACCAACCGTGATAGTCGTCCCAGCCGAACTTGCCGAGTTGTTCACTGACTTGATCCTTCAGCGCCGCGCAACCCTGCGCACCCGGCAGACCACCGCCCCCTTCGGGCACCGGGTGCAGCGTCGGATATTGCTCTCGCCAAGGCTGCCAGAACCCCGGCTCGTGCCGCGCCCGATAACCGCCGTAACCGAGCCAGTGCAGTTGCATGCCGAAGTCGTGCAGATCCCTGACCGTCGGCGTGTCCTGCGGATGCCCGCGCAACAGCCCGACCGTCGTGAATCCCAGGCGTTTGCCCGCAGCCGCCAATGCATGCAGATGATTGGAATGCGCACCGCCCAGGCTGATGATGCCTTCGGCACCCGCGCGGTCGGCGGCTTTGAGATGTTCGACGAGTTTGAACCACTTGTTGCCGCTGATCAGCGGATCAATCAAGTCCAGGCGCAGGATCGCGACTTCAATGCTGGCGGCGGTGAGCCACTCCAGATGAAGCGCTTCGAGTGGGGCTTGAGGTAGCCAGTCGGTGGGAGGCAGAAACATGAAGGCCGGCTCTGTGCAAAGAGCCGGCATTCTAGGGTGGATCAGAGCTCGGCGGCCAGACGCGAACCCTGGTTGATCGCACGTTTGGCATCCAGTTCGGCCGCCACATCGGCGCCGCCGATCAGGTGCACGTTCTGCCCGGCTGCCACCAGACCGTCGTGCAACTCACGCAGCGGATCCTGGCCGGCGCAGATGACGATGTTGTCCACCGGCAGCACTTGCGGCTCGCCGGTTTCGCCGATGCGGATGTGCAGGCCTTCGTCGTCGATCTTCAGGTATTCGACGCTGTTGAGCATCTGCACCTGCTTGTTCTTCAAACCGGTGCGGTGAATCCAGCCGGTGGTCTTGCCCAGGCCGTCACCGACCTTGGATTTCTTGCGTTGCAGCAGGAACACGTCACGCGCTGGTGCGTGCGGTGCAGCTTTGATCCCGGCCACGCCACCACGGGCTTCCAGATTCGTGTCGATGCCCCACTCTTTCCAGAACGCGGCGCGATCCTGACTGGTGGCCACGCCTTCATGGACGAGGAATTCCGACACGTCGAAACCGATACCGCCGGCACCAATCACCGCCACACGCTTGCCGACCGGTTTGCGCTCGAGCAGCACATCCAGATAGCTCAGCACTTTGGCGTTGTCGACACCCGGAATCGCCGGCAGACGCGGTGCAATGCCGGTCGCGAGGATGACTTCGTCGTAACCGCCCTCGACCAGTTTTGCCACATCGACGCGGGTGTTCAGGCACACCTCAACGTTGGTGGTCTGCAACTTGCGTTTGAAGTAACGCAGGGTTTCGTAGAACTCTTCCTTGCCCGGCACTCGCTTGGCGACATTGAACTGGCCACCGATCTCGCTGGCCGAATCGAACAAGGTCACCTGATGCCCGCGCTCGGCGGCCACGGTGGCGGCGGACAGACCGGCAGGACCGGCACCGACCACGGCGATTTTCTTGATCTGCTTGACCGGCAGGTAATTGAGCTCGGTTTCGTGGCAGGCACGCGGGTTGACCAGGCAGCTGGTGAGCTTGCCGCCGAAGGTGTGATCGAGGCAGGCCTGGTTGCAGCCGATGCAGGTATTGATTTCGTCGGCGCGACCTTCAGCAGCCTTGTTGACGAAGTCCGGGTCGGCGAGGAACGGCCGCGCCATCGAGACCATGTCGGCATCGCCTTCAGCGAGGATCTGCTCGGCGATTTCCGGGGTGTTGATGCGGTTGGTGGTGATCAGCGGAATATTCACCGAACCGCGCAGCTTGGCCGTGACCTTGCTGAACGCCGCACGCGGCACTTTGGTGGCGATGGTCGGGATCCGCGCTTCGTGCCAGCCGATGCCGGTGTTGATGAGGGTCGCGCCGGCCTGCTCGATGGCTTTTGCCAGGGTGACGATTTCTTCCCAGGTGCTGCCACCTTCCACCAGATCGAGCATCGACAGACGGAAGATGATGATGAAGTTCGGGCCCACCGCTTCACGCACCCGGCGAACGATCTCCACCGGCAGGCGCATGCGGTTTTCGTAGCTGCCGCCCCAACGGTCGGTGCGGTGGTTGGTGTGAGCGGCGAGGAACTGGTTAATGAAATAACCTTCCGAGCCCATGATTTCCACGCCGTCGTACTCGGCGGTCTGGGCCAGTACCGAGCAGGTGACGAAATCGCGGATCTGCTTCTCAATGCCTTCCTCGTCCAGCTCTTTGGGCTTGAACGGGTTGATCGGCGCCTGAATGGCGCTCGGCGCGACCTGTTTCGGACTGTAGGCATAACGGCCGGCGTGGAGGATCTGCATGCAGATCTTGCCGCCCGCCTCGTGCACGGCGCGCGTGACGATGCGGTGTTGGAGCGCTTCTTCCTCGGTGGTCAGCTTGGCCGCGCCGGAATACACACCGCCCTCGTCATTCGGACCGATACCGCCGGTGACCATCAGGCCAACGCCGCCACGGGCACGCTCGGCGAAATACGCTGCCATGCGTTCGAAACCGCCCGGTTTCTCTTCAAGGCCAGTGTGCATCGAGCCCATGAGGGTGCGGTTGCGCAACGTGGTGAATCCCAGGTCCAGCGGGGCCAACAGGTGCGGGTATTGAGTGGCGGTCATCGTTAACTCCACAGCGAGCGATCACGGAAAATGCGGGAGCTCTGCGTCCCCCGTCAGTCATGCTCGACAGATTAGGAGTCGCATCGCTGTCACTCAATGACCGTAACTGACAAGTTATTGATCCAAATGCGCAGCACCCCTTGGCAAGCCGGGGCTGGCGCCCTACCCTGTCCACACACCCTGCACCCGGTTGTTGTTGGATTTCATGCGCAAACTTCTGTACCTGACTTTTTCCATGGCGCTCATCGCCGCACTCACCTTCTACGCCATGTGGGCGGCTGACCGTCCGGCCGGTCATTACCTGTCGGACCTGCGGATCAAACTCGCGGTCGATCAGGGCACGCCCGCCGACCGTGGCAACCTGCTGGGCATCCAGCCCGAGCTGTTCCCCACCGACTACCAAAGCCCCGAACGCCTGCACCGCAAGCTCGCCGCCTATTTGCAGCAGGCGCAGGATCAGGGGCTGTTGAATGAAAAAACCGTGGTCATCCTGCCGGAGCATGTCGGCACCTGGCTGATGATCAGCGGCGAGAAAGATGAGCTGTACCAGGCCGCTACCCTCGCCGAAGCGATGAACTGGCTGGCAGCGAGCAACCCGGTGCAGTTTGCTCGCGCCTGGCTCACCGCCAAGGGCAGCAGCCGTCTGGATGACGCGCACCTGCGCATGAAGTCCCGGGACATGGCCAAGGACTATCAGGCGCTGTTCGGTGGTTTGGCCAAGGAGTTCCACGTCACTCTGGTGGCCGGCACGATCGTGTTGCCTGAACCGAACATCACCGACGGCCGGCTCAAGGCCGGCAGTGGCGCGCTGTACAACAGCACGGTGGTGTTCGGTCGCGACGGTGCCCCGCTCGGCCAGCCGCAGCGGCAGATGCGTCCGGTCTTCGATCAGGATGACTCCGGCACCCGCGAAGCGTCGCGGATCAATGTGATCGACACCCCGGCCGGACGCCTCGGCGTGTTGATCGGCAACGACAGCTGGTACCCGGACAACTACCGCAAACTCGACGAGCAAGGCGCGCAGCTGATCGCGGTGCCCGCGTTTGTCGTCGGTCATGGCGTGTGGGATCAACCCTGGAAGGGTTACAAAGGCTCGAGCGTGCCGGACTCGGTCAGCCTGAAACCAGGAGCAGTCAGTGTAGGCCAAGCCTGGCACCAACTGACCCTGACCGCGCAACCGCCGGCCAGCAAGGCGCAGGCCGGTATGAGTGTGTTTCTGCGCGGGCAGTTCTGGGACAAGCCGAGCGCCGGGCAAAGTTTCCTCAGCAGCAACGGCCAGCAATTCGCCGACAGCGAAGCCCGTGGCGCGCGCCTGCTGAACCTCTGGTTGTAACCCGTGAAGCCGCTGCCGATGCGTCTCGGGGATCTGTCGGTGGGCTTCGTCCACAGCCTGGCCGATGCCGTGCGCAGCCATGACATCGATCCCCTTCCCTTGCTCGAACAGTACGGCCTGGATGCCGCCCGGCTGGCCGAAGCCGGAGCGCGCCTGTCGATCCCGCGCTACATGCGCCTGGGACATGGCGCGATCCAGCTGACTGGCGATCCGGCATTGGGTTTGCGCATGGGCCAACTCAGTCGCTTGAGTCAGGCGGGGCTGGCCGGTGTGACTGCCGCGCAGGCCCCGACCGTGCGCGAAGCCGCCCGCTGCCTGACGCGCTTCGAACCCTTGTACGGCTCCAATTATCGCGGCCAGTCGAGTTTCCACGAGGACGCCAGCGGTGCGTGGCTGCGGTTCTATTCCATCAGCCCGTACAACGCCTACAACCGCTTTGTGGTGGATTCGATCATCGCTGGCTGGCTGCATCAGCTGTCCAGCATCAGCCCCGAACCGTTGCGCGCTGAACGGATCGAGATCGAATTTGACACCCCGGATTATCGCGACGCTTATGCGGTGCTCGGTGAATGCCCGATCCAGTTTGGCGCCGAACACAATCAACTGCGTCTGAGCCTCACCGACCTGGCCCGACGCAACCCGGAGCATTGCCCCAGCACCTGGAAACATTTGCTCGGCTTGTGTGAACGGGAACTGGAACAACTGACCCGCACCCGCAGCCTGCGCGAACGCATCACGCAATTGCTCGGGCCGTTGCTCAATGGTGGCCGGGAACCGGACCTGGAAGAAGTGGCGGCACGTTTGAAGCTGCCGACCTGGACGTTACGGCGAAAGCTGGCCGAGGAAGGCACGCAGTTTCGCGCGATCCTCAATGACACCCGCCGTGATCTGGCGATGACCTACATCCGCGACACCGAACTGGCATTCGGTGAAATTGCCTACTTGCTGGGCTTTGCCTCGGCTGAAGCTTTCCAGCGCGCCTTCAAGCGCTGGAACCGCCAGACACCGGGCGAATTTCGCCGCAGTCACCGCAAGACAGGCTGACGCCTCACAGCTCGGTGGCGTCTTCCGCAGGCTCTGGTGAATCCAGCTCAAAGGCCTGGAATTCGAGCAATTCTTCTTGATAGTCATCCATTGCGTAATCCCCCTGACGCTTGCTTGAAATGGCCTGGAACAAATGACCAGCGCCTCGAGCATAAAGTGCCCGTGTGAAGGAAAAATGAAACACGGCCTTCATGAAATAAACGTAGCAGGCGGTCAGGGATTTATCGCGGGAAATTTTTCGACGGGGCTGGCAGGAAGAAGCTCAAGGGAGACAACAAAACGCCACGCGTCCGACAGGAGCCGGAGGCGTGGCGTGAAGTTTACTGCCCGGACGCAGGCATGGCCGGAATCGGCTCGGACGGCGGCGGAATGTCCGTCGGATTGGCCGGAGGGGTGATGGTTTCCGTCGCGGGCGCAGGCTCGGCAACCGGTGCCGGGGTGATCGGTGCAGCTTCTGCCGGCGGGGCTACCGGTTCGGAGCTCACCGGGGTTGCCTCTGCAGGCGCTGGCGTTGGCGCCGCAGCGGGCGCCGGGGTGGGTTCAGTCGCAGGGGCTGGAGCCAACGGAGCCGGCGCCGCCTTGGCTTCCGGCACACCCAGATCGGTCTTCGGTTTTTCGGTGATATGCGCAGCTTTCTTCGCGTCGGCTGGCAGGAACAGCTCGACCAGAGTGAAGAAACGTTCGTAGAACTTCTGCGAAGACACGGTTTCGCTGGCCACCTTGACCATCGAATCGTCAGACGAGCCGATCGGCATCGACACCGAGCCCAATACGCCGACACCGAGGCTGGCCGAGTTGTTGGTCTTCTTCAGCGCGTAGCGGTCCTGCAAGGCGTTGGCGAACACGGTGGCGTGATGGCCGGCGCTGCCATCATCGGCGCACACCACGTTGAAGCTGATCTCCAGATGGGTTTCGCCGGTCTGCTGGAAGCTCTTGTGGCCGCTGACCAGTTTCGGGTCATTGCTGGTAATGATATAGCCCTGGCTGAGCAACGCTCGGCGGGCCGCTTCGCAACTGGCGGTGTCGGTCACCGGGTAATTGCGCGAAAAGGTGCCGGAGTCGTCGAAATTCTCATGCTCGTAGATAGGCTTGTCCTTGGAGCAGCCGGCAGCGGCGGTCAGCAACAACGCCAACCCGATGAAACGCACGGGAATAGAATTCAACATTAAACATCCTGAGGGAAAACGGTCCGGGGCGTATTGTGCAACAGATCGCTGCCCCGCGGCGTATGGATTAGTGTCTTAAAACAGTTACAACTCTACCGGTCATGGACGACAGGAAAAAGTCGCGCCGATAAATGATCGATGAACACGCGCAATTTGGCGGTTGCATGCCGGCTTGATGGCCACAGGACCCAGAACTGCCCGACGTGCTCCAGATGCTCATCGAGCACGCGCTGCAGGCGACCCTGCTGCTGCGCCTCGAAGATCATGAAATCCGGCAGACAAGCGATGCCCATGCCCGCCAGCGCTGCATGCCGCACGGCTTCGATCGACGTACTGACCAGGCGTGTCGGCAAGGTCGGCTCGGGAGCGCCCTCCTCGCGTTTGAACGGCCAGGACTCCAGTTTGCCGGTGGCGTGAAACGTATGGCGCAGGCAGGCGTGCTCCGCCAGATCGGCCGGGGTCAGCGGTTCGCCGCGCTCGCGCAGGTACGCAGGACTGGCCACCAACACCATGTGAAACTCGCCCAACGGTCGTGCCATCAGTCGCGAATCTCGCGGTTTACCCGTCCGGATCACCGCATCGAAGCCTTCTTCAACCACATCGACCATGCGATCGGTCAGGTCCAGATCCAGTTCGATCTGCGGGTACAATGCCATGAACTCGTTCATGACCGGCATCACCAGGTCATGCACCTGCGGCAGGCTGACCCGCAACTTGCCGTGAGGCGCCGCTGCGGCATCGCACAGTTCAAATTCCGCCGCCTCCACTTCGGCGAGGATCTTGCGGCAACGTTCAAGAAACAGCGCGCCTTCGCTGGTCAGCGTGATGCTGCGGGTGGTGCGGTGAAACAAGCGCACATTGAGTCGAGCTTCCAGGCGGGCGATGCTTTTGCCAACCGCCGACGAGGACACGCCCTGCAAGCGGCCGGCCTCGGTAAAGCTGCGGGTTTCCGCCACCTGCACAAACACTGAAATACTGCCCAGGCTGTCCATTCATCCCTCCCTGATTCGCGACATTCTTGTCCGAGATGTTCGGAACCCTAACCTGTTTTTCCCGAATGTGCAGCGCCCTAACCTATGGCCTTCGTCTCCTTTGGCAAAATGGAAACCCGCCCATGAACGATGCGCCACTCACCTCCCCCTCGCTCGCCGGCACAGTCGAGCCCGCGGAACGATTACCGCTGGGCGCATTGCTAGCGCTCGCCACCGCCGGGTTCATCACCGTGCTGACCGAGGCGATGCCCGCCGGCCTGCTGCCGCAAATGAGCGCGGGGCTTGATGTCTCTCAAGCCCTGATCGGGCAACTGGTCACGCTGTACGCCATTGGTTCGATGCTGGCGGCGATTCCGCTCACCATTGCCACACGGGGCTGGCGTCGGCGCCCGCTGTTGCTGGCGGCCATTAGCGGGTTTGCCATCGCCAACAGCATCACTGCGTTGTCCGAGCTGTACTGGCTGACCCTGATTGCACGCTTGATCGCAGGCGTGTTCGCGGGGCTGCTCTGGGCTTTGCTGGCGGGGTACGCGAGCCGGATGGTCGCACCTCACTTGCAAGGCCGGGCGATTACGGTGGCCATGCTCGGGGCGCCGCTTGCGCTGTCGCTGGGCATTCCGGCCGGGACGCTGCTGGGCACGGCAGTCGGCTGGCGCCTGAGCTTCGCGATCATGACCGGGCTGACCGTGCTGCTGGTGATCTGGGTGCGTTGGCAAGTACCGGACTTCGCCGGTGAACGCGCCGGAAAGCGCCTGCCACTGCGTCAGGTGTTTACCTTGCCGGGCGTGCGATCCGTGTTGTTTGTGACTTTGTCCTACGTCGTCGCGCACAACCTTCTGTACACCTATATCGCGCCATTTCTGGAGCCATCGGGACTTGGCGCAGAAATCGACCGGGTGTTGTTGGTGTTTGGCCTGGCATCGGTATTGAGCCTGTGGATCGTCGGCAGCCTGATTGATCGCTGGCTGCGTCAGCTGGTACTGGCCAGCGCCCTGTTGTTCCTGCTGTCGGCGATCGCACTGGGGCTATGGCGCGAATCGCCGGGAGTGGTCTACACCGCTACCGCTGTCTGGGGCCTGGCATTCGGCGCGATGCCCTCACTGTTGCAGACGGCCCTGGCGAAAACCGCCAGGGAGGCTGCCGATACCGCGCAATCGATGCTGGTGACCCTGTGGAATGTCGGCATTGCCGGCGGCGGGCTTGCGGGAGGCCTGTTGCTGAACAACCTGGGCGTCGGGAGTTACCCGTGGCTGGTCGCGGGTCTGTTGCTGCTGACTCTGAATGCGACCATCAATGCCCGAAGTCATGGCTTCCCGAACGCGGGATAACGCGCATAAAAAAGCCCCGGATTTTCATCCGGGGCTCGGGTCTTGCGGCTCAGCCAGGCATCAGAAACGCTTGATGTCGGCTTCGGCTTCCAGCTGCTTGCGGTACGCCGCAAAGTCTTGCTGGCCCACACGCGATGCGAGGAAGCGACGGTACTGCGCTTTCTCTTCATCGGTCGGAGCCGCCGCTTCGTTCACGCCGTTCAGACGCACGATGGTCAGGCTGCCATCCGCCAGCGTCACGCTGGTGAAGGTCGGCTTGTCCTTGGCAGCCGGCTTAGGCATGCGGAACAGTGCTTGCAGCACCGCCGGGTCAACACCTTCCTGAGCGCGGTTCGCCGCTTCAGTGACTTTCCAGCTCTGACCATCCACCGCCTTGTCCAGCGGGGTCTTGCCATCACGCAGACTGGCGATCAGTTGCTCCGCCTTGGTCTTGGCAGCCGCGCTGGCGTGCTCTTTGGTCAACTGGGCGCGAATGGCGGTGGCCACTCTTTCCAGCGGCAATTGAGCAGGCTTCAGATGTTCCTTGGCGCGCAGCACGATCACGGTTTCCGGATCCAGCTCGATGGCGGTGCTGTTGGCACCCTCTTCCAGCACTTCGGTGCTGAACGCGGCAGTCACTACAGCACGGTTGGCTGCAACGCCTTCGCCACCTTCACGGCCGAACGGCTTGGAGGTGTGCACGGTCAGTTTCAGATCCTGCGCTGGCTGGGCCAGGTCGGATGCTTCGAACGAAGAGTCTTCCAGTTGCTTGGTCGCCTCGACGAAACGCTGCTCGACTTGCTGGGTTTTCAGCTCGCGGGTCAGCTTGTCTTTCAGGCTGGCCAGCGTCGGCACTTCAGGCGCCTCGACACCCAGCAGCTTGATCAGATGGAAACCGAAGTCGGTGCGAACCGGCTCGGAAACCTGATCCTTGTTCAGCGAATACAGGGCTTTCTCAAAGGCTGGATCGTAAACGCCAGGACCGGCATAACCGAGGTCACCGCCGTTGTTGGCCGAACCCGGATCCTGCGAGAACTCCTTGGCCAGCGCTTCGAATTTCTCGCCCTTGGCCAGACGCGCCTGGACTTCTTC
Organism: Pseudomonas sp. 22085; assembly: GCF_052045815.1. Taxonomy (NCBI): domain Bacteria; kingdom Pseudomonadati; phylum Pseudomonadota; class Gammaproteobacteria; order Pseudomonadales; family Pseudomonadaceae; genus Pseudomonas; species Pseudomonas sp. 22085. The sequence continues at coordinate 51,809 of NZ_JBQEQA010000022.1, forward strand.
GATCTTCGCCTTGGCCTGGGCCTCGGTGGTCTTGTCGTTGACTTCGATCAGAATGTGCGCCGCACGACGCTGTTCCGACAGGTTGGCGATCTCTTTCTGATACGCCGCCTGCAGGTCTTCGTCCTTGACGGCGACCTGATCGAAGAACGAAGACTTCTTCAATTCCAGGTAATCGATGACCACTTGATCCGGGGTCATGAATTCCTTGGCGTGCTCGTCGTAGTAAGCCTTGACCTCGTCATCGGTCAGCTTCACGGCCGAAGGGTCAGCCTTGATGTTCAGCGTGGCGAAGTCGCGGGTCTGTTTTTCCAGACGGGCGAAGGCCAGCACCTGAGCGTCGGTCACAAAACCGCTGCCCGCCACACCGGCGCGCAGTTGGCCGATCAGCATTTCCTGAGCCAGCATCTGGCGGAACTGCATGCGGCTGTAGCCCAGTTGACGGATCACCTGATCGAAACGGTCGGAGCTGAACTTGCCATCGACCTGGAATTCAGGCGTCTGCAGGATCACTTGGTCCAGGGCCGCTTCGGAGAAAGCGAATTTCGATTGTTCTGCGCCTTGCAGCAGCAGCTTGCGATCGATCAGACCCTTGAGGGCCGATTCGCGCAGCATTTTTTCGTCCAGCAAGGAAGCGTCGAAATCCTTGCCCAGTTGTTGCATCAGCTGACGGCGTTGCATATCCACCGCCTGGCTCAGCTCGTTCTGGCTGATTTCTTCACCGTTGACCTTGGCCGCCTCATTCTTGTGAGTCGTGGCCTGGAAAATGGCGTCGAAACCGGTCAGGGCCATCAGTGCAACGATGACTCCGATAATGGTCTTGGCAATCCAGCCTTGTGAATTGTCCCTGATATTCTGCAGCATGCGTCCCCCAGAAACGGTTGAACTTCAAAATTTGGCAACCGTGGAGTGTGGGTAGAATCCGGATAGAAGAAAGGCGCATCCGAGGATGCGCCTTCTCGTAACTGGCGGAGCGGACAGGGCTCGAACCCTCGATCCCGGTGTGACAGGCAACTGTTTCAACTACCTGCTCTACCGCTCCGCTGCCAAGTCAGGCATGACCCCGACCCGGATGGGTAAAATCCTGAATCAAACTTAGTTGACGGCTTCTTTCAGGGCTTTACCGGCTTTGAAACCTGGCTTTTTGGCTGCCGCGATTTCCAGAGTCTTGCCGGTCTGTGGGTTACGACCGATGCGAGCTGGACGATCAGTCACGGAGAAAGTACCGAAACCAACCAGAACAACGGAGTCGCCGGCCTTGAGAGCGCCAGTGACGGATTCGATTACAGCGTCCAGCGCACGGCCAGCAGCAGCTTTCGGGATATCAGCGGATGCAGCGATAGCATCAATCAGTTCCGACTTGTTCACTCTAAGTCCCCTTATATCTATTTGAGTATGATTCTAAGTTTTTTGGTGAAAGCAAAAACGAGTGCTGAATGGCCTACAGACACTTAAGAGCCGCTTTATAACAAGGGCTCTAAAAAGCTGTCAAGGAAGCCCCCCAGGCAAAAGCGTATTAATGCGTGCTAATTCTTTCCTTAGAGTCAGACTCACGTTTTTCGTCCTTGGCAACTATCTCCGGAGCCACATCCGGCAAGGGCTCCGGCGCGTATTGCAGCGCAATTTGCAGGACCTCGTCAATCCATTTAACCGGTTTGATCTGCAGATCCTGCTTGATATTGTCAGGAATCTCCTTCAGATCACGCACGTTCTCTTCCGGAATAATCACGATCTTGATTCCGCCACGGTGAGCGGCCAGCAGTTTTTCCTTCAGACCACCAATGGCGAGAACTTGACCACGCAGGGTGATCTCGCCGGTCATGGCGACATCGGCACGCACAGGAATACCGGTCAACGCCGACACCAGCGCAGTACACATGCCTACACCAGCGCTAGGGCCGTCTTTTGGCGTCGCGCCTTCCGGCATGTGAATGTGGGTGTCGCGCTTCTCGTGAAAGTCCAGGGGAATGCCCAGGCTCTTGGCACGGCTGCGCACCACCGTCAGAGCCGCAGTGATCGATTCGACCATTACATCACCCAGCGAACCGGTCTTGATCAGTTGACCTTTACCCGGCACCACAGCGGCTTCGATGGTCAGCAGTTCGCCGCCCACCTGAGTCCAGGCCAGGCCGGTCACCTGACCGATCTGATCCTGCTGCTCGGCCAGACCGTAGCGGAACTTGCGAACGCCGAGGAAATGCTCCAACAGATCAGCTGTCACTTTTACCGAGAAGCGTTTTTCCAGCGCGTGCTCTTTGACCGCCTTGCGGCAGACCTTGGCAATCTGCCGCTCAAGGCCACGCACACCGGCTTCGCGGGTGTAGTAACGGATAATGTCGCGGATCGCTTCTTCGTCGAATTCCAGCTCGCCCTTCTTCAGGCCGTTGGCTGCAATCTGTTTCGGCGACAGGTACTTGACCGCGATGTTGATCTTCTCGTCTTCGGTGTAGCCCGGCAGACGGATGACTTCCATCCGGTCCAGCAGCGCCGGCGGAATGTTCATCGAGTTCGAGGTGCACAGGAACATCACATCCGAGAGGTCGTAATCGACTTCCAGATAGTGGTCGTTGAAGTTGTGGTTCTGCTCAGGATCGAGCACTTCCAGCAACGCCGACGCCGGGTCGCCACGCATGTCGCTGCCCATTTTGTCGATTTCATCGAGCAGGAACAGCGGGTTGCGCACACCCACTTTTGTCATCTTTTGAATCAATCTTCCTGGCATCGAACCGATGTAAGTCCGACGGTGACCACGGATTTCCGCTTCATCACGCACGCCACCGAGGGCCATGCGCACGAATTTGCGGTTGGTGGCATGGGCGATCGACTCGGCCAGCGAGGTTTTACCCACGCCCGGAGGACCGACCAGGCACAACACCGGGCCACGAATTTTCTTCACGCGTTTCTGCACGGCGAGGTATTCAAGGATGCGTTCCTTGACCTCTTCCAGGCCGTAGTGATCGGCGTCGAGAATGTCTTCGGCCCGGGCCAGGTCCAGACGCACCTTGCTCTGAGCCTTCCACGGCACCTGAACCAGCCAGTCGATGTACGAGCGCACCACGGTGGCTTCAGCGGACATCGGCGACATTTGCTTGAGCTTGTTCAACTCGGCAGTGGCCTTGGCCAGGGCATCTTTTGGCAGACCGGCAGCGTCGATACGCTTTTTAAGGTCTTCGATTTCGTTGTGACCTTCGTCGCTGTCGCCGAGCTCTTTCTGAATGGCCTTCATCTGCTCATTCAGGTAGTACTCGCGCTGACTGCGCTCCATTTGCTTTTTGACGCGACCACGAATGCGTTTTTCGACTTGCAGCAGGTCGATCTCGGCGTCCAGCAAGGCGAGAACGTGCTCGACCCGGGCCGACAAATCGATGATTTCGAGGATTTCCTGCTTCTGCTCGATCTTCAGCGCCATGTGCGCGGCCATGGTATCTACCAGTCGGCCAGGCTCGTCGATGCTGTTAAGCGACGACAGGACTTCAGCGGGGACTTTCTTGCCCAACTGCACATATTGTTCGAACTGCGACAGCAGGCTGCGCACGAACACTTCCGATTCGCGCTCGGCGGCATCGACTTCGTCGATCAGCGACACTTCAGCACGGCAGTGGCCATCAACTTCGCTGAAGCGCTCCACAGCACCACGCTGCTCGCCCTCGACCAGAACCTTGACGGTGCCGTCCGGGAGCTTCAGCAACTGCAAAACAGTGGCGATAGTACCTACGCGATAGAGAGCTTCTTCACCGGGATCGTCGTCAGCCGGATTTCTCTGGGCCAGCAGCAGGATCTGCTTGTCGCCCGTCATCGCGGCCTCGAGGGCTTCGATGGATTTCTCGCGCCCCACGAACAGCGGGATAACCATGTGCGGATACACAACGACATCACGCAATGGCAGGAGAGGCAATTCGATGGTGGTCTTCATGATTTCGCCTCTACGGCGGCCATACGGCCGTAATCAGATGGAATTAAACTTGAAACCAAGATGGGGGCTGACTTGAAAAAAAACAAGCGCAAAGCGGATGTAAAAAACGACATAAAAAAAAAGAGGCCCGAAGGCCCCTTCCTTGTTCCGGCAGACCGGGCGCTTACGCGTCCGGCGCAGCCTTGGCAGCCGGCTCACTGTTTTCATAGATATACAGTGGCTTGGACTTGCCTTCGATCACGCTTTCATCGATCACGACTTTGCTCACCTCGGACTGTGAGGGGATTTCATACATCGTGTCGAGCAGCACACCTTCGAGAATCGAACGCAGGCCACGGGCACCGGTTTTGCGCTCCAGGGCACGCTTGGCGACCGATTTCAGCGCGTCGGAACGGAATTCCAGATCCACGCCTTCCATCTCGAACAGCTTGGCATACTGTTTGGTCAGCGCGTTTTTCGGCTCGGTGAGAATCTGCATCAAAGCAGCCTCATCCAGCTCGTCCAGCGTCGCGAGAACCGGCAGACGACCGACGAATTCCGGGATCAGACCGAACTTGACCAGATCGTCAGGCTCGACTTCACGCAGGGATTCACCGACTTTCTTGCCTTCTTCCTTGCTGCGCACTTCTGCGTTGAAACCGATGCCACCCTTGGTGGAACGGTTCTGAATGACCTTCTCCAGACCGGAGAATGCGCCACCGCAGATGAACAAGATGTTACGGGTATCAACCTGAAGGAATTCCTGTTGCGGATGCTTGCGGCCACCTTGCGGCGGAACGGAAGCGACCGTGCCTTCGATCAGTTTGAGCAAGGCCTGCTGTACGCCTTCACCGGAAACGTCCCGGGTGATCGACGGGTTGTCGGACTTGCGCGAAATCTTGTCGATTTCGTCGATGTAGACAATACCCATCTGGGCTTTCTCTACGTCGTAATCGCACTTCTGCAACAGCTTCTGAATAATGTTCTCGACGTCTTCACCCACGTAACCCGCCTCCGTGAGGGTGGTTGCGTCGGCGATAGTGAACGGAACGTTCAGCAAGCGGGCCAGAGTTTCGGCCAGCAGGGTTTTACCGGAGCCGGTCGGGCCGATCAGCAGGATGTTGCTCTTGCCGAGTTCGACGTCGTCAGCCTTTTTGTCACGCTGGTTCAGACGCTTGTAGTGGTTGTATACCGCTACCGCCAGAACCTTCTTGGCACGTTCCTGACCAATGACATATTGATCAAGGATGCCGCTGATTTCTTTAGGCGAAGGCAATTTATGCGCGCTGCTTTCGGCCTGTGCTTCCTGCACCTCCTCGCGGATGATGTCATTGCACAGGTCGACGCACTCGTCGCAGATAAAGACCGAGGGGCCGGCAATCAATTTGCGCACTTCATGCTGGCTTTTGCCACAGAAGGAGCAATAGAGCAGCTTGCCGTTGTCCTCGCCGTTGCGGGTGTCAGTCATTCGTTCGATCCAAATCCGATAGGCTTGCAACACAAGATGAAGGCTATTGCGGGCTTTTTCAAGCCCGCCGCTGATCAGACGCGCCGACCAAGCCTATTTTGAGTTGCTTATTTTTAAGCTGGGCGCTGGTTGATCACTTCGTCGATCAGACCGTATTCCTTCGCAGCTTCTGCACTCATGAAGTTGTCGCGGTTGGTGTCGCGCTCGATTTCTTCAAGCGTACGACCGCTGTGCTTGGCCATCAGCGTGTTGAGACGCTCGCGGATGAAGAGGATTTCCTTGGCATGGATCTCGATGTCCGACGCCTGTCCCTGGAAACCGCCCAGCGGCTGGTGAATCATCACGCGCGAGTTCGGCAGGCAGAAACGCTTGCCAGGTGCACCGGCCGTCAGCAGGAATGCGCCCATGCTGCACGCCTGACCGATACAGGTCGTCGATACGTTTGGCTTGATGAACTGCATGGTGTCGTAGATCGACATACCCGCTGTCACCGAACCGCCCGGGGAGTTGATATAAAGATGGATGTCCTTGTCCGGGTTTTCCGCTTCAAGGAACAGCAATTGCGCACAAATCAGGTTGGCCATGTAATCCTCTACCGGCCCAACCAGAAAGATTACTCGCTCCTTGAGAAGACGCGAGTAAATGTCATAGGCGCGCTCGCCACGAGCAGATTGCTCGACAACCATCGGGACCAGGCCGCCGGCGGCCTGGACATCAGAGTTCTGCTGAATATAGGAATTACGGAACATGCTCTGCAGTCACTCCCAAATAGTCATGTCTTGAATACGCATAAGCCAGCTCGAAGGCTGGCTTATGGTGTGTGCTTCTAACGCAAAAACAATCAGTCGGCTTTTGGAGCTTCTACCGGCTTGACCGCTTCTTCGTAAGAGACCGATTTGTCGGTCACGCTAGCTTTCTGCAGAACAGTATCCACAACTTGTTCTTCCAGCACAACCGAACGAACTTCGTTCAGTTGCTGCTCGTTCTTGTAGTACCAGGACACGACCTGCTCAGGCTCTTGGTAAGCCGAAGCCATTTCCTGAATCATTTCGCGAACGCGGGCTTCGTCTGGCTTCAGGTCGAACTGCTTGACCACTTCAGCCACGATCAGACCCAGGACAACGCGACGCTTGGCTTGTTCTTCGAACAGCTCGGCCGGCAGTTGGTCAGGCTTGATGTTGCCACCGAACTGCTGAACAGCCTGCACGCGCAGACGGTCAACTTCGTTGGACAGCAGAGCCTTTGGCACTTCGATCGGGTTGGTGGCCAGCAGACCGTCCATTACCTGATTCTTGACCTTGGATTTGATCGCCTGACGCAGTTCACGCTCCATGTTCTTGCGAACTTCGGTGCGGAAACCGTCGATGCCGCTTTCCTTGATGCCGAATTGAGCGAAGAACTCTTCGTTCAGCTCAGGCAGTTTTGGCTCGGAAACGGTGTTTACAGTCACGGTGAACTCGGCGGTTTTGCCAGCCAGGTCCAGGTTCTGATAGTCCTCTGGGAAGGTCAGGTTCAGAACGCGCTCTTCGCCGGCTTTAGCGCCGACCAGGCCTTCTTCGAAGCCTGGGATCATGCGGCCGGAACCCAGCACCAGCTGAGTGCCCTTGGCGGAACCGCCAGCGAATACTTCGCCGTCAACCTTGCCAACGAAATCGATGTTCAGCTGGTCTTCGTTCTGGGCAGCGCGATCGGCCACTTCGAAACGGGTGTTCTGCTTGCGCAGGATGTCCAGCATCTTGTCCAGATCGGCGTCAGCCACTTCAGCGCTCAGACGCTCGACGGTGATGCCTTCGAAGCCGGCAACGGTGAACTCGGGGAACACTTCGAATACGGCTACGTATTCCAGATCCTTGCCAGCTTCGATCGATTTGGGCTCGATCGATGGCGAGCCAGCCGGGTTCAGCTTCTGCTCAACCACAGCCTCATAAAAAGACTTTTGAATGAGGTCGCCTACAGCATCGCGCTCTGCTTCTTGACCGAAACGACGCTTGATTTCGCTCATAGGCACTTTGCCTGGGCGGAAGCCAGCAATCTTGGCCTTTTTGGCAGTCTGCTGCAGACGGTTGTTGACCTGGCTCTCAAGTTGCGAGGCCGGCACAGTGACGCTCATGCGGCGCTCAAGAGCAGTAGTATTTTCAACAGAAACTTGCATGGATATTCCTCGTTGCACAGACGTTAGCCGGCCGTTTCCGACCCAAGAATCAAGGGCAAGCATTCTAGTAGGTCAAACTCAAGAAGTCACCCTACTGAAAACGGGTAAAAAAACAGCAGGCCATTTGAAGGCGGGGACAAACGGTTGCGCCTCGCCCTGTTAGCAAATACAGCCAATTCAAGCCAGAGCTCTGCGCCAACCTCTTCTATATATAGAGGCGGTTGAATCATCTCCCTGACAGTCGACCTTGCAAGCAAGGTTGGCGGGCAGCGCAGCATCATCGAGTAACATTGATACGACGAAGCGCCCTGCCCGGCAACCCGAAACCTGCAGCCGCCAAAATCCGAAACCGTAAAACAAAAAAGGCGCCAGACTGTTAAATCTGGCGCCTTTCGGAATATGGGGTGGACGATGGGGATCGAACCCACGACAACGGGAGTCACAATCCCGTGCTCTACCAACTGAGCTACGCCCACCATATTGCGTGCCAAAGAAGCCAAACAACTTCTTTGTAGAACTTCACCCGGCCAACGGCATGAATGAAGCTTTGATTGGTGCGGATGAAGAGACTCGAACTCTTACGCCTCGCGGCGCTGGAACCTAAATCCAGTGTGTCTACCAATTCCACCACATCCGCAGATGAAGCTTTTTAAAGCAAAGGCGCCAGACTGTTACATCTGGCGCCTTTCGAAATATGGGGTGGACGATGGGGATCGAACCCACGACAACGGGAGTCACAATCCCGTGCTCTACCAACTGAGCTACGCCCACCATATCGCGTTACTTGTGCCAATGCTGCCTAATGGCGCACCCGGCAGGACTCGAACCTGCGACCATCCGCTTAGAAGGCGGATGCTCTATCCAGCTGAGCTACGGGCGCCTTGTTAGCTGTACCCTTGGAGGACTACAAACTAAGTGCTTTCCAGCCTTGCAAAACGTTGATTTCGCTCGACCTTCTTAACCAGTGCTAGGCTGTGCCCGACAAGTGCGACGAATAGTATAGAGCGACCCGAGGGTCGTCAAATCCTTTTTAAAAAAAATTCATTTAATTAAAGGGCTTAGGGGAATTTGCTGACCAAGCGCCTTTGCCCTCACCGTTTGACATGCGAGAATGCGTTCTCTTTTTTTCCCCTCTCGATGGTTAATCACGCGCAATGACTGCACAACTAATCGACGGCAAATCGATCGCCGCCAGCCTGCGCCAGCAGATCGCCCAACGGGTTGCCGAACGTCGCCAGCAAGGTCTGCGCACGCCAGGCCTCGCGGTGATCCTGGTCGGCAGCGATCCTGCCTCTCAGGTTTATGTCTCGCACAAGCGTAAAGACTGTGAAGAGGTCGGCTTCCTCTCTCAAGCGTACGACCTGCCTTCCGAAACCACTCAAGAAGCGCTGACCGATCTGATCGATCGACTGAACGACGACCCGGCAATCGACGGCGTTCTGCTTCAACTTCCTCTGCCGGAGCACCTGGACGCTTCCAAACTGCTGGAACGCATCCGCCCGGACAAGGACGTCGACGGTTTCCATCCTTATAACGTCGGCCGTCTGGCCCAGCGCATTCCATTGCTGCGCCCGTGCACCCCGAAGGGCATCATGACCCTGCTGGAAAGCACCGGTGCCGATCTGTACGGAATGGACGCCGTGGTTGTCGGCGCGTCCAACATCGTCGGTCGCCCGATGGCGATGGAACTGCTGCTGGCCGGTTGCACCGTGACCGTGACTCACCGCTTCACCAAGGACCTGGCCGGCCACGTCGGCCGCGCTGACCTGGTGGTCGTGGCCGCCGGCAAGCCGGGCCTGGTCAAGGGCGAGTGGATCAAGGAAGGCGCGATCGTGATCGACGTCGGCATCAACCGCCAGGAAGACGGCAAACTGGTCGGTGACGTGGTGTACGAAACCGCCCTGCCCCGCGCCGGCTGGATCACTCCAGTGCCGGGTGGCGTCGGTCCGATGACCCGCGCCTGCCTGCTGGAAAACACCCTCTACGCGGCAGAAACCCTGCACGCCTGAGTCGTGTTTTCCATGCTCCGGGAACCCCGCCTTGTGCGGGGTTTTTCATGCCCTCGAAAAAACCTTTACCGTTCGCCGGAAACCCCTATTTTCACAGGGCTTTTCACGACTTTTTCATGCCTTGCGGACAACCATCGACAGTTCTTCAACCATACTCCTACAATGCGTCGTTTTTACGACACAGCCCGTTACAAAGAACGGCATTTCCAACCTTCATGAGTTCGCCCGCGTGAATATTCGTCTGTCCATCCTGAGCCTGGTTTTTGCATTTTCAGGCACACTCCTCACGCCCACGGTCAACGCCGCCGAAACCACCGCTGCCCCCCGAGACGCCTCGCAACTGAAGATTGCGTCTGGCAGCGCCCTGCTGATGGATCTGCAGACCAACAAAGTCATCTATTCCAGCAATCCGGACGTGGTGGTACCCATCGCTTCCGTGAGCAAGTTGATGACTGGCCTGGTAGTGGTCGAAGCCCACCAGAACATGGACGAATGGATTGACGTCGACATCAGCCATACCCCGGAAATGAAAGGTGTATTTTCTCGCGTCAAACTGCGAAGCGAATTGCCCCGCCGAGAGATGCTGCTGATTGCCTTGATGTCCTCGGAAAACCGCGCCGCCGCCAGCCTGGCCCACCACTATCCCGGCGGTTACGCGGCATTCATCGCAGCGATGAACGCCAAGGCCAAGGCGCTGGGCATGACCAGCACGCATTTTGTCGAACCCACCGGTTTGTCGGAGCGCAATGTCTCCACTGCCCGCGACTTGAGCAAGTTGCTGGTGGCCGCCCACAAACAACCATTGCTTATTGAGCTGACCACCACCAAGGAAAAGACCGTCTCGTTCCGCAAACCCAATTACACCCTGGGTTTCCGTAACACCGATCACCTGGTCAACAAGGCCGACTGGGATATCCGCATCACCAAGACCGGTTTCACCAACCCTGCCGGTCATTGCCTGGTGCTGGTGACCCGCATGGCCAACCGTCCGGTCGCCCTGGTGATTCTCGATGCGTTCGGCAAATACACCCATTTCGCCGATGCCAGCCGCATTCGCAGCTGGGTGGAAACCGGCAAGAGCGCCAGCGTCCCGGCGGTGGCCCAGCAATACAAGGCCGACAAAAACCTCAAGAGTCGCCAGAGCGGCGTGATCGAAGCCTCCAAATAATCCGTCACCCATGAAAAAGCCCCGACTCGTCGGGGCTTTTTCGTTTATGCACTCAGTCGTTGGGCAACGGCATCTTGTCGTCATCGGGAATACCATCACCGGCACTCGGGTCGCGCGCATGCTCTGGCGTTACCACCGCTGGACGCGCGAGCGGATCGCGCAGGGGGCTGTCCGGATCCAGCACCGGATCGACATCCGGCTCGGGGGTAGTGGGCACACTGTCAGGCTTGTGGTCGTCGAAACTCGAATCGGTACTCATACGCACCTCGCTTCAAGGCTTGAGATCAGCCAAGGGATCGTAAGGCTTGGCCGGACGCTTGGGATCATCGCCCGGCTGAACATCCTTCGGCGCCTTCGCCGGGCCGACAGGATCGACTTGCGGATCGTCCAGATCAGGCGAATCCGGATCGAAGCCCAGGTCGTCGCCACTGCCATGTTCTGAAGAATGCGGCCCACTGGGTGAATTTGGAATTGCCATGTTCATCTCCTGATACCAGGCCCGTAAAACACGGGACGCTACAGTTCAGAAGCGCGTCCCCCGCCAGGGTGCCCGACAAGCGACGAACGGAACCTCAATGCGCCGCCAGCGCCTTCCTCGCCTGCGCCGCTTCCCGCTCCTGCCCGGCTTGCGCCAGTGCGTCAGCAGCCTTGAGCCAGCGCTGTTGATCGACCGCCACCGGAATCTGCGTCGGCTTCTGAATCAACACCGCCCAGCCGCCGGATTTTTCCAGGGCCGACTCAAACGAGCTGAAGCTCATCAATTCACGGCGATTCATCCCGGCGCGCAGCAGCACTTTCTGCTTCAGACGATCATAGCCGGACAGGATCGCGTAGCGCGGCTCCGCCCAAAACGCCGCCCCCTCACTGAAACGCACCATCACCGGATACCCGGCCGCCACCTGAGTCAGCAGCGCCGGCAGATTGCTGTCCAGCGGATACACGACCATGCCGTATTCACGCGCCAGGCTCTGCAGATTCTGTTGCAACTTGTCCTCGGCGCCCGGCAAGTTCAGCGGTTTTTCCAACAGCCCCGGCGTGATCACGATGCCCTGCTGCGACAGCAGACTGGCCAGCACCTGTGGCCCGCTTTGATAGGCCTCACCGCGGTAGAAGGTGCCGCTGAGCTCGACCCGTTCCGGCAGGCGCTTGACCTCCGGCGCCACACTGCCCGCACACCCCACCAATGCTGTCACGCAACCGGCCACCAGCAGCGCTGCGCGAATCCGGGAAAATAGCTGCACCATCATCACTCTCTTGATCAGTTACCGGTCATCGTGTTCCGGCTTGGTCGAGGATCATAGGACGGCGCAACGTTGCGGTATAGCCCAAAGCGGCAGATGCCAGAGCTGCATAGAGCGAACTGATTGAACACCACCGACCTTTGGTCAATAGCCTGAAACACACCAGCGACTAGACTGTCATTCAGACAAGAGCCAAAGAAAGCGCGCCCGACGCAGGGCAAAGAGGAGGCACAGATGAGCCTGACCATGACCATCGTAATGCTGATCGCCGGCTGGCTGGCCGTTGCCGCCGCCATGCTGTGGGGCGTGTTGCGGATTTCCCGCCGCCATCACCACCCGGTTCAACCTGCACCGACCAGGAAGATCGAGAAACACGACGCCCGCCACGCCACCGCGCACTGACGTTCTGCAACCAACAAAAACAAAAAGGCCGCCTGGACTCTCGCGAGTTCAGGCGGCCTTTGGTTTTCCAGCGATTACGCTTCGGCAGTCAGTTTCTTCTGCTTGGCGCGGCGCGACATCATGTTCAGCACTTCAATCGCAGCCGAGAATGCCATGGCGGCATACACATAACCTTTCGGTACGTGGGCGCCGAAGCCCTCTGCAATCAGCGTCATGCCGATCATGATCAGGAAGCCCAGCGCCAGCATCACCACCGTCGGGTTGTCATTGATGAACTTGGCCAGCGGATCAGCTGCAAACAACATCACCAGCACCGAGACGACAACCGCAATCACCATGATCGGCAAATGTTCGGTCATGCCGACAGCGGTAATGATGCTGTCGATCGAGAACACCATGTCCAGCATCAGGATCTGCCCAATGGCGGCTGCAAAACCCAGGGTCACCGTCGACGTCGCGGTCTTCGGATCTTCCGGCGCCGGGTCCATGCTGTGATGGATTTCGGTCGTCGCCTTCCACACCAGGAACAGGCCACCGGCAATCAGGATCATGTCCTTCCAGGAGAACGCCTGGCCGAGGATCTCGATGACCGGCGCGGTCAACTGAACGATGAACGCGATGGTGCTCAACAAGGCCAGACGCATGATCAGCGCCATGCCGATCCCCAGACGACGGGCTTTCTGCCGGTACTGCTCGGGCAGCTTGTTGGTCAGGATCGAGATGAAGATCAGGTTATCGATGCCGAGTACGATCTCCATCACCACCAATGTGGCCAAGGCAATCCAGGCGGTCGGGCTGGAAGCGAGTTCTAACAGATATTCCATGGGTCAGTCCTGACTCTGTGTAAGACGGTTTAGATTTCCTGGGAGGACGATTCGGATTTTTCTTCGTCGTCTTTCGGTTCTTTCTTGCTGATCAGATTGCCGGTGGCATCGCTGAGCGCCTGCTCGGCGGCTTTGTGCGTGTCATCGATGGCTTGCTTGGCCGCTTCAGCCGCCTGCCCCATCAGTTGCTGGGCGCTCTTTTCGGCCTGATCGCAACCGGCCAGTACCAGTAAAGACGCGATCAATAACGCCGTAGTTTTCAGTTTCATGATGCTTCCCTCGATAGAACAGACAGCGCCGTACAGACCGGCCGTCGATGGCTGGGCATTCTAGGGAGACAAACACTTCAGGAAAATTCGTATTTTTAGCGGCTATACTTCGATTTATACGAACTGTATTGGACGGAGCGAACCCATGCTCAATTACCGACAACTGCACTACTTCTGGGTGGTGGCCAAGACCGGCAGCATCGTGCGCGCCTGCGAGCAGCTGAATCTGACGCCACAAACCATCAGCGGGCAGATTTCCCTGCTCGAACAGACCTACGGCATCGAGCTGTTTCAACGGGTCGGCCGGCAACTGGAGCTCACCGAGGCCGGGCGCCAGGCCCTGCCCTACGCCGAGCAGATGTTCCAGCTCGGCGGCGAACTGGAGTTGATGCTGCGCGCCCAACCCAACGAACAGCAAATCCTGTTCCGGGTGGGCGTGGCGGACGTGGTGCCCAAATCCATCGTCTATCGCCTGATCGCGCCGACCATGGAATTGAGCGAGCCACTGCGCATCACCTGCCGCGAAGACAAACTCGAGAGGTTACTGGCGGACCTGGCAATCCAGCGCCTGGACCTGGTGATCTCCGACAGCCCGATGCCCTCGCACCTGGACATCAAGGGCTACAGCCAGAAACTCGGGGAATGCGGGATCAGTTTCTTTGCCACCGCAGAACTGGCCGCGCAATACGGTCAGGATTTCCCGCGCAGCCTCCACGGTGCGCCGCTGTTGATCCCCGGCGCGGAAACCGTGGTGCGCAGTCGCTTACAGCGCTGGTTCGCCGAGCAGCAGATTCAGCCGAGGATTGTCGGGGAGTTCGATGACAGCGCCCTGATGCAGGCGTTCGGCCAGTCCGGCAGCGGGATTTTCATCGGCCCGAGCGTGATTGCCGATGAGGTGAAGCGCCAGTACGGCGTCGAGTTGATCGGCCAGACCGATGCGGTGAGCGAGTCGTTCTACGCGATCTCGGTGGAGCGCAAGGTCAAGCACCCCGGTATCAAAGCGATTACCGAAGGTGCCCGACGCGAGCTGTTTACAGCCTTTTAAGCCGGCGCACAGGCGTCGCGCGGCTTGAGCACCATCAGCACCATGGCGAGGAAAATCGACAGCAGAATGAACCCGGCGGCGGCGAAGCCCACAAAGCCCAGACCGGCGCTATCGATCACTCGACCGCCAATGATCGCGCCCAGACCAATCCCGAGGTTGGCCCCGGCGATGTTCAGCGACGCGGCGAAGGCCGGCGCCTCCGGTGCGGCTTTCATCAAACGCACATGGCTGACCAGAAACAGCGCCGCCTGGGTCACGCCCCAGATGCCCATCGCCGCCGCCAGACCCAGCGACGAATTGATGTTCGGCACCAGCGCCACCATCCCGGGGATCATGAACGCGCAGAACATCACCGACGCCATCAGCGGATGACGATCCACCGCGCGACCACCCAACGAGTTGCCGATCAGACCGACCGCGCCAAAGCCCATCAGGCACCAGCCGACCACGGTGCCATTGAAGCCGGCCAGACGCTCAAGGATGTCCGCCAGATAGGTGTAAGCGGTGAACATGCCGCTGAACACCAGGATCGACAGCAGCACATGCCCCAGCATCAGCGGGCTGCGCAGGATCTTGAACTGCGAAGCGAAACTGACCTGATGCTGGTGCAGGCTGGTTTTCGGCAGGTAGACAAACAGCAGCAACGCCTTGGCGAACGCGATCACCGCCAGAATGGCAAACGCACTGCGCCAGCCGAACGCATCGGAAATCAGCGTGCCGACCGGAATGCCGAACACGGTGGCGCAGACAATGCCGAAGCCGATCTTGGCGATCGCGCGACCGGCGTAGTCCGGGCCGACGATATCCACCGCCGTTTCGCTGGCCAGCGCCCAGAACACCGGCAAACCCAGCGCCGGGATCAGCCGGGCGATGGCCATGACCCAGATGTTAGGCGCCAACGCGGCCACGGTATTGGCCAGGCCGAACATGATCAGGATGGTGATGAACAGCTTGCGGCGCTCGAAGCGGGCGAAATACGCGGTCAAGAAAGGACCGAACATCGCCACGGTGAAAGCGAATAGAGTCACCAGCAACCCGGCCTGCGGGATGGTGACAGCCAGGTCGCGAGCAATCGCCGGCAGCAGGCCGACAATGACGAACTCCGTGGTCAGCACCGTAAACCCGGCGGCAGACAACAGAAGGATGGGCAACAGCATGAGGAACTCCAGCAAAACGACGACACCAGCGTTGACCCGAGGGCCCGCTGGCAGAACTTGAAAATAAGGATGCGCAATCTTAACAGAGTGTTTCCCGAGTGACTTGCACAAACCTGTCTAACTTGTAGATGGATCCGGTGGCAGATCGTCACAGGCCTGAAGGAATCGGATGACCCTGTGATAAAGTCCGCGCCCTGCAAAACGTACACCCTGTTCAGCCACCCGTTTAACGGCGTGGTTGGCGCGTCAGTCCTTTCGGTTCGTGTCTGTGGCCTGCCCCCGATTCAACGCCCGGATTGCGCAACCTTGCACCCTATAAAAAAGCAGAGATGCCGTTCATGACCGCTTCATCCCCTTCTCTATTGCAACGCCTCAAAAGCCTCAGCCTGGTCACCCAGATCCTTATCGGCCTGATTGCCGGCATCGCCCTCGCGCTGTTCGCGCCGGAAGCGGCCAAAGGCACGGCCTTCATCGGCAAGGTGTTCGTCTCGGCCCTGAAAGCCGTGGCGCCGATCCTGGTGTTCGTGCTGGTCATGGCCTCGATCGCCAACCACAAGCACGGCCAGGAAACCCACATCCGGCCGATTCTGTTCCTGTATCTGCTGGGCACCTTCGCCGCCGCCGTGGTCGCGGTGATCGCCAGCATGATGTTCCCGTCGCATCTGGTGCTGTCCACCGACAACATCGCCGTAAGCGCGCCGGGCGGCATCAGTGAAGTGCTGCAAAGCCTGTTGCTGAGCGTGGTCGACAACCCGGTCAGCGCACTGATGAACGCCAACTTCATCGGCATTCTGGCCTGGGCCATCGGCATGGGCGTGGCGATCCGGCACGCGGGCGACACTACCCGCGAAGTGCTGGGCGATCTGTCCAACGGCGTGACAGTGATCGTCCGGGTCGTGATCCGTTTTGCGCCGCTGGGTATTTTCGGCCTGGTGGCATCGACCCTGGCCACCTCCGGATTTGGTGCATTAATCGGTTATGCGCATCTGCTGGCAGTGCTGCTCGGCTGCATGCTGTTCGTGGCGCTGGTGATGAATCCGCTGATCGTGTTCTGGAAGCTGCGTCGCAACCCTTATCCACTGACACTTCAGTGCCTGCGCGAAAGCGGCATCACCGCGTTCTTCACCCGCAGCTCGGCGGCGAACATTCCGGTCAACCTGGAATTGAGCAAGCGTCTGGGCCTGCATGAAGACACCTATTCGGTATCGATCCCGCTCGGCGCCACCATCAACATGGCGGGTGCGGCGATCACCATCACCGTGCTGACCCTCGCCGCCGTGCACACCTTGGGTATCGCCGTGGACATCCCGACCGCGATCCTGCTCAGCGTCGTCGCGGCGATCTGCGCCTGTGGTGCGTCGGGCGTTGCCGGTGGCTCGCTGCTGCTGATTCCGCTGGCCTGCAGCCTGTTTGGCATCCCGAGCGAAATCGCCATGCAGGTGGTGGCAGCCGGCTTCATCATCGGCGTGCTGCAGGATTCGGCCGAGACGGCGCTGAACTCCTCCACCGACGTGCTGTTCACCGCCGCCGCGTGCCTGGGCGAAGAGCAGAAAGCCCAGCGTCCGGCGTAAAAACCCGGCGCAACAAAAAGCCCGCCAAGGCGTAAACCTTGGCGGGCTTTTTGTTGCAGAACGTTTTAGAACGCGCCCATGTAATCGCGCTTGCCCACTTCCACACCGTTGTGACGCAGCAGGGCGTAGGTGGTGGTGACGTGGAAGAAGAACTGCGGCAGGCCGTAACTCAGCAGATAAGCCTGGCCGCTGAAGCGCTTCTCTTTCGGGGTGCCCGGGCGAGTCACGATCTCGATGCCTTCCTTGCCATTGATCTGCTCTGGCTTGATCTCGCCGATGAAGGCCAGAACCTTGGCGATCAGCGCTTGCAGCTCGGCGAAGGTGGTTTCGGTGTCGTCATATTTCGGGATTTCGATTTCGGCCAGACGCGAGGACACGCCCTTGGCGAAGTCCACGGCGATCTGCACCTGACGCACCAGCGGAAACATGTCCGGGTACAGACGCGCTTGCAGGAACGCGTTCGGGTCGATGTTTTTCTCGGTGGCGTGTGCTTCAGCCTTTTTCAGCACATCGCTCAGGGCGTTGAGCATTTGTTGGAAAACCGGGACGGATGCGGCGTACAGGGAAATGGTCATGGCAGTCTCACGTGGTGGCTGGTTGAATCGTGGGGGCGATTATAGCCATGCTCGCATGGCGGCGCGGCTTGTCTTTTATCCAGCAAGGATTAGGCTAGGCGCCTTCGACTGCAGAGGGAACGTGCGATGACCACAGAATTTGAAACCCGCTCCGACGAACCACGGCTCAACGCCACGGAAATCCGCATTCTGGGTTCGCTGATCGAGAAACAGGCCACCAGCCCGGAAACCTATCCGTTGACCCTCAATGCGCTGGTGTTGGCCTGCAACCAGAAAACCAGCCGCGAACCGGTGATGAACCTGACCCAGGGCCAGGTCGGCCAGAGCCTGCGCGCTCTCGAAAGCCGTGGTTTCGCCAAACTGGTGATGGGCAGTCGCGCCGACCGCTGGGAGCACAAGGTCGACAAGGCGCTGGAGCTGGTGCCGGCGCAATTGATTCTGACCGGGTTGATGTTCTTGCGCGGCCCGCAGACCGTCAACGAACTGCTGACCCGCAGCGGTCGCATGCATGAATTCGAAGACGCCGAACAAGTGGTGCATCAGTTGGAACGTCTGATCGCCCGGGAGCTGGCGGTGTTGATTCCGCGTCAGGCCGGCCAGCGCGAAGATCGCTACACCCACGCACTGGGCGATCCGGCGGACATCGAGGCGATTATCGCGGCGCGGCAGAATCCGAGTGATCGCGGGGCTGCCAGCGGCGTGTCTGTAGAGCGCATCGAAGAGCTGGAAGCGCGGATTGCGGCGCTGGAAGAGCGTCTGGCCCGCCTCGAAGAATAAGCGCGTCGGGGCGGTGTTATTCGCCGTCCCAGTAATCCACCCCGTCCGACTGCCGCGCCACCGCCACGAATCCCGAGGCATTGCCTTCGGCATCGACATTGAAGTTGTCCATCACCGCGTATTTGTTCGAGTCCGGGTACTCGCAGATTTCCGGTTGCTGCTGGGTGCTGACGGCCAGATAGCGCAGTTCCGCAGCACTGGTGTTGATGATTTGATGCGCCGCTTCAGGGCCGCCCGGCGGGCAGGCGATCACGTCGCCGGCGCGGATCGGGAAACGTTCGGCGCCCAGGCGCACTTCCCCTTCCCCGGCCACCACGTAAAACATTTCCTCATTGACCCGATGACTGTGAAACGGACTGCCACGCATGCCCGGTGGCAGCGCATACAGGCGATAACCAAGCTTTTGCGCACCCAGTTGCTGGCCGACCCGGGCCAGGCGCTGCCGATAGCGCCCGGCGGTTTCGCCTTCGGGCGACAGGGCTTCGGGAAGCGGTTCGAGTTCGACGTCATTCAGGTTGAGAATGGGCGGATACATGCAAACCTCGGCTTTTGTGAAGGGCAAGTCTGTGCTTGCTGATCCAGCAGTATAGGCAACGGCAAATCCGGGCGGACTCACCGTTGTTCAGGCGCTATCAACTGCGGGCGAACGCCACCGCCGCATCGAACTGCTCGACCGTCGGCCGCACGCCGGTGTACAGCACGAACTGCTCAAGCGCCTGGATCGCGATTACCTCCAGCCCGGTGATCACTTTTTTACCTTCGGCACGACCGCGCACGATCAACGGGGTTTCCGAGGGGATCGCCACCACATCGAACACAGTGTCGGCAGACTTGATCACATCCACCTCAAACGACAGCTGCCCGGCTTCCGATCCGCCGTCCATGCCCACCGGGGTCACGTTGATCAGCATCTGCGGCCGCTCGGCTCCCAGTTCTGCCTGCCAGCGATAGCCCAGGGAGTCCGACAGCGCACGGCCGGCGCGCTCGTTGCGGGCGACAATCAAACCGTTTTTGTAACCGCCATCGCGCAAGGCACTGGCCACCGCCTTGGCCATACCGCCGCTGCCGCGCAGCGCGAAAGTCGTGTCCTTGGGCACCGCGTGGGTTTCCAGCAACTGGGCGATGGCAATGTAATCGGTGTTGTAGGCCTTGAGATGGCCGTTGGTGTTGACGATGGTGTTGATCGACTGAATCGCTGCCGCCGACGCATCCAGTTCATCGACCAGCGCAATGCTCGCTTCCTTGAACGGCATCGACACCCCGCAACCGCGAATCCCCAGCGCGCGGATCCCGCCGATCGCACCGGGCAGGTCTTGGCTGCTGAATGCCTTGTAGTAGAAATTCAGGCCCAGTTGTTCATACAAATGGTTATGAAAACGCAGACCGAAATTCCCGGGACGCCCAGACAGGGACATGCACAATTGGGTGTCTTTGTTGGGGTTCATCTGCATGGGAGGCTCCTTCGAATGCACTTTCGGATGGACGGGATTAGCCAGGCCATCGGGTTCTGAACGATCATAAGGCGGTCTGTTCCGGGCATCACAGCCGATGGCAGAAGTCCGGTAAATAAACCGGTACAGACCTTACACAAAATTTACCCAGCGGCCGTGCTGTTTTTCAAAATGTTGCTGTCTTAGAAGTATCCCCGCGCCATTCCGGGCCTGTTGCAGGTTCGGACGCCGGGTCGAAGAACCGAGGAATTATCATGATTCGTAAACTCCCCATCGTGGCCTTGTTGATTGGTGCATTCGCGATCACAGGTCAGGCAGAAGCCCACGGCGGTGGCTGGCAGGGCCCGGCGGTATTTGGTGCGATCGTCGGCTCGGCCATCATCGGCTCGGCGCTCATCAACCAGGATCGGCCGGTGTACGTCCAACAGCCCGTTTACGCTCAACCGGCACCGGTCTACGTGCAGCAACCGCCGCCACCGGTCTATTACCAGCCGGCCCCGGTTTATGTGCAGCAACCGGTCTACGTCCAACCGGCCCCGGTGTATTACGGCCCACCGCGCGGTTATTACGGCCGGCCACATTACTACGGTGGCCCGCGCTGGTAGCCGGCACACAAAGCCCTGCTTTGATTGCGGGGCTTTTTATTGCCCGCGGAAAAGCAGACCGTCCGTCGGCCAAGGTCTGAAAAAATCTCGCCAAGGTCGCTGTGGGGACAGTTTGAACCGTTAAAGTCGGCATGATGGACTCGACCGTCGGGGGAAAAACACAAACGGTCATCTATTTGTCATGACGGAACCGCACTCTGAATCCGTCCGCATACAACAGGTTGATAACAACAAGGACGACTTGAATGCCAACACAGAATCCGCACCGCATCGTCGGTTTATGCACCTCGAGCAAGGTCTACAACGCCCTGACCGAACTCAAGCACCTGGAAGGCCACCGCACGGCGAAATTTCTCTCGTTGCTGGCGGAAAACCTGGTGCGCAAGGGGTTCCTCAACGAACACGAGATCGTGCACATGCTCGATCAAGTGGTGGATTGAGCCAGTCCTCACTGGCGTCAATGACCACTATCGAAAGCGTTGATTGTCCCTGAAACGGCCAATTGCCTAAGGTAGCCCCATCGATTGATGGAGGTACTTTTCATGGCTCAGGTTCAAATCATGTCCGTTATCGGCAGCGCCGTACCCGCCTCGCTCAGAGAACTGGGGCTGCTCGCCTGCTGGTATCTGGTGCGCGACGGCGAGCCGGTCAGCGGCCCGCTCACATCCTTGCCAGCGGCGCAGGCGCTGTCGCAGCAACTGCTCAACGGCCCGTTCAAGGCTTAAGGCAGCTGCACTTTCGGCTTGCTTTCGATGAACAGCGCCCAACTCGACATGAACAGCGCCGCGATCAGCGGCCCGATCACGAAACCGTTGAGGCCGAACACCGCCAGCCCGCCCAGGGTCGAGATCAGTATCATGTAGTCCGGCATCCGGGTGTCTTTGCCCACCAGGATCGGGCGCAGCAGGTTGTCCACCAGACCGATCACGAATACCCCGAACAACCCCAGCACCACGCCCTGCCAGATCATCCCGCTGAGCAGGAAGTAAATGGCGACCGGCACCCAGACAATCCCAGCCCCCACAGCTGGCAGCAACGACAGAAACGCCATCAGAACCGCCCAGAGCAACGCGCTGGGAATGTCGAGAAACCAGAAAATCGCCCCGCCCAGCGCACCTTGAGTGATCGCCACCAGCAGATTGCCCTTCACCGTCGCGCGTACCACGCGGTTGAATTTCAGCTGCAAACGACGCTTGTGATGCTCCTCCAGCGGGATCGCGGTGCGCACCTTGCGCGCCAGTTCGGCGCCGTCACGCAGGAAGAAAAACAACAGGTACAACATGATGAAAAAACTCACCACGAATTCGAACGTGCCCTGGCCGAAACTGAACGCCTGGCTTGCCAACACCTGACTGCCCTGCATGGCGGCCTTGACGATCTTCTCGCGCAGGGCATTGAGCTCGCCCATGCCGAAACGGTCGAGCAGATGCTGAAAGTACGGTGGCAGGCTGTGCTTGAACTGCGCCAGATAAGCGCCGATATCGAGCTTGCCGCTTTCGATATTGTCGTAGAGCGTGGCCCCTTCCTGCACCAGCAGCACACTGAGGATGATCACCGGCAAGATCGCGATCACCAGGCAGATGCTCAAGGTACACAGGGATGTGAGGTTGCGTTGCCAGCCGAATTTCAGTTGCAACTGACGTTGCATCGGCGCGAACAGGATGCCGAGTATCACCGCCCAGAACACCGCGCCGTAAAACGGCAGCAGGATCCAGATAAAGGCGACCGTCACCAGAAACAACAGCACGGTGAGGGATTTGAATTGCAGACTCTTTTGGTTCATGTCCGGTCCAGGTCAGTCAGGCGCCACCCGCGCCCGTCCCGTTTAGTCAGCCAGCGTCAGCGCGAGTGCCCTGTTTCTTCATGGAGCATAGATCCAGATCAATAAACCCTCGGCGCAACTGCTCTACCCTGCCGCGCTTTTGCAACCGACGCCGCCATGACGACCTCCTTCACCCCCGAACTGCTCGCCCCCGCCGGCACCCTGAAAAACATGCGCTACGCCTTCGCCTACGGGGCCGATGCGGTGTATGCCGGCCAGCCGCGCTACAGCCTGCGGGTGCGCAACAACGAGTTCGATCACGCCAACCTGGCGCTCGGCATTCGTGAAGCCCAGGCCCAGGGCAAGCGCTTCTACGTGGTGGTCAACATCGCGCCGCACAACGCCAAGCTGAAGACCTTCCTCAAGGACCTGGCGCCGGTGATCGAGATGGCGCCGGACGCGCTGATCATGTCCGACCCGGGCCTGATCATGCTCGTACGCCGACACTTTCCACAGATGCCGATCCACCTCTCGGTGCAGGCCAACACGGTGAACTGGGCGAGCGTCGAGTTCTGGCAGCAACAGGGGCTGAGCCGGATCATCCTGTCCCGTGAACTGTCGCTGGAAGAGATCGGCGAAATCCGCGAGCAAGTGCCGGGCATGGAACTGGAAGTGTTCGTCCACGGCGCACTGTGCATGGCCTACTCCGGCCGCTGCCTGCTCTCGGGTTACATGAACAAGCGCGACGCCAATCAGGGCACCTGCACCAATGCCTGCCGCTGGAAATACTCGGCGCAGGAAGCCAGCGAAAACCATCTCGGTGAAATCGTGCAGACCTTCGAACCACAACCGACCCTCGGCCTCGGCGCCCCCACCGATCAGGTGTTCCTGTTGCAGGAAGCCAACCGTCCCGGCGAACTGATGCCGGCATTCGAAGACGAACACGGCACCTACATCATGAACGCCAAGGACCTGCGCGCGGTGCAGCACGTCGAGCGCCTGACCCGCATGGGTGTGCACTCACTGAAGATCGAAGGCCGGACCAAATCGCACTTCTATTGCGCGCGCACCACCCAGGTCTATCGCCGGGCCATCGACGATGCGGTGGCCGGTCGCGAATTCGACCGCAGCCTGATGACCGATCTGGAATCCCTGGCCCAGCGCGGCTACACCGAAGGTTTCCTGCGTCGGCACGTCCATGACGAATACCAGAACTATCAGAACGGCAGCTCGGTGTCGGAGCGTCAGCAGTTTGTGGGCGAACTGACCGGCGAGCGGCGGGATCGTCTGGCCGAGGTCAAGGTGAAGAACCGCTTTGCCGTGGGCGATCATCTGGAACTGATGACGCCCAAGGGCAATTTCCATTTTGATCTGCATGAACTGCAGAACCTGAAGGGAGACGCCATCGATGTGGCGCCGGGGGATGGGCACACGGTTTATCTGCCGATTCCGGATGCGGTGGATTTGCGCTTCGGGCTATTGATGCGCGACGTGAGCGGAGCCTGATCCGGCTCAGACAAATTCCTCGCGCAACATCGCCACAAACGCCTCACGCGCCGGGTGCACCCCGGCGTTTTCATGCCAGTAGAACAAATTGTCGATGGCTGTCAGCTCCGGGAATTCGTAACCCGCACACCCCGCGCCTTTGGCGTACTGCTCGAACACGCCTTTGGGTACCAGCGCCACGCCGGCGCCGGCACTCACGCAACCGACAATCGCCCCGTAACTGGCCAGACTGACAATCGGCAGCGCCAGCCCCTGACGCAACAACCAATGCTCCAGCGCAGCGCGATACGGACAGCCTTGCGGCCACATGAACACGGTCTTGTCCTGCAAATCATCGAGGTCGCGCACCGGCCCGAACGAGGTCGATGCGATCAGCAGCAATTCTTCGCGATACATCGGCGTGCGTTTGAGCTGGGAGCGCTCGACGTCCACCGCGACGATCGCGCCGTCGAGCCGATGGCTGACGGTATCGTCGAGCAGTTGCCCACAGGTGCCGGTGGTCAGTTCCAGCGCCACGTTCGGATAACGCTTGTGAAATTTTGCCAGCAGGCGCGGCAGACGCCCGGTCGCCGAAGATTCGATGGCGCCGATACGCAGCGGCCCGGACGGCTCAGAGGCAGGATCGACCGCGCGCTTGGCTTCAGCTGTCAGTGCCAGAATCTTCTGCGCATAAGCCAGAAATGTCTGCCCCGCCGGACTGATCCGCAGCCCCCGCCCTTCGCGCAGAAACAGCGCCACCCCCAGTTCCGCTTCTAGGGATTTGATCCGCGCTGTGATGTTCGACGGCACGCAAAACAGCTTTTCAGCGGCTTTGGCGATGCTGCCGACCTCGGCCACGGTCTTGAACATGCGGATTTGCGCCAGCTCCATAATCATCACTCTGAGTGAACAATTCGCGCAGTATAAGTCAGTTGTGGCGAATGATTGCCCGCCCGGATACTCGGCGCATCAACCCTCTTGGTGCCTCGCTCATGCGTTCCACTTCTCCTTTGAAAATCCTGTTGGCCATGGCCTTCGTGGTCGGCTGCTGGGCCTATTCGCCGACCGGCATCCATATCGGCCTGCAAGCCTACGATCCCGGTCATCTGGCGTTGCTGCGGTTTCTGTTGGCATCGCTGTTCATGGCCGTGATTGCTGGTTTCAAAGGCATTCACCTGCCGCGCCTGCAAGACCTGCCGCTGTTGTTTGCCCTGGGCTTTTTTGCCGTGAGCCTGCATCACGTCGTGTTGAACATCGGCCAGCAAAGCGTCAGCGCCGGCGCGTCGAGTGTGCTGGCGCAATCGACGCCGCTGTTCAGCACACTGCTGGCGCGGTTTCTGTTCAAGGATCGGGTCAGCGTCTGGCGCTGGGGTTGTGTGTTGCTGGGGTTCGTCGGCGTGGTGATCGTGGTCAGCGGCGATCGCGGCCTCGGCAGCCTCGACGCGCATGGTTTATTGATCCTGCTGGCGGCAGTGTCGTGGAGCGTCTACTTCGCTCTGCAAAAACATCATGCCCGGCGTTATGACGGACTGACACTGGTTTGCTACACGGTGTGGTCGGGCACGTTGTTGCTGTTGATCTACTTGCCGGGATTGGCCGACAGCGTGGCCGGTGCGCCATTGCGGGTGCAATGGGCGGTGCTGGGTCTGGGCGTGTTTCCCAGCGCCCTCGCCTATCTGGCGTGGGCATTCGTGCTCAAGCATGTGGACCTGAGCCGGGCGACGATGACGCTGTATCTGATTCCGCCGACTGCGATGGGAATTGCTTCGGTGGGATTGGGTGAGAGACCGACGTTACTGGTGCTGGCGGGTTCGGCGGTGGTGCTGATCAGTGTGCTGGCGTTGAATCTGGAGCGGCCGATGGTGGTTCGGGCAACTCAGGCCTGATCCTGAATTGTTTCGAAGCAGAGGCCGCCTTCGCGGGCAAGCCCGCTCCCACAGGGTTCAGAGCCAGGCGTTGGATTTGGGGCTGACACAAAAAATGTGGCTTGATCCGGCCTGCGATCCGACGATGAGTCTGGCCCGCCCCCCCTTCACTCAATTCAACCCTGAGCCGAAAACCGGTCACGACTGTTGGTCAAGTGCAGCCACATCGCCGCACGCGCCGCGTCCGGATCCTGACGCTTGATCGCGTTGAGGATCGCCTCATGCTCCAGATTCGCCAGTTGCCCGAGCTTGCTCAAATCCACCGCCCCGCGCTCTGCCGCGTTGACCCGAGTGCGCGGAATCATCGCACTGCCCAAGTGCTGCATGATCTCGGTGAAGCAGACATTGCCGGTGGCTTCGGCAATCAACAGGTGGAAGCGCCGGTCGGCCTCGACGCAACTGTCGTTGTTGGCCAGTAGACGCTGATAATCGTCCAGTGCCTGACGCATCTGCTCCAGCTGCTGTTCGGTGCGGCGCTGCGCGGCCAGCGCCGCCGCTTGAGTCTCCAGACCCATGCGCAATTCGAGAATGCTGCGCACCCCCAGCGCGGTGTCGACATTCAGTCGCAACCCCTGCTCCGGTGCGCGCTCGATCACGAACGTGCCGATGCCGTGCCGCGTCTCCACCAGCCCCGACGCCTGCAATTTGGAAATCGCCTCGCGCACGACGGTGCGGCTGACGCCGTGTTCCTGAACGATCGAGTTTTCCGACGGCAACTTGTCACCGGGCAGCATCTGACCGAGCAAGATGCTCTGGGTCAGTTTTTCCACCAGATCATGGGCCAGGTTGTGCGCGCGTTTACGGGCGGGGGCGTCGATGTCGTCTTGCATGGTCGGTTCCGGTGATCGGGGCAGACCGATCGTAGCACTGGCGGCAATGACTTGTATGAGCTCCTATGAATTCCGGAGCTTAACTTGTATGACAACACTCGATTTCAGCTAGAAAACCTTTCACAACTGTGGGCGATTACCCCACGATCACTGACAAAGAATTCTGTACGGCGCCTAACCGACCCTTTCTAAAACCCAATAAATACGGTACCTGAAATCTGAAAAAGCATAAAAACCGCTCTCCGTAGACAAATTTGATTGAGCACTCCCGCTTGTAGGACAAAAAAATCTAGTTGTATGATGTCTATCAACACGCAACACCCAGATTCACCCCGCATAAAAATAACGAGTGGGAGAAAACCAAGTGAAATCATCCATTGCCGGGATGAACGAGGGCGCCGATTCCGTGCTGTCCTCCGCCATTGCCAAAGTCAAACGCCACGTCTTGCCGCTGTTCGTCATCATGTTCATCGTCAATTACATTGACCGGGTGAACATCGGCTTCGTCCGCACCCACATGGAACACGACCTCGGCATCGGTGCCGCGGCCTACGGTTTCGGTGCCGGACTGTTCTTCATCGGTTACGCGCTTTTCGAAGTCCCCTCCAACATGCTGCTGCAAAAGGTCGGCGCACGAATCTGGCTGACCCGCATCATGCTCACCTGGGGCCTGGTCGCCGCCGGCATGGCGTTCATCCAGAACGAAACCCACTTCTACATCCTGCGTTTTCTGCTCGGCGTGGCCGAGGCCGGGTTCTTTCCCGGGGTGATCTACTACTTCACCCGCTGGTTGCCGGGGGCCGAACGCGGCAAGGCGATTGCGATTTTCTTGAGCGGTTCGGCCGTGGCCTCGCTGATTTCCGGCCCGTTGTCCGGCCTGTTGTTGCAGATCGAAGGTCTGGGCATGCATGGCTGGCAGTGGATGTATTTCATTGAGGGGATGTTTTCGGTCTGCCTGTGCGTATTCGTCTGGTTCTGGCTCGACGCCAAGCCCCACGATGCGAAATGGCTGACCCGCGCCGAGCAAGACGCGCTGGTCAAGGCCATCGACGATGAACAAAAGGCCCGCGAAGCCGCGACCCCGATCCGGCCGTCGCTGGGCAAACTGCTCAAGGATCGCCAGATCATCCTGTTCTGCCTGATCTACTTCTTCATTCAATTGACCATCTACGCGGCGACGTTCTGGCTGCCGAGCATCATCAAGAAGATGGGCGAGATGAGCGACTTCCAGGTCGGCCTGTTCAATTCGATTCCGTGGCTGCTGTCGATCATCGGCATGTATGCGTTCGCCTCGTTCTCGGCGAAGTGGAAACACCAGCAGGCGTGGGTCGCCACTGCATTGCTGATCGCCGCCGCGGGGATGTTTATGTCCACCACCGGCGGGCCGATCTTTGCCTTCGTCGCGATCTGCTTTGCTGCGCTGGGTTTCAAATCCGCATCCTCGCTGTTCTGGCCGATCCCGCAGGCCTATCTCGATGCACGAATCGCCGCTGCCGTGATCGCACTGATCAACTCGGTGGGCAACCTCGGCGGCTTCGTCGCTCCGACCACGTTCGGCCTGCTGGAACAACACACCGGTTCGATCCAGGGCGGCCTCTATGGCCTGGCCGCGACCTCGATCATTGCCGCGATCATCGTGTTCGCCGCCCGCATGACACCCAAATCCGCACCTGAAGTCGCCGTGGCCGATGCCGCGCCGAAACACGCTTGAAAGGACAATCCCAAATGACCGCACACGACATCGCCAAAGCCCCGATCATCACCGAGATGCAAGTCATCCCGGTCGCCGGCCACGACGGCATGCTGCTCAACCTGAGCGGCGCCCACGGGCCGTTTTTCACCCGCAACATCGTCATCCTCAAGGACAACGCCGGCCACACCGGGGTCGGTGAAGTGCCCGGCGGCGAACGTATCCGTCAGACCCTGGAAGACGCCCGCAGCCTGGTGGTCGGCAGCCCGATCGGCACGTATCAGAAGATTCTCAACCAGGTCCGCCAGACTTTCGCCGACCGCGACGCCGGAGGCCGTGGCCTGCAAACCTTCGACCTGCGCATCACCATTCACGCGGTCACCGGGCTCGAAGCCGCCCTGCTCGACCTGCTTGGCCAGCACCTCGACGTGCCGGTGGCCGCATTGCTCGGCGAAGGTCAGCAACGCGATGAAGTGAAGATGCTCGGTTACCTGTTCTACGTGGGCGATCGCCGGGAAACCGACCTCGCCTACCGCAGCGAACCGGATGCCGACAACGACTGGTTCCGCGTGCGTCACGAGAAAGCCATGACCGCCGACGCCGTGGTGCGTCTGGCCGAGGCGGCCCATGTGCGCTATGGCTTCAAGGACTTCAAGCTCAAGGGCGGCGTGCTCAGCGGCGATGCTGAAATCGAAGCGGTGACCGCACTGGCCGAGCGCTTCCCTGACGCCCGCATTACCCTCGATCCGAACGGCGCGTGGTCACTGAAAGAAGCGATCCGTCTGTGCCGCGACCAGCATCATGTGCTGGCCTACGCCGAAGACCCGTGCGGTGCGGAAAACGGCTACTCGGGCCGTGAAGTGATGGCTGAATTCCGCCGCGCCACCGGGCTGAAAACCGCCACCAACATGATCGCCACCGACTGGCGCGAGATGGGTCACGCGATTCAGTTGCAGTCGGTGGACATTCCGCTGGCCGACCCGCACTTCTGGACCATGCAGGGCTCGGTGCGCGTGGCGCAGATGTGCCACGAATGGGGCCTGACCTGGGGCTCGCACTCCAACAACCACTTCGACATTTCCCTGGCGATGTTCACCCACGTCGCGGCCGCCGCGCCGGGCGAGATCACCGCCATCGACACCCATTGGATCTGGCAGGACGGCCAGCGCCTGACCAAGGCACCGTTGCAAATCGTCGATGGCTGCGTGCAGGTACCAAAGAAACCGGGGCTGGGCGTGGAGCTGGACATGGATCAGGTGGCCAAGGCCCACGAGCTCTATAAAGGCATGGGGCTGGGCGCGCGGGATGACAGCGTGGCGATGCAGTTTCTGATTCCGGGCTGGAAGTTTGATAACAAGCGTCCCTGCCTGGTGCGCTGACCCGGATTCATCGCAATTCCCTGTGGGAGCGAGCTTGCTCGCGATGGCGGAGTCTCAGCCGATAGATGTTTCGAATTTGAGGCCGTCATCGCGAGCAAGCTCGCTCCCACAAGGATTTTCATTAGCCGGAAATTTCCAGCAACCAGTGCCTGAACGCCGCCATTGCCGACGTCTCCGGCCGTGACTGCAACCGCGTCAGCCAATAGCTGCCGGTGGTGATTTCGATGGCAAAGGGTTGGCGGATCAGGTCCGCCGCCAGTTGTCGGGCAAACATCAACGGCGGCGCCAGTGCCACCCCGCCGCCCTGCAACGCCGCCTCCATCATCGCCAGCGACGAGTCGAAAACGATGCTCTGGGGCGGCGCGGCATGGGTCGCAAGACCGGCCGCATGAAACCACTCCGGCCACTCATCGGTGCGATAGGAACGCAGCAAACGCTGCTGCAAAAGATCCCCCGGCGTGTGCAGTTGCCGGGCGATTTCCGGCACGCAGAGCACCGACAATGGCGCCTCCAGCAAACGGGTCGCCTCGATACCGTGCCATGCCCCGGCGCCAAACCGGATCGCGTAATCCAGTCCCTCGGCGGCGACATCCACCCGGTTATTGTTGGTCGACAGCCGCAAATCTATTAGCGGATGTTTCGCCTGAAAGTCCGCCAGCCTCGGCAACAACCAGCCCACCGCGAAAGTGCCCACCGCGCCGACCGTGAGCATTTCCCGATATTGCCCGCCCGCCAGACGCTCGAGCATCTGCGCGATATGATCGAATGACGTGGTCAGCACCGGCAGCAGGGTTTCGCCTTCGCCGGTCAGCATCAGCCCACGGGGCAGGCGTTTGAACAGGATCACGCCGAGTTGCGCTTCCAGACTTTTGACCTGATGGCTGACGGCCGCTTGGGTCACGCACAACTCCACGGCGGCGCGAGTAAAGCTCAAATGACGCGCAGAGGCTTCGAAGGCGCGCAATGCATTCAAAGGCAATTGAGGTCGAATCATGCCTAATCCCAAATTTTTCTAATGGCTCATCCGAGTTTTCATCGTTTGCCGAAAGACAGCGGACTGCCTAGATTTGGCGGCGCCGATCAGCAGCCCAATGAAAAAACGCTCGCAGTGTAGCGGGATAACACCATCAACACTCATGGAGAGTGGTTCAAACATGTCTTCGACCAACCTGAGAAAACTCAAGTCCTACAGCACTTTCGGACTTTTCTTCAGCGCCGCCACCTGCCTGGCGGCCCCGCAAACCGACGATCAGTTGCAGGCGCTGGTCAAGGCCACCGTGACCCCGGTCATGCAGCAACAGGACATTGCGGGGCTGGCCGTAGCCGTGACCGTCGATGGCAAGGCACATTACTTTAACTACGGTGTCGCCGACAAAAGCACCGGGCAAGCGGTGAGTGAAAACACCCTGTTCGAAATCGGCTCGGTGAGCAAAACCTTCACCGCGACCCTCGCCGCCTACGCCCAAACCAGCGGCAAACTGCAACTCTCCGATACGGCCAGCCAGCACTGGCCCGAACTGAAAGACAGCGCCTTCGACCACATCAGCCTGCTGCAACTGGGCACCTACACTGCCGGCGGCCTGCCGCTGCAATTCCCGGATGCTGCGGATTCTGCCGACAAGATGCTCGGCTATTACCAACAGTGGAAACCGACGTATCCGGCCGGCAGCCATCGCCTGTATTCCAACCCGAGCATCGGCCTGTTCGGTTATCTGGCGGCGAAAAGCCTCGGCCAGCCGTTCAATCAGGCCATGACCGAAACCCTGCTGCCGAAACTCGGGCTCAAGCACACCTTCCTGTCAGTGCCGGCGTCTGAAGAGAAGCTCTACGCCCAAGGCTATGACAAGAACAACAAACCCGTTCGCGTCAGCCCCGGCGCCCTCGATTCCGAAGCCTACGGCGTGAAAACCAGCGCCGCCGACCTGCTGCAATACGTCCAGGCCAACCTCGACACCGCCAAACTCGAAACGCCTCTGCAAAAAGCCATCGCCCTCACTCACACCGGCTACTACACCGTCGGCGACATGACCCAGGGCCTGGGCTGGGAGCGCTACACGTACCCGATCAGCCTCGACCGCCTGCTGGACGGCAACTCGACGCCAATGGCCATGGAGGCGCACAAGGTCAAATGGCTGAATCCGCCACAGCCTGAACCGGCGAACGTGCTGCTGAACAAGACCGGTTCCACCGGGGGTTACGGCGCCTACGTCGCATTCGTGCCGTCGAAGAAAGTCGGGATCGTGATTCTGGCGAACCGCAATTATCCGAATGGAGAGCGGGTGAAGATTGCGCACAGGATTCTGGGGGAATTGACCCGGTAATCACGCCATAAAAAACGGGCGACCTGAGAGGGTCGCCCGTTTTTCTTTTCTGATCACCCCTGAATCAGAACATCAATCATCCGGCATTTCCGGCGGCTTGGCCGGTTTGGCTGGCTTCGCCGGTTTCGTGCCTTTCGCACCCTTGGCCGGTGCCGGTTCTGCAGCAGGCGGCGCCGTCACCACGGTGGAAGTGGCTTCTTTTTCAGCGGCAGGCAACGCATCAATGGTGTCGAAGATCTTCTTCAGATCGACCGCCGCCGCTTCATCCCCCGAAGCCGTCAGTTTGGTCTCGCCATCCTTGCCCACCAGGAAGACTTTCGGATACGCCCCGGCGCCCAGCTTCAGCGAGCGCAGCAGCGCCATGGTTTGCTGCTGCTCGAGGCTTTTGCCATCGACCTGACCGCTCATGCTCAGGATGGTGTAAACCTTGATCTTGCGGTCGGCGATGCCTTGTTTGTTGGCCGGGTCGTCCAGCGCTTTTTTCAGGCTGACCCAATAAGAATCGACTGTGCTGGAAGCGATCACGATCAATGGCCGGTTAATGCCCTTGTCGACGTCCAGAGGGGAATCGCCGTCGGCGGCGAACAGGGGGCCGGCAATCGCCAGCAAGAGTGTCAGGGTCAGTGACCTGATGAGCATGCGCATCTCCTTTTGATATCCACGCTCTAATGATTGCGCATCGCGGCGATTGTTCCGGGTGGTGCCCGGCAAAAGTGTTTCGCCTTGCCCAAAGCTTAGGTCAGCACCGATTTTGCGCAACCGGTTGGGCGCGACCCTGTGCCCATTTGTTTACCTTTCATGCCGCGTCAGCTGACGCTCAAGCCTTCGGGGTCATGGATGCCGATCAGAACGCCAGCTTGTAACCGATCAACACCAGCATCGTCGCCAGGCACGGGCGCAGCAGTTCATCGGAGACGCGGCCGGTCAGGTGGCTGCCGAGCCAGATGCCCGGCAGTGAGCCGACCAGCAGAAAGCCGAGCACGCCCCAGTCCATGTTGCCCATGCTCGCGTGGCCGAGGCCGGCGACCAGGGTCAGCGGGACCGCGTGGGCGATTTCGGTGCCGACCAGGCGGCGGGTCGGCAGCAGCGGATAGAGGATAAACAGTGCGACGGTGCCGAGGGCGCCGGCGCCGATGGAGGTCAGGGCGACCATGGTGCCGAGGATCAGACCGGTGATCACGGTCATGACATTCAGGCGCGCACCGCTGGGGCTGTAGTTGCCGCCGGCGCGTTTATGGGCGAATTCCAGCAGGCGCTTCTTGAACAGAATCGCCAGCGCCGTGGCGAACAGCACGAAGCCCAGCGCTTGCTTGATGATGGCGTTCATCGCGTCCGGTGCGGTGTGCAGGGTGCTGAGGAACCACAAGGTCATGGCCACCGCCGGGACACTGCCCAGGGTCAGCCAGCCAGTGATGGCCCAGTCGATGTTCTTGTTCTTCCTGTGCACCAGCACGCCACTGGATTTGGTGATGGCCGCGTACAGCAGATCCGTGCCTACCGCTGTGGCCGGATTGATGCCGAACCACAGCAGGATCGGCGTCATCAACGAACCGCCGCCGACACCGGTCATGCCGACGATGAACCCCACCACCAGCCCGGCAATCACCAGGCCGAAATTTGCCAATTCCATTAAGACGTCCAGACAAACCACAGGAAAATCCGGCCCGCAGCATAACCAGTTTTCTTATAACGCCCTATATCGATCGGATCTATCGTTATGCCATTTCACTGCACTGGCAAAAAATTCAAAAACAACAGGCTCTGGGCGTAATTCAGCCCGATGCGCCGGTAGCGCTCGTCGAGCATCTGGGTCAACAGATCCAGACGCGCCACGACTTTGCCAAACTCCGTGGCAAAACTCAGGTTGCTGCCCTCCTCGGAAATCTCGTTGGAAAACAGCAGCGGCTGGCCCTCCTTGTTCTGCCGCTGGGCGAGGATCCACGTGGCTTTCTCGATGTTGCGCGCAGCGTTGTTGACGAAGGTCGGGTTGATCGCATCGGTCATGTAGAACTCGGTGCGGTTGCCGTGGGCGGTGACCAACATGCTGCCGATCGCGTAGATGAACGCACCCACCCGGTCACCGAGAAATTCAGGGCTCATGGCATAGCTCAGCGCTACCAGATCCTTTTTGCCGCCGAGGGTCGGCAAAGGTTGCTGTTGTTCGATGGCCAGCCGCACCTGTTTGACCGCCGTGCGAATGTCGAGAAAGCCGGATTTGCGCAACTCCTCCGGGTTGCGCAGGTACAACTTGCCCATCAAGCGATAGAGGCTGTCGAGGTTGTCGCGCATCGCCAGTGTGGCCATGCGGTCAACACTGGTCTGGAGAAATTCCTGAGGCCTGCCCTCGCGCATCTGGCTGATGAAGTTGTTGCCGTCCTGATGACTGCAACCACCGAGCAGCAGCGTCGACAGGCAGGCCAGCAGCAGGCACGGGCGATGAATGAATGCAGCGATGGGGTGCAAAACTCTCGGCATGAATTCTTTGACGGACACGTTCCTGTGCGGCGGAAGTCACCGCACCCTGGCCATGGATAGAGCCGGGGATTTCGCAAAAGTGCAGTGCCGGCGTGTATTCCCGACCTTCGGCACCGTTGACCCAATCAATTTAGTCCGACTTTATTTTTGCATTAATCGTTTAATCCGCTATAAATTTCCACTCAACCATTAATTAGCATGACTATTTAACGATTTTCAAAACAACAACAAAAAGGAAGGTCAACCATGCTTCAATCCCGACACTCACTTTGCGGCCTCGGACTGTCCCTGATGATCGCCACCCTCTCCGCCCAGGCCGCCGGCCTGACCAGCGAACACAAAGCCTTCGGCAAAACCAATGACGGCACGCCGGTCGAGCAATACATCCTGCGCAACAGCCACGGCATGCAGGCCACGGTCATCACCTACGGCGCAACCTTGCAGGCGCTGCAGGTGCCGGACAAACACGGCAAGCTCGACGACATCGTCCTCGGTTTCGACGATGTGCAGGGTTACCAGAAAGGCACCGCGTACTTCGGCGCGACCATCGGCCGCTTCGGCAATCGCCTGGCCGACGGCGCTTTCGAACTCGACGGCAAGCGCTACCAGGTGCCGCAGAACGACAAGACCAACGCCTTGCACGGCGGCACTCAGGGCTTCGACAAAAAGGTCTGGAAGGCGAAAGAAACCAAGGACAAGGATTCGGTCGGCGTGACCCTGACCTACCTGTCGGCAGACGGCGAAATGGGCTTCCCCGGCAACCTCACCACCGAGGTGACCTACCGCCTCACCGACAGCAACGAACTGCGCATCGACTACAAGGCCAGCACCGACAAACCCACTGTGCTCAACCTGACCAACCACAGCTACTTCAACCTTGCCGGCGCCGGCAATGGCGACATCCTCAAGCAAGTCGCCACCCTGCACGCCAGTCACTTCACCCCAGTCACCGCCAAGCTGATCCCGACCGGCGAACTGGCGCCCGTGGCCGGCACACCGATGGACTTCACCAAACCGACCGCCATCGGTCAGCACATCAAGGCCGATCATCCGCAGTTGAAATTCGCTGAAGAGAAACAAGGTGGCTTCGATTTCAACTGGGCGCTGGACACCAAGGGAGACGTCAGCAAACTCGCCGCCGAAGTCAGCGACCCGCAATCCGGTCGCCACTTGCAGCTGTTCACCAACGAACCAGGCGTGCAGTTCTACACCAGCAACTTCCTCGACGGCACGGTCAAGGGCAAGGGTGGCAAGGTCTATCCGCACTGGGGCGCGTTCACCCTGGAAACCCAGCACTATCCAGACTCGCCGAACCAGCCGAGCTTCCCAAGTACCCGATTGGATCCGGGACAGACCTACACGCAGAGCGTGGTGTTGAAGTTCTCCGCCAAGTAAGCACCTGACCTCCTTTCTGGAACCGGACGGAACCCGTGGGCCATCCTGCTGCCCACTCTAGGTATCGACCGTTTCAGAAAGGAGGTTTGAATGCGTACCCTCGAACTGGCTGGCGTGCAGGTGCCGGTGATTGGCCAGGGCACCTGGCGCATGGGCGAAGACCGCTCGGCGCACAAGCGTGAAGTGGCGGCTCTGCGCAGCGGCATCGAGCTGGGCATGACCTTGATCGACACCGCCGAAATGTACGCCGAGGGCGGTGCCGAAAGCGTGGTCGGCGAAGCCATTGCCGGCCTGCGCAATCAAGTGTTTCTGGTGAGCAAGGTCTACCCGCACAACGCCAGCCGCCAAGGCATTCCCCAGGCCTGCGAGCGCAGTCTGCGCCGGCTCGACACTGATTACATCGACCTCTATCTGCTGCATTGGCGCGGCCAGTATCCGCTGGAAGAAACCGTCGAGGCCTTCGAGCGCCTGCGCGAGGCCGGCAAGATCGGTCGCTGGGGCGTCTCGAACTTCGACGTCGATGATCTTGAGGAACTGTCGCATTCGGCCTGCGCCACCAATCAGGTGCTGTACAACCTGGAAGAGCGCGGTATCGAATTCGACCTGCTGCCGTGGTGCCAACACCAGCGTATGCCAATTATGGCGTACTGCCCGATCGGCCAGGGCGGCGCGATGCTGGCCGAGCCGGTGCTGAAACAGATTGCCACTCGTCACGGCGTGACCCCGGCACAGGTTTCGCTGTCGTGGATTCTGCGTCAGGATGGGCTGATTGCGATTCCCAAGGCCGTGCGCCCGGAACATGTGCAGCTCAATGCACAGGCGGCGCAGCTGCAACTCGAGGCCGGGGATCTGGCGGCGCTGGACCAGGTGTTTCAGGCGCCCAAACGCAAGCAGCGGCTGGCCATGGTCTGAGCCACCGCCGACTGACAGAGGGCTTCGTTATGAGAAGCACTGATCAGGACGATCCATTCAACCTGCAACGCTTCGTGCTCGCCCAGGACCCGGTGTTCGAACGGGTCCAGCGCGAACTCGGCGAGGGCCGCAAGCGCAGCCACTGGATGTGGTTCGTGTTCCCGCAGTTCGCCGGGCTCGGCGGCAGCGAGATGTCGCGGCGCTTCGCGATCAGCTCGGCACCGGAAACCCGCGCCTACCTCGACCACCCGTTGCTCGGCGCCCGCCTGCGGACCTGCACCCAGCTTGTACTGAATGTGCAGCAACGTTCGATTGACGAGATTTTCGGCCATCCGGACGACCTGAAATTCCACTCATCGATGACCCTGTTCGCCCAGTTCGCCGACGACGACAGCCTCTGGCATCAGGCGCTGGAGCGCTTCTTTCACGGCATTGAGGACGAATGGACCTTGCAACTGCTGGACTCAAAACAGGCCCAGCTGCCCCCCGATCAGGGTTGAGAAATCGTCGTCGACAAACGGCAGGATCGCATCTGCCACCGGTTGCAGCTGGCGGGTGATGTAGTGGTCGTAGTCGATGGCGGCGCGGCGCACTTCCAGCGGTTCGGGGCCGGCCAAGGTGATGACGTAGCTGATCCAGCCGCCGTTCTGGTACTGGCGCGGGCGACCGTGCTGCGCGTTGTAATCGTCCGCCAGCCGCGCGGCGCGCACGTGGGGCGGCACGTTGCGTTCGTAATCGTCGAGGGTACGGCGCAGGCGCTTGCGGTAGACCAGTCGCTCGTCGAACTCGCCGGCCAGGGTCTTGCGCACATACTCGCGCACGTAATCCTGATACGGCTTGCGCTGGAAGATCCGCTCGTACAGCTCCTGCTGGAATTGCCGGGCCAGCAGCGACCAGTCGGTGCGCACGGTTTCCAGGCCTTTGTAGACCATTTCCTCGCTGCCGTCGGCGCGGGTCACCAGGCCGGCGTAGCGCTTTTTGCTGCCCTCCTCGGCGCCGCGAATCGTCGGCATCAAAAAGCGCTTGTAATGAGTTTCGAACTGCAATTCGAGGGCGCTTTCCAGACCGTATTGCTCACGCACATGCTCGCGCCACCAATCGTTGACGTGCTGCACCAAGGCCCGACCGATTTGTGCCGCTTCTTCCTGACCGTGCGGGCGACGCAGCCAGACGAACGTCGAGTCGGTATCGCCATAAATCACCGCATGCCCCTGAGCCTCAATCAGCTGTCGAGTGCGCAGCATGATTTCGTGGCCGCGCAGGGTGATCGAGGACGCCAGCCGCGTATCGAAAAACCGGCAACCGCTGGAACCGAGCACGCCATAGAAGGCGTTCATGATGATCTTCAGCGCCTGGGACAACGGCGCGTTGTGTTCGCGCTTGGCGGTCTCGCGGCCCTCGGCGACCCGGGCGACGATGGACGGCAAGCAATGCCGGGTGCGGGAAAAGCGCGCACCGCGAAAGCCCGGCACCGAGTCGCTATCGTCAGGATGCTGCAAGCCTTCGATCAACCCCACCGGGTCGATCAGAAAGGTGCGGATGATCGACGGATAAAGGCTCTTGTAGTCGAGCACCAGCACCGACTCATACAGCCCCGGTTGCGAGTCCATGACAAACCCGCCGGGGCTGGCCTGCGGCGGATTGGTGCCAAGGTTCGGCGCCACAAAACCCTGGCGGTGCATCAACGGCATGTACAAATGAGTGAACGCCGCCACCGAGCCGCCGCTGCGATCCGCCGGCAGGCCGGTGACGCTGGCGCGCTCCAGCAAAAATTTCAGCAGTTCGGTCCTGGCGAAGATCCGCGTGACCAGTTCGCAGTCCTTGAGGTTGTACTTGGCCAGCGCCGGTTTGTCCTCGGCGAACATGCGGTTGATCTCGTCCATGCGCTGGTACGGGTTGTCGATGGACTTGCCCTCGCCGAGCAAGGTCTGGGCGACGTTCTCCAGACTGAACGAGGGAAAGCTCCAGGTCGCCGAACGCAGGGATTCGATGCCATCGATGATCAGCCGCCCCGCCGCGGCCGCGAAGTAATGAGTGCGGCTGCCGTGTTCGCGCCACTGCATTTCCTCGCCGCCACGCCCGAGCTTGAGCGGCACGCCGAGGCGCCGAGCGTGTTCGTGGAGGATGCGCAGGTCGAACTGCACGAGGTTCCAGCCGATGATCGCGTCGGGGTCATGACGGGCGAACCAGTCGTTGAGCTTTTTCAGGATCAAGGTGCGCGATTCGCAGTACTCGAGGTCGAAGTCGACGATGCTGTGATCGCCGTTCGGTGCGCCGAGCATGTACACCTGACGTTCGCCGCAGCCTTCCAGGGCGATGGAGTACAACTCGCCCTGCTCGGTGGTTTCGATGTCCAGCGAGACCAGCCGCAGTTGCGGGCGATAGTCGGGGGCAGGCTTGAGGTGGGCGTCGAGCAACACGCCGTCGGCATCGGGCGTGCCGCTGAACCACACCGGCGCGGTGATGAAACGTTCCATCAGGTAACGCTCGGGCGGTCGCACATCGGCTTCGAAGACATCGACACTGTGGCGGTTGAGCGCGGTTTCAAGGCGCATCAACTGACCATGCTGCTGGCAGTACAGACCGAGCACCGGGCGATGCTCGAAATCCTGCAAGGCCAAGGGGCGCAGTTCGACGTTCTTTTCGTCCGCCAGCACCCGCTCGGCCTGCTCGCGCTGCGCCGCCGGGATGAACGCCACCGACGGCTGATGCGGCAGACGCACACGGCGCGGCCCGGCGTCGGTCGCCAGCCAGAACTCGACTTCGGTGCCGGCCGGGGTGTCACGCCAATGCCGGGTCAGGACGAAGCCCTGCTGTAAATCCACCACTGCAACCTCAGGAATTGATTCAGACGGGCATTCTACGCGGCATTGCCGTAACCCGTGAGAAAGGCCTCGCCATGAAAAACCCGGTCAAATGACGTTTTTTGCGTGTTATCTGCCGTTTTGCGGCCTTGCCCTGCGCGCCTGCGTCTACGATGCTTGGAGAACAACGACAACACCTGAGTAACCGCCATGAAAACCGTCGCCCAGCTGCTCAAGCTCAAAGATCCGAAAAATCAGGAAGTGCACCAGATCAAGCCCGATCACATGGTGCTCGAAGCGCTGATGAAAATGGCCGAGAAGAACGTCGGCGCCCTGCTCGTGGTGGAAGACGACAAAGTGGTGGGCATCATCAGCGAGCGTGATTACGCGCGCAAACTGGTGCTGCACGGTCGCTCCTCGGTGGGCACGCCGGTGCGCGACATCATGGTGGCTAACGTGATCACGGTGGACACCCACCAGACCGTCGACACCTGCCTTGGCATCATGTCCGACAAACGCCTGCGTCACTTGCCGGTGGTGGAGAACGGCAAGCTGATCGGCCTGCTGTCGATCGGCGACCTGGTCAAGGAAGCGATTGCCGAGCAGGCCGAGCTGATCAAACAGCTGGAGCAGTACATTCGCGGGGAATAATGCCTTCACCCTGATCGTTCCCACGCTTGATCGTTCCCACGCTCAGCGTGGGAATGCAGCCGGGGACGCTCCGCGTCCCAAAGCGTGACGCAGAGCGTCACAAGAGGCATTCCCACGCGGAGCGTGGGAACGATCAACGATCACCATCTGATTCGATTTCTTAACCGGGCCAATGCCGCGCAAAGACCGGCGCCAGCACCGGGTGTCGGTCGATGCGTTGCAGCCACGCATGGAAACCGGGTCGGGCCTGACGCAGGTGTTCGCGGGCACCGGCCCAGCGCGTGACCACCGCCGCCAGCACGTCCAGTGCCCCCGGTGTTTCATCGTCCAGGTACAGCTCGGCCGAGAACTGATCGGCAAACACCTCCCAGCTCCAGTGCAGTCGTTCCCGCGCCCCCGCCATCAGATTCTGTCGCGAGGCCTCGTCCGGCATCACCAGCCAGCGTTCCGGGTAATCAATGATCCCGATGGCCGCGTAACAATTGCTGACGATGTACACCAGGCCCCGAATCGCCTGATCGCGGTCAGCGCCGTTGGCTGGCAGCAGGCCGGATTGCGCAAAGGTTTGCCCCAGATGAATCAGAATCGCCGCACTTTCGGTGATGACACTGCCGTCCGGCAGTTGCAGGGTCGGGATCTGTTTGAGCGGATTGAGCCGCGCCAGCTCCTGGGCCGCTTCCGCACTGGCCTCGATATCGATGAAGCGGTAAGCCACCTGGCACAGCTCGAGCGCCGCCTCGATGGCCGCGGCCCCTGAATTGCGATGTCCGTAGAGCTGATACATAACCCCTCCTCCACTGCGAAAGGCGTCCTGCCTGGCCCTATTTATAGCTGTTGTATCGAATTTGGCACGGATTGCGCATTCATCGGCAGCTTGCGAATCCCTGATCTCGCAAAACAGCGCTGGCGGTGCCCATCCCGCACCAAGAGCAATCAGCGAACGCTATCCGCGTTCTTGTAAGGTGCGATACCGAACCAAAAGTTCGCGTATCCGAGCTGGCAACAAGGAGTTCACCGCGTGAATCTTCATCTGCTGCGCCACCCTCTTCTCTCGATGCCCGTTTACCTGCGCCGCGTTCGCCCGCCGAACAGTCCGTGCATTCCTTTTATTACCTGAACGCCTGCACTATTTATTTTTTAAATAGCACGCAAGAAGCCATTGCGTGCGCGCTGCATTAATGAATGCAAGAACACATTGTTCGACAATAACTTTCAGACAGCACACCGATACAACTTTTGCTGTTCGGCGTTAATGTCCAAAGCGCACCAAAACTGCACTATCAATCATTACCCAGAGCCGATTTTATTTAGACAAAAACAAGGAACATCGCCTGTGACCCGCTAAAACACAGACCCGCACCAAATCAGTCCGCCACGCACCATCACGCGTCCTGGCCGACACGAGAACAGCCGCTCTATCTCGCTGAACAGCGCGATACCGCGCCAAGCCTGTCTCGCCCTGAAAAAAGCCCTGAAAACAGGGCTGTCGGGCGGTTATGCACCCATGAAAACCGGTGTACTCAATGAAACTTATATAAATGCGACATACGTATCATCCGTGAAATAACCGATACACATTTGGTCACTCTTTGGCACAGCGGTTGCTATTGCATCCACCATGAGGGCACGAATGATGTTTGCCACTCAATTGCACACTCTCTTATAAAAGAACAGCCACGGACCGGATCAATGAACCATCGAAGTCGGCATTACTGAAACAACACGCTGCACAAGCCCTGTTCAATAGATAGTTCAA
This sequence comes from Pseudomonas sp. 22085, assembly GCF_052045815.1. NCBI lineage: Bacteria > Pseudomonadati > Pseudomonadota > Gammaproteobacteria > Pseudomonadales > Pseudomonadaceae > Pseudomonas > Pseudomonas sp. 22085. The sequence goes on from NZ_JBQEQA010000022.1 coordinate 93,797, forward strand.
CTATCGGCTTCTGCACACCCGTATGAAAGTTGCGACCACTCACTCGAACAACGCTGTGTTGTTCGAACGGCACCTTATTGCCCTTCATCCACCCGAGGGAGCTTTAATGAACGATGCGGTAAAGCACAGAACGCCGCCGGGGCCAGTACCGAACGCAGCGCTTGCGTCGGTGGCGGGTCGGCCCGTCTACAAGGCCAACACGTCGCAGCCCGGCGGCCTGAACAAACAGCAGATGCTGTTGCTGGTGGCGGTGTCGGCGCTGATACACGGCGGCGCCTGGTGGTTTTTCCAGCAAGCGCGGGCCGAGCCGCTGCCCACGCCGCCGGAAATTCCGGAAATGACCGTCGAGCTGACCAGCCCGACACCGCCGGCCCCGCCGACACCGGAGCCGCCGCCCCCACCACCGCCCCCTCCCGAACCGGAACAACCGGTGGAAGACGAGGACGCGGTCAAGCCGCCGCCCAAACCGGTGGAGAAACCCAAGCCGATCGAAAAACCGAAACCGGTCGAGAAACCCAAACCGGTGAAAAAGGCCGAGCCGCCGAAAGCGCCGCCGGCACCTGCGCAACCAGCCGCGCCTGCCGCTCCGGCGACCCCGAGCGCGCCGCCGGCACCTGCTGCGGCACCGGGCCCGGTGAAAGAGTCGGCGGCGATTTCCGGCCTCGCCAGCCTCGGCAACCCGCCGCCGGAATACCCGTCGCTGGCGCTGCGGCGCAACTGGGAAGGCAGCGTGGTGCTGCGGATTCAGGTGCTGGCCAATGGACGCGCCGGTTCGGTGACGGTGACCAAGTCCAGCGGCAAGCCGCAACTGGATGACGCGGCAGTCGCGGCGGTGAAGGCCTGGAAGTTCATTCCGGCCAAGCGCGGCGACACACCGATCGACGGCTTCGCTACCCAGACCATCGATTTCAAATTGCCGCAATGACGGCGCGACAACCGAACTCACAACCGATTAACGCAAGCGAGGTGTAGCCATGAACGATTCTCTGTCTTCGATGATTGTCCCCGGCGTGCTCTGGGGGCTGGTGCTGTTTTCCGTGGTCAGTTGGGCGATCCTGCTGGTCAAGTCGGCGCAATACCTGCGCCAGAAAACCCAGAACCGGCAGTTCAGCAAAGCCTTCTGGGGCGCGCCGGATCTGCTGACCGCCGCCGAACACGCCAGCCAGTATCCGGGCTCGCTGGCGCGGATCGCCAGCAGCGGTTTCGAAGCCTTGCTGGTGGAAGAATCCCCGCGCACCACCCAGCAACTGGCGCACACCATCAACCGTTCCGACCGCCTGGAACGCAACCTGCGCCAGCAGATCCAGAAGGAACGCCGCTCACTGGAAAACGGCCAGGCGATCCTCGCCAGCATCGGCAGCACCGCGCCGTTCATTGGCCTGTTCGGCACCGTGTGGGGAATCATGGAAGCCTTGCAAAGCATCGGCGCCAGCGGTTCGGCCAGCCTGGAAACCGTGGCCGGGCCGATCGGCCACGCACTGATCGCCACCGGTGTGGGGATTGCCGTCGCGGTGCCGGCGGTGCTGATTTACAACTTCTTCCTGCGGCGCCTGAAGCTGGCTTCGGCGGACATGGATGACTTCGCCCACGACTTCGACGCCCTCGCCTCGCGCAGCGCGTTTTCCATCAGCCGCCAGGCCATCGCCAAATCCACGGCCGCCGTGCGGGAGGCCAGCTGATGTCCTTTTCCACTCAAGACAGCGATGAAGTGCTCAGCGAAATGAACGTCACGCCGCTGGTGGACGTGATGCTCGTGCTGCTGGTGGTGTTCATCGTCACCGCGCCGCTGATGACCAACGCGATCAAGGTCAACCTGCCAAAAACCGACGCCGTCGCTCCCGCCGAAAAGAAGGACCCGGTGGTGGTCAGCGTCGATCAGGACGGCAAGTTCTTCCTGGCCAAGACCGAGCTGGCGCCGGAATCACTGGAGGCCAGCCTCAAGGAAGTCAAGGCCAAAGATGCCGACGTACGCGTGCAGCTGCAGGCCGACTCCGCCGTGAATTACGGCCAGGTCGCCAAGGCCATGGCGTCCATCGAGCGCTCGGGCATCACCAAGATATCGGTGATGACCACCCGCTGACGGCGGTGCCGGGCGCGCTGTGAGGGACGCGCCCGGCACCGTTCGTTGAATCCCGTCGCAATCGGCCGACCGAAAAACGCTGCGCGTCTTCGGAGGGGATCGGCTTGCTTGAAGAAAGTGGTTTTCGCGGCGCGGCACCACCGTGCTCCGTGCAAAGAGGGCTCACAAGGCCATTTCGATAAACGTCTAACAAAGTCGGAAACAACCATGCTGATGAACACTCCACGCTTCACGCTCAAACCTTTGGTGGCGACGATTTCCCGCCACCGTTTCGTTCCGTTGTACCTGGTGGCCATGGGGATGGGCGCCGGGGTTCAGGCTGCCGAGGACGACAACGGCGTCCCGGCCGCCGCTGCGGTGGTTGCGCCGACCACGCAACTGCAACGGGTCGAAGTGACCGGTTCGGCGATTCGCCGGGTCGATGCGGAAACGGCGGTGCCGATCACCGTGCTCAAGGCCGATGAACTGCGCAAACAGGGCGTGACCACCACCGCCGAACTGGTGCAGCGCATCACCGGCAGCCAGTCGATCAACAACAGCGCAGGCTCGGTCGGCGCAGCCACCGGCGGCGCATCGTTCGCCGACATGCGCGGCATCGGCGCGAACAAGACGCTGGTGCTGCTCAACGGTCGCCGACTGGCCAACAACGCCCTGTCGGGCACTAACTCGGCCGGCGGCGCGGTGGATCTGAACATGATCCCGTTTGCCGCGATCGAGCGCGTGGAAGTGCTGCGCGATGGCGCCTCGGCCCTGTACGGCACCGACGCCATCGGCGGCGTGATCAACTTCATCACCAAGAAATCCATGACCGACGGCCAGCTCACCCTCGGCGGCGAAACCCCGACCCACAGCGGCGGCGGTGCGACCAAGGACATGAGCGCAAGCTGGGGCTACGGCGACCTGGAGCAGGACCGCTTCAACGTGCTCGGCGTGTTCAACTACAACAAGCAACAGAACCTCGACGCCAACGACCGCTCCTTCGCCCGTGACTACGTGCCCGGCCGAGGTCTCGACCAGACCTCCGGCACCGCGTTCCCCGGCAACTACAGCCAGAACGGCAACGCCACCAACCCGCTGGCCAACAGCAATTGCAACGGCCCCAACCTGGTGGCCCGCGACGGCCTCTGCCGCTTCAGCACCCGGGAATTCATCGACCTGGTGCCGCAGACCGAGAAGACGTCGTTCTTCGGCAAGACCACCGGCAAACTGGCCGACGACCACAACGTCAACCTTGAATACTTCTGGTCGCGCAACAACAACGCCACCGCTGTCGGCCCGGCGCCATTGACCGGCCTGAGCCTGGATTCGTCCTCGCCCTACTATCCCGGCAACGGCATCACCCCGGCGCCCACCGGTTTCGCCCTCGACCCGACGCAACCGGTGGACGTGAACTGGCGCGAAACCGCCGCCGGCCCGCGTGAATCGAAAGACCAGAACACCAGCCAGCGCTTTTTGCTGAGCTTCGACGGTCTGGTGGGCGGCTGGGACTACAACGTCGGCGCCTCGTACAACCAGAACAAGATCGTCTCCAGCGTTACCAGCGGCTACGTCAGCGATCAGGCGATGATCGACGGTCTGGCCAGCGGCCTGCTCAACCCGTTCGGCCCGCAGACCAGCGCCGGTCAGCAATACATCGACCAGGCCGCGTACCACGGCGCCTATTCCACGGCGGTCGGTCGGGTCGCCGGTTTCGACGGGCGGATCAGCCGCGAGATCGGTGACTGGTTCGGTGCCGGTCCGTCCGGCCTGGCCCTGGGCGGCGAGTACCGCAAAGAGAAATTCCACCAAGACTACGAAGCCTTTGCCGGCGACATCCAGAGCCTGGGCATCGACCCGGCCGGCAGCGTCGAGGGCGACCGCAGCGTGAAAGCCGCCTACGCGGAAATCAACGTACCGGTACTCGACAGCCTGGAATTGTCCGCCGCCGTGCGTCACGACAAATACAGTGACTTCGGCAGCACCACCAACCCGAAATATTCGTTCCGTTATCAGCCGCTCAAGGAGCTGGTGGTGCGCGGCGCCTACAGCGAAGGCTTCCGTGCGCCGTCGCTGTATGAGCTGTATTCGCCGCGCAGCATCACCTACACCCAGGGCTACTACAACGACCCGGTGCTGTGTACCGGCGGCGTGGTGCAACCGGGCGGCAACGGCGGGCGCGATTGCGGTCAGCAGTTCCTCAACCAGATCGGCGGCAACGAAGACCTGGCCCCGGAGAAGGCGCGCAACGTGACGCTGGGCTTTGTCTATCAGCCGGTCAGCAATCTGTCCGTGGGCCTGGATTTCTGGTGGATTCACATCTCCAACCAGATCCAGCCGTTCCCGGAATCCACCGTGTTCGATCAGGCCGGCAGCTACCCTGACCGCTTTGTGCGCAACGCCGATGGCACGCTCAATTACATCGTCACCGGCAACGCCAACCTCGGCATCGTCGAAACCAACGGCGTCGATGTGTCGCTGGACTATCGCTTCCCGAACACGCCGTACGGTCAGTTCGGCCTGGGCCTGCAAGGCACCTATGTCGACGAGTACGACTTCCAGAGCACCATCAAGGGCCCGTTCACCGACAAGGTCGGCGACTTCAAGGGCGACGGTGTGATTGCCCGCTGGAAACACAACCTGACCGGTTCCTGGACCTTCGGTGCGGCCCGCGCGGCGCTGACCAACCGCTTCACCACCGGCTACAACGACTACGACCGCGAGACCAACGCGCGGGTCGCATCGTATTCGGTGTGGGACCTGTCGGCCGGCTACACCTTCGACAAGGTGCTGGACGTCGATGCCGGGGTGAAGAACCTGTTCGACCGCGATCCGCCGTTCTCCAACCAGGCTTACAACTTCCAGAGCGGTTATGACCCGCGCTACACCGACCCGCTGGGCCGCACGCTGTTTGCGCGCATGACGTACCACTTCTAAGGAACGAGCACTGCATAACCCTGTGGGAGCTGGCTTGCCAGCTCCCACAGGGGTCCTTGTTCTTTCAGAGGTTTGAGGAGTGATCTCATGAGCTTTTTGCGCAACATGGCCGGCCTGCTGCTCGGCAGCGCGCTGCTGTGCAACGCGGCAGCTGCGCTGGCCGGCGGCAGCTACGCGATGACGGTGTACGGCGAGGCGCCGAAATACCCCGCCGGTTTCCAGCACTTCGATTTCGTCAATCCCGACGCCCCCAAGGGTGGCTCGCTCAGCCGCGCTTCGATGGAGATCGGTCAGTACAACTACATCACCCCGTATGCCGATCAGGGCATTTCCGTGGTGCAGGTCAACGACTGGGTGTATTCGCCGCTGGCGTTCCGCTCGCTGGACGAGCCCTACACCGTCTACGGTCTGGTGGCGCAAACCATGGAGCGCGATCCCGACGGTCTGTGGGTGCGTTTCAACCTGAATCCCGAGGCGCGTTTCGCCGATGGCACGCCGATCACCGCCGAGGACGTGCGCTACACCTTCGAACTGTTGATGACCAAGGGCAGCCTGAGTTATCGCCAGCAATACGCCGACGTGCAGGACGTGCTGATCGAAGGCCCGCGGCAGATTCGCTTCACTTTCAAGAACAACCTCAACCGCACCCTGGCGCTGGATCTGGCGTCGCTGCGACCGGTGCCCGAGCACTGGTGGAAAACCCGCGACTTCGCCAACGGCGGCGGTTTCGAACCACCATTGGGCAGCGGCCCGTATCGGGTGAGCAAGGTCGATGCGGGACGCAGCATCAGTTTTCAGAGAGATCCGCACTGGTGGGGCAAAGACTTGCCGGTCAGTCGCGGGATGTACAACTTCGACAGCCTGACCGTGAATTTCTACGGCGACACCGATGTCGCCCGACAATTGCTGCAGGCCGGCGCGTTCGACTACAACCGCGAGTTTTCCTCGTCCGGCTACGTGGTCGGCTACGACAGCCCGGCCCTGCGCGACGGTCGCCTGCAACAGGCAATTCTCGCCCCGGACAAACCGACCTGCGCCCAGGGTTTCGTGTTCAACCTGCAGAACCCGCTGTTCAAGGATCGCCGCGTGCGTCAGGCGCTGAGCCTGCTGTGGGATTTCGAGTGGACCAACAAGCAGATGATGCGCGGCTTCTACGTGCGCCAGAACAGCTACTGGCCGAAGAGTGAAATGGCCGCCACCGCGCTGCCCGACGCCGGCGAACTGGCGATCCTCGAACCGCTGCGCGGACAGATTCCGGACGAGGTTTTCAGCCGGGTCTATCAGGCGCCGAAAACCGATGGCAGCGGCTACATCCGCGACAAGCAGTTGCAGGCCCTGAAGCTGCTGGCCGAAGCCGGATGGACCCCAAAAAACAATCGGCTGGTGAACGCCGCCGGCGAGCCATTCGAATTCACCTTCCTCGACGGCCAGGGCGGTTTCGACCGCATGCTGCTGCCGTACAAACGCACCCTGGCGCAGATCGGCATCACCCTCAATTTGCGACGTATCGATTCGGCGCAATACATCAACCGGCTCAACGCCCGGGACTACGACATGATCGTCACCAGTTTCCCCCGCAGCGGCGATCCGATCGTCTCGCCGGGCCGCGAGTTGTACAGCCTGTATGCCTCGCAGAGCGCGACCCAGGTCGGCAGCTCCAATTCGATGGTGCTGGCGGACCCGGCGGTGGACCGGCTGATCGACGGCCTGGTCCAGGCCAATACCCGCGACGCCATGGTGCGTTACGCCCGCGCCCTCGACCGGGTGCTGCAATGGGGTGACTACATGATTCCCAACTACTACTCCAAAGGCACACCGACGGTGTATCAGAACCGCTTCGGCAGGCCACCGGTGCAGCCGATTTACAGCGAAGGCCTCGATACCTGGTGGGAGGTCTCGGCCAAGCCGCTGACCAACCAGCAGATGAGTGCCCTGCGCCAGCTCGCGGGGGGCCAGTGACATGTGGCGTTATCTGAGTCGACGTCTGTTGCTGATCATCCCGACGCTGCTGTGCATTCTGGTGGTCAACTTCGTCATCGTGCAGGCCGCGCCCGGCGGCCCGGTGGAACAAGCCATCGCCCGCCTGCAAGGCTTCGGCGGGCACAGCATGGGCGGCGCCAGCGAGGTCACGGCCATCGGCGGTGCCGGGCGCAGCAGCCGTGGCCTGGACCCGGCGCTGATCGAAGAGATCAAACACCACTACGGCTTCGACAAGCCGATGCACGAACGCCTGTGGCTGATGCTGAAAAACTACGCGCAACTGGATTTGGGCAGCAGCTTCTTTCGCGGTGCGAAGGTGACGGATCTGATCGTGCAGAAGCTGCCGGTGTCGCTGTCCCTCGGCCTGTGGGCGACCTTGATCACCTACCTGATCTCGATCCCGCTGGGCATTCGCAAGGCAATCAAAAACGGCAGCGCTTTCGATGTCTGGAGCAGCACGGCGATCATCGTCGGTTACGCGATGCCGGCGTTTCTGTTCGCGATCCTGCTGATCGTGGTGTTCGCCGGGGGTAGCTACGTCAACTGGTTTCCGGTGCAGGGGCTGGTCTCGGACAACTTCGCCAGCCTGAGCCTGTGGGGCAAGGTAGGCGACTACCTCTGGCACCTGGTGTTGCCGGTGACGGCGCTGGTGATCGGCGGTTTTGCGACGCTGACGATCCTGACCAAGAACAGCTTCCTCAACGAGATCAGCCGCCAGTACGTGATCACCGCACGCGCCAAAGGCCTGACCGAAAGACGCGTGCTCTACGGCCATGTGTTTCGCAACGCAATGCTGCTGGTGGTGGCCGGAGTGCCATCGGCATTGATCGAGGTGTTTTTCGCCGGCTCGCTGCTGATCGAAACCATCTTCAACCTCGACGGCCTCGGGCGCATGAGCTACGAAGCGGCGGTGTCGCGGGACTACCCGGTGGTGTTCGGCACGCTGTTTCTGTTCACCCTGTTCGGCCTGTTGATCAAGCTGATCGGCGACCTCTGCTACACCCTGCTCGACCCGCGCATCGACTTCTCGGCGAGGACTGCCTGATGTTCACACTCTCCCCTCTGGGCCGGCGGCGCATCGCCCAATTCAAGGCCAACCGTCGCGGGCGCTGGTCGCTGTGGCTGTTCATCGGGCTGTGCCTGATCTGCCTCGGCGGCGAACTGATCGCCAACGACAAACCGCTGGTGATCCGCTACCACAACGCCTTCTACTTCCCGATCCTCAGCGATTATCAGGAAACCGATTTCGGCGGCGAACTGCCGTTCCAGCCGGATTACGCCAGCAATTACGTACACAAACTGATCGAGGATCAAGGCGGCTGGATGCTGTTCCCGCCGATCCCGTTCAGCTACGACACGGTCAATTACGACCTCACGGAACCGGCGCCGAGCCCGCCGTCCTCCAGCAACTGGCTGGGCACTGACGATCAGGCCCGGGACGTGTTGGCGCGGGTGATTTTCGGCACGCGGATTTCGATTCTGTTTGCGCTGATCCTCACCGCCGTCAGTGCGCTGGTCGGCATCGTGGCCGGGGCGTTGCAGGGTTATTACGGCGGCTGGGTCGACTTGCTCGGGCAGCGGGTGCTGGAGATCTGGTCGGGATTGCCGGTGCTGTACCTGCTGATCATTTTGTCGGGGTTCGTCTCGCCGAGTTTCTGGTGGCTGCTGGGGATCATGGCGCTGTTTTCCTGGCTGGCACTGGTGGATGTGGTGCGCGCCGAGTTCCTGCGCGGGCGCAGCCTGGAATACGTCAAGGCCGCGCGGGCGCTGGGCCTGACGGACAGCGAGCTGATGCGCCGGCACATTCTGCCCAACGCCATGACCTCCACCCTCACCTACCTGCCGTTCATTCTGACCGGCGCCATTGCCACCCTCACCGCACTGGATTTTCTCGGCTTCGGCATGCCCGCCGGCACCGCCTCGCTGGGTGAACTGATCGGCCAGGCCAAGCGCAATCTGCAAGCGCCGTGGCTGGGGCTGACGGCGTTTTTTGCCCTGGCGCTGATTCTGTCCCTGCTGGTGTTCATCGGCGAAGCCTGCCGTGACGCGTTCGATCCGCGATCCTGATCCCCGGAGCTGAAATGACCGACAACCTGATTGAAATCCGCGACCTGCGCGTCGCCTTCGCCGGGCACGAAGTGGTGCACGGCGTGAACCTCGACATCCGCCGTGGCGAATGCCTGGCACTGGTCGGTGAATCCGGCTCGGGCAAGTCGGTGACGGCGCACTCGATCCTGCGTTTGCTGCCAGGCAAAACCGTCAGTAGCACGGGCAGCATCCGTTACAACGGCGTGGACTTGCTGCACGCCAGTGAACAGCAGATGCGCAGCTTGCGCGGCAACCGCATCGCGATGATTTTCCAGGAGCCGATGACCTCGCTGAACCCGTTGCACACGGTGGAAAAACAGATCAGCGAAGTGCTGGAGATCCACAAGGGACTCAAGGGCCGCGCCGCGCGCCAGCGCACGCTGGAACTGCTGGAACTGGTCGGCATTCGCCAGCCGTTGCAGCGTCTGAAGGCCTATCCGCACCAGCTCTCCGGCGGCCAGCGGCAACGGGTGATGATTGCCATGGCGCTGGCCAACGAACCGGAATTGCTGATCGCCGACGAACCGACCACGGCGCTGGACGTGACCGTGCAACAGAAAATTCTCGAGCTGTTGATCGAGTTGCAGCAACGCCTCGGCATGTCGCTGCTGCTGATCACTCACGACCTCAATCTGGTGCGGCGCATCGCCCAACGGGTGTGCGTGATGCGCCATGGGGAAATCGTCGAACAGGCCGATTGCGAAACGCTGTTCCGCGCCGCGCAGCATCCCTACAGCCGGCTGCTGATCGAGGCGGAACCGTCGGGCGCACCGGTGCCGAGTCGCTACGATCACAACCTGCTGGAGGTGGACGATCTGAAAGTCTGGTTCCCGCTGCCCAAGGCGTTGTTCAGCCGCACCCAGCAATACATCAAGGCCGTGGACGGCGTGAGTTTCCGGCTGCAACGGGGCAAGACCCTGGGGATTGTCGGCGAGTCCGGCTCGGGCAAATCGACGCTGGGCCAGGCAATTCTGCGGCTGGTGGAATCCGAGGGCGAGATTCGCTTCGGCAACAAGCAACTGAGCCTGCTCAATCAGCGCTTGATGCGCCCGTTGCGCCGACAGATTCAGGTAGTGTTCCAGGACCCGTTCGGCAGCCTCAGCCCACGGATGTCGGTGCAGCAGATCATTGCCGAAGGCCTGCTGACCCACGGCATCGGCACGCCCGAAGAACGTGAGGCTGCGGTGATCCGCGTCTTGAAGGAAGTCGGCCTCGACCCGCAGAGCCGCCATCGCTATCCCCACGAATTCTCCGGCGGCCAGCGCCAGCGCATTTCCATCGCCCGGGCGCTGGTACTGGAACCGGCGCTGATTCTGCTCGACGAACCGACCTCGGCACTGGATCGCACGGTGCAGAAACAGGTGGTGGAGTTGTTGCGGCAATTGCAGATCCGCCATGGGCTGACATACCTGTTCATCAGCCATGACCTGGCGGTGGTGCATGCACTGGCGCACGACTTGATGGTGATCAAGGACGGCAAGGTGGTGGAACAGGGGTCGTCCCGGGAGATTTTTGCGGCGCCGCAGCATGCCTACACCCAGGAACTCCTGAAGGCCTCCGGCCTGGCATTGGAAAAAACCGGGAAAGAGCTGGTTACAACAATCTGACAATTGCTGAAGATCCCTGTGGGAGCGGGGTTGCAGTGTTTTCAAAATTATTTGTCGGGCCCTGCATCCAAACGCCTCCGTCGCGGGTAGTCCCTGTAACAGCCCTCTTTCGGCTGTCAGCGGTTTACCCTTTTTCGGAGAAACACTGATGAACATCACCCAACTGATCGGCTTCACCGGTTTGCTCGCCGTCGCCTCGACAAGCTTTGCCCAAAGCAGTTATCCCGACGCGATCAAAGTGCCAGACGGCCACAAGATCGCGATGGAAACCACCGGGGTCGGCGAGATCACCTACGAATGCCGGGACAAGGCCAATGCCGCCGGCCAGACCGAGTGGGTGTTCGTCGGCCCCAAAGCGGTGCTCAACGATCGCAGCGGCAAACAGGTCGGTACCTACTTCGGCCCGCCCGCCACCTGGCAGGCAAAGGACGGCTCGAAAGTCACCGGTACGCAACTGGCCGTAGCGCCATCGAGCCCGGGCAACCTGCCCTATCAACTGGTCAAGGCCAACCCCGCCGAGGGCAAAGGCGCCATGAGCGGCGTGAGCTACATCCAGCGCGTCGCGCTCAAGGGCGGCGTGGCGCCGGGCAGCGAATGCACGGCAGCCAACAAGGGCAAACAGGAAGTGGTGAAGTACCAGGCCGACTACATTTTCTGGGCGGCGAACTGAGCCTGACTGGACGTTTGGCCGATGCTTGCTAGATTGCAGGACATGCCATTACCCGAAACCGCGTTCGATTACGAAGCCCGCCTCGCCGCCTGTGCCCGCGGCGAGCGCGGGGCCCTGCGCGAATTGTATGTGCAGGAAAGCCCGCGGCTGCTCGGTGTGGCCCGGCGTCTGGTGCGCGACACGGCGCTGGCCGAAGACATCGTTCACGACGCATTCATCAAGATCTGGGCTGGCGCGGCGGGTTTCGATCCGGCGCGCGGTTCGGCCCGGGGCTGGATGTTCAGCGTGACCCGCCATCTGGCGCTGAATGTGCTGCGCAATCACGACCGGGAAACGCCGTTGAACGACAGCAACGAATCTCCGGCGATTGATGACGACTTCGATGCGCTGGCGCAATCGACCCGCATCCATCGCTGCCTGCATCAACTGGAACCGCAACGCCGCCGCTGCATCCTTCACGCCTACGTCGACGGTTACAGCCACGCACAGATCGCCCAACGCCTCGACACGCCGCTGGGCACCGTCAAAGCCTGGATCAAGCGCAGCCTCAATGCGTTGCGGGAGTGCATGGGATGACCACCGAATCGGCGCAGGAACGCGATGAACTGGCCAGCGAATACGTGCTCGGCACCCTCTCGGCCGAAGCCCGCGCCGAAGTGCAACGACGCTTGCCCAACGAGCCCGAGCTGCAAGCGGCCGTGGATGCCTGGGAGCGGCGTCTGCTGGAACTGACCGACCTCGCGCCGGCGCATCAGCCCTCGTCGCAGTTGTGGCAACGCATCGAACGCAGTGTCGGGCAACTCACCCATAAGGTGGCGCCCGAGATTTCCTGGTGGAACCGCCTGTCGCTGTGGCGCGGCTTGAGCGCTGCCGGGCTGGCCGCGACCTTGTTGCTGGGTTCGATCCTGCTAACTCAAACCACCCCGAAACCGAGCTTTCTGGTGGTGCTGGTCGCCCCGCAGGACAAGGCGCCGGGCTGGGTGATCCAGGCCAGCAGTCCGCGGGAGATTCAGTTGATTCCGCTGGGCGTGGTCGAGGTGCCGACGGACAAGGCGCTGGAATTCTGGACCAAGGCCGACGGCTGGCAGGGTCCGGTGTCGCTGGGGCTGGTCAAACCGGGCCAGGCGCTGTCGATCCCGCTGGACAAACTGCCGCCGCTGCAACCTAACCAATTGTTCGAGCTGACGCTGGAAGGCGCCACCGGTTCGCCGATCGGCAAACCCACCGGGCCGATCCAGGCAATTGGCCGCGCAGTGAAGGTGCTGTGACAAACCATCATCGGCGTCGATGTTCACCATCACGTCAATGAAGTTCTCTTAAAAAATCCCGGGCGTAACATCGGCTCCATACCAAACAAACAACACCCCCGGAGCACACAATCATGAAACGCCAAGTCATCCTCAGCATTGCCCTCTCGGTTCTGGCTTCCAACGCATTTGCCGCCAAACCGGCCCACACCATGATCGCCGAAGGCGGTTCGGATCGTCTGATCGAACAGCGCGTTGCCGAAGGTGGCTCGGATCGTCTGATTGAACGCCGCGTTGCCGAAGGCGGTTCGGATCGTCTGATCGAACGCCGCGTTGCCGAAGGTGGCTCGGATCGTCTGATTGAACGCCGCGTTGCCGAAGGTGGCTCGGATCGTCTGATCGAACGCCGCGTTGCCGAAGGTGGCTCGGATCGTCTGATTGAACGCCGCGTTGCCGAAGGTGGCTCGGATCGTCTGATCGAACGCCGCGTTGCTTGAATGAATGGCTTGACCGCAACAACCCAGAAAAAACCCGGCTCCCGTCAGCCGGGTTTTTTTATGCCTGTCTGATCGTCCTCAGCCCTTGGCCATGCAGCGCCGATAGCGCTCGTCGACCCGTTTGGCAAACCACGCCGTGGTCAGTTTGCGGGTGATCTTCGGGCTCTGCAGCACGATGCCCGGCAACACCGCACGGGGCAGTGACTTGCCCTCCGCACGCTCCGCCAGCTCGAATACCCGTTGATACAGTTTGGTTTCCTCGAAGCCCAGGCTATCGCCCTTCTCCAGTTGATCGCGGATCACCGGATTGCGCATGCCCAGCGATTTGCCGAGAGCGCGCACCGCCAGTTCAGTGCTGCCCGGCATGATCGCGCCCGGGCGGATCAGGTCGCCATCCAGCGCCAGCGGAATCCCCGACGCCCGGCTGACCGCGTTCTGAAACGCCGCATTGCGACTGGCGTACCAGCCGGCGTTGAAATCGGCGAAGCGGTACAAAGGTTCGCGGTAACTCACCGGATAACCGAGCAGATGGGCGATGCCGAAATACATCCCGCCGCGACGGCTGAACACCTCGCGGCGAATCGTCCCGTCCACCGGGTACGGATAATCCTTGGCGTGCTTCTCGGCGAATTCGATGCTGACCTGCATCGGCCCGCCGGTGTGCACCGGGTTGAAACCGCTGAACAGCGTGCGGCCCATCGGCACCGAGCCGATGAAATCATCGAAAATCGCGCTCAATTCCTTTTCGCTGCGGGCGGCGCTCAGGCGTTCGCTGTAGCTCTTGCCGTTCGGCGAGCGCACCTGCAAGGCGCCGCTGACCAACAGGCTCGGGATATGCACCTTGGCGGCGCGGCGGTCGATTTCGTCACGAGCGATCTTGCCCAGGCCGGGTACCGGCGGATCGACCTGAAAGGTGGATTCCTGCTCGGTGACGGCCAGCACCGAACACAGATTCTGTGTGGTCGGGCTGATGCCCTGGGCCGCGAACGCGGCGTAGATGTCGGTGGCCCAGCCTTGGCGGTCAACGGTTTTTGCTGGCAGCAGGCGCACGATCTGCGCCTTGACCTCGGCGGGCGGGCGCGGCGCCGGTTCTTCGCTGCGTTGACCGGCGCAACCGGCCAGTACCAGCAGCGCGGCGAGGCTGACGAATAATCGAGGGGTGTGCATAACGCTTCATCCAGTCCGTTGAGCCGGGTTAACCCTACGCTCAATCGCAGGGTGCAGGATAGGACTGCGGGCCGGCGGCGCTGTTCCATCGTCCCGTCTGGCAGGCCGACTGGCCGCCCTCGCCGTCTGATCCATACTTGCTGCTGCACACTTAGTTGCACGTCTCGGATCAGGACACGCGAGGAGGACAGACCATGAACCGCAGTGATGTTCTGATCATCGGCGCGGGCCCCACCGGGCTGGTGCTGGCCCTGTGGCTGAGCAAACTGGGCGTGCGCGTGCGCATCATCGACAAAGCTTCCGCTCCGGGCACCACTTCGCGGGCGCTGGCGGTGCAGGCGCGCACCCTTGAGTTGTACCGGCAACTGGATCTGGCCGACGCGGTGGTGCGCAACGGTCACCGGGTGGCGGCGGCGAATTTCTGGGTCAAGGGCAAACCCGTGGCGCAACTACCGCTCAACCGCATCGGCGAAGGCCTGACGCCCTATGCCTTTCTGGAAATGTACCCCCAGGACGAACACGAGCGACTGTTGATCGACCGCCTCGAAGACTACGACGTGACCGTCGAGCGCAACACGACGCTGGAGAGCTTCACGGAAAACGGCGATGGCCTCACCGCGCATTTGCGCCTGCCGGATGGCGAGCAGGAAATCTGCCAGGCCTGCTATCTGGCCGGGTGTGACGGCGCTCGTTCGGTTGTGCGCAAAACCCTCGACACCGGTTTTCCCGGTGGCACCTACCAGCAGATTTTCTACGTCGCCGATGTGCGGGCCAGCGGCCCGGCGCTCAACGGCGAGTTGCATCTGGATCTGGATGAAGCGGACTTTCTCGCGGTGTTCCCGCTGGCCGGTGAAGGCCGTGCGCGGTTGATCGGCACGGTGCGCGACGAACGTGCGGATCGCGCCGAAACCCTCGAGTTCTCCGACGTCAGCAATCGTGCCATCGAACATCTGAACGTGCACATCGAGGACGTCAACTGGTTCTCCACCTACCGCGTGCATCATCGGGTGGCGGATCACTTTCGCCAGGGCCGGGCGTTTCTGCTCGGCGATGCGGCGCACGTGCACAGCCCGGCCGGCGGTCAGGGCATGAACACCGGCATCGGCGATGCGATCAACCTGGCGTGGAAACTCGCGGCAGTGCTCGGCGGCGCAGCAACGCCCACACTGCTCGACAGCTACGAGACCGAACGCATCGCCTTCGCCCGGCGACTGGTGTCGACCACCGACAAGGTCTTCAGCTTCGTCACCGCCGAAGGCCGCATGGCCGACCTGTTACGCACCCGGCTGGCGCCGTTCCTGATTCCGAAAATGGCCTCATTCGAGAGCAGCCGCGAGTTCCTGTTTCGCACGGTGTCGCAGATCACCGTCAACTATCGGGGCATGGCATTGAGCGAAGGCGTGGCCGGGCACGTCCACGGCGGCGACCGCTTGCCGTGGGCCCATGATGGCGAGGGGGATAATTACGAGCCGTTGCGCCAGCCGTGCTGGCAGGTGCATGTGTACGGCGACACCAGCGACGAGATGATCGCCTGGTGCAATGAACATCACTTGCCGCTGCACGTGTTCGACTGGCGTCCGGCGTTTGAAACGGCGGGCCTGGGGCGCAACGGCTTTTACCTGCTGCGCCCCGATACCTACGTGGCGATTGCCGACAACAGCGCGGATCCGAAGGTGATCGAGCGGTATTTCCGTGACCACGGGATCCGGCCGTTTTTCACCTGATTCAGAACACCACAAACCACTGTGGGAGCGAGCTTGCTCGCGATAGCGGTCTGTCAGTCAATGCAGGGTTGTCTGATACGCCGATATCGCGAGCAAGCTCGCTCCCACATTGGGTTTTGTGGTGTTGCTTAAATCCCGGCCAGGGCCAGGTCCATCGCAAAGTAGGTGAAGATCAGATCCGCACCCGCGCGCTTGATCGCGCCGAGGCTTTCGCGCACCACGCGATCTTCGTCGATGGCCCCGGCCTGGGCGCCGAACTTGATCATCGCGTACTCGCCGCTGACCTGATACGCCGCCAGCGGCAGGTTCGAGGCTTCGCGGATGTCGCGGATGATGTCCAGGTACGCGCCGGCCGGTTTGACCATCAGCGCATCGGCGCCTTCCTGTTCGTCGAGCAACGATTCGCGCAGGGCTTCGCGGCGGTTCATCGGGTTCATCTGATAGCTTTTGCGATCGCCCTTCAGCGCGCTGCCGCCGGCCTCGCGGAACGGGCCGTAGAGCGCCGAGGCGAATTTGGTCGAGTAGGCCATGATCGGAATCTGCGTGAAGCCGGCGTCGTCGAGTGCCCGGCGAATCGCCCGTACCTGGCCGTCCATCGCTGCCGATGGCGCGATCACGTCGGCGCCGGCACGGGCTGCTGCAACTGCCTGTTTGCCGAGGTTGATCAGGGTCTGGTCGTTGTCGACCTCATGGTTGTGCATCACGCCGCAATGGCCATGGTCGGTGTACTCGCAGAAGCAGGTGTCAGACATCACGATCATGTCCGGCACGGCGTCCTTGGCGATCCGCGACATGCGCGACACCAGGCCGTTTTCGCGCCAGGTGTCGCTGCCATTGGCATCCAGATGATGGGACACGCCGAAGGTCATCACCGACTTGATTCCGGCCCGAGCGTAACGCTCGATTTCGCCGGCCAGTTTGCGCTCGGGAATGCGCATCACGCCGGGCATGCTCTTGATCGGCACGAAGTCATCGATCTCTTCTTCGACGAAGATCGGCAGCACCAGATCGTTGAGGGAAAACTCGGTTTCCTGGAACAGGCTGCGCAGGCTCGCATTGCGGCGCAGACGGCGTGGACGTGCTTCGGGGAACTGACTGGACATGGGGCCTTTCCTGAAAACAGCGGATGAGACGAAAGTCGTAGGGGGCGAAGCTTATGCCTTGCGGGGGACGGGGTACAAACCTGGATCAATCAACAGTGCATTACCCAAGACGCAATAATCATCAGAACCACCCGATGACCTGTGGGAGCTGGCTTGCCAGCGATAGCAATGGGTCAATCAACATCGATGTTGACTGTGACAGCCTCATCGCTGGNCTGGCAAGCCAGCTCCCACAGGGTCGGGTGTTTAACCTTGAAATCAGGAAGGAATGGTCAGGCCGCGCACAACCGCCGGCCGCGTGAGGAAGCGCTCCAGCACCCGGGTGACGTTCGGAAAGTTGTTGATGCCGACCAGATCACCTGCCTCGTAGAACCCGATCAGGTTGCGCACCCACGGAAACGTGGCGATGTCGGCGATGGTGTAGCGCTCGCCCATGATCCAGTCGCGCCCTTCCAGGCGGGTGTTCAGGACGCTGAGCAGGCGACGGCTTTCTTCGACGTAGCGGTCACGGGGACGCTTGTCTTCGTAGTCCTTGCCGGCGAATTTGTTGAAGAAACCGAGCTGGCCGAACATCGGGCCGATCCCGCCCATCTGGAACATCAGCCACTGGATGGTTTCGTAGCGCAACGCGCCTTCCTGGGCCAGCAACTGGCCGCTCTTGTCGGCGAGGTAGATCAGGATCGCGCCGGACTCGAACAACGGCAGCGGTTTGTCCTCGGGACCGTGGGGGTCGAGGATCGCCGGAATCTTGTTGTTCGGGTTCAGCGACAGGAACTCCGCAGACATCTGGTCGTTGGTGTCGAAGCCCACGCGATGCGGCTCGTAGGGCAGGCCGATCTCTTCGAGCATGATCGAGACCTTGACGCCGTTGGGGGTCGGCAGGGAATAAAGCTGAATCCAGTCAGGGTACTGCGCCGGCCATTTCTGGGTGATCGGGAACGCGGACAGATCAGTCATGTGTAGCATCCAGTCACAAAATGAAAGGCCTGAGCATAATCCACGAACAGCGCTCTGGCTCGGGTTCTTTACGCCCTCGCCCGCCGGCTTACTTAAATCCGCAACATCCTGTGGTTAACCTTCCCTCCAACCGCACAGCCTCAACGGTAAAGTGCGGCGCACTCAAGCGGATCGAACCAAACGGGCCTCAGGGGGCTCCAAGCAAGCCAGTGATGACAGGGAAAACACCCGGCGCGCATGCCCCGGTGCAGAGGTTTGTCAGCCTTAACCGAACAGACTGAAGACGCCTTATCCCATGACGAACTTGATGAAAGTCGCCAACCGCTTCAAACATCGCGCGTATGTGGCCCTGCCCACCCTGCTGGCAGTCAGCGCGCTGTTCCTGTCGCTGGAATCCAGCGAAAGCCGTGCGCAACCGGTGGACGGCACCCAGACCCTGGTGTTCCTGCGCCATGCCGAGAAACCGGCCGGTGGTCTCGGCCAGCTCAACTGCCAGGGCCTGAACCGGGCGATCGACCTGTCGACCCTGCTGCCGGAAAAATTCGGCAAGGCCGACTACGTGTTCGCCGCCAACCCGACGCGCAATGTCGAGGAAGGCGAACTGGACAACTCCTACAGCTACATCCGCCCGCTGATGACCATCAGCCCCGCCGCGATCAAACTCGGCCTGCCGGTGAACATCGAGTTCTCGGCCAACGACACCAGCGACCTGGCCCGGGAACTGACCGACGACAAGTACCACAACTCGACCATCTACACCGCGTGGTCCCATGGTTACCTTCCTGAATTGATCAACAAGGTTGCCGGCAATGCGGTAGGCGGAAAACAGAAAATCACCGATGACTGGGAATCCAGCGACTACGACTCGCTGTATGTGCTGACCCTGACCTGGCACAACGGCAAGGCCAGCCTGCAGAGCCACAGCTACAAACAGGGGCTGGATAACGGCCAGGAAAGCTGTCCGACCTGAATTTGCCCGGGGCCTGCTCGGGCCCCTTCAGGCCGGGGGTTTGACCCGTTGACGCAGGTACTCGATAACGGCCTGCCGCTCCCCCGCAAACTCGATCCGCCCGCCCTTCTTCTCGCGCTGAAACACATACATGGGGTCGTAATACTCGCGCAGCAAACCCTCGATCCACGCGCGGTGCAAATCCACAGCCCCACTTCGGCCCTGCTCCGCCAGCGCCTCTTCCATCAACACCCGCGTCCGTCGATGCCGCTCGCCACCCAGTCGCTTGTGCACATTGTCGAGGCTATCCAGCAACCGCTCGGAAAACCGCCCGAAACCCTCGTCCCCATGCACAGCCTGAAACTCGGCAGACAAATCCACCACGTAATCGCGCAGGATCCGCTCGACGCGCTGCTCGAAACGATCTTCCAGCCAGACCATCGGGTACTGCTGCATGCCCTGATACAACGGCAAGGGCAACGCGCAGCTGCCGACCACCCGGCTTTCGTCCTCCAGCACAAACTGTCCGATGCCGGCGGCGCGTTTTTTCAGCAAGTCGATGGCCAGCCGGTTCTCGAAATCGATGTTCGACGGCTGACCGGTGGCGCGCTTGCCAAAACTCGAGCCTCGGTGATTGGCATGCCCTTCCAGATCCACGCTGTTGCGCAGTTGCACCAGCACTTCGGTCTTGCCGGTGCCGGTCATGCCACCCAGCAGCACGAAATCACAGTCGGCCAAGGCTGATTCAAGAGTGTCGATCAGAAAACCCCGCAGTGCCTTGTAGCCACCGCCGATACGCGGGTAGTCGATGCCGGCTTCGGTCCTGAGCCACTGTTGGACAATCTGCGAACGCAGGCCGCCACGAAAGCAATACAGATAACCTTCGGGATGCGTCCGGGCAAACTCCGCCCAGGCCTGGATACGCTCTTCCTTCACCGGGCCGGACACCAGTTGATGGCCCAGCTCAATGGCTGCCTGCTGACCGTGATGCTTGTAGCAAGTGCCGACCCGCTGGCGCTCGATGTCATTCATCAGCGGCAGATTGACCGCCCCGGGAAACGCGCCCTTATGAAATTCGACCGGCGCACGAGCGTCCATCAGCGGCCGGTCGTTGAGGAAGATGTCGCGGTAGTCGGTGACGTCGATGGACATCAATTCACCTCGACCGCGTGGCTCTGTCGCCCGATCAACTCACCGATCGGCTCAAGCGCGAGGCCGAGTTCGGCAGCGACGGCGAGAAATTCGGCATTGCCTTCCGGGGTCACGGCCACCAGCAGACCGCCGCTGGTCTGCGGGTCGCACAGCACTCGCTTGTGCAATTCCTGGACCCGCCCGACGCGGCTCGAATAGCTGTCGAAATTGCGCAAGGTGCCGCCTGGCACGCAGCCCTGTTCGAGGTAGTACTCGATGCTCGAAAGACGCGGCACCCGATCATAAAAAACCCGCGCCGTCAGGTGACTGCCGTCGGCCATTTCCACCAGATGCCCGAGCAGCCCGAACCCGGTGACGTCGGTCATGGCGGTGACCCCGGCCAGTTTGCCGAAACGGCTGCCGGGCTTGTTCAGCGTACACATCCAGTCCCGGGCCACGCCGATGTCGTCGGGGCGCAGCTTGCCCTTCTTTTCGGCGGTGGTGAGGATGCCGATGCCCAATGGTTTGGTCAGGTACAGCAGGCAACCGGCGGTGGCGGTGTCGTTGCGTTTCATGAAGCGCTTTTCCACCAGCCCTGTGACGGCCAGACCGAAAATCGGCTCCGGCGCATCGATCGAATGCCCGCCGGCCAGTGGAATCCCCGCCGCATCGCACACCGCTCGCCCACCCCGTATCACGTCCCGCGCCACTTCCGGCGCCAGCACATTGACTGGCCAGCCGAGGATCGCAATCGCCATCAACGGATCGCCGCCCATGGCGTAGATATCGCTGATCGCATTGGTGGCGGCGATCCGGCCGAAGTCGAACGGGTCATCAACAATCGGCATGAAAAAATCCGTGGTCGAGACCACCCCGCGCTCGGTATCGATTTCATACACCGCCGCATCATCGCGCGACGCGTTGCCGACCCACAGTTTCGGATCAAGATTCTGCGCCCCGCTGCCGGCCAGAATCACCTCCAGCACCTTGGGCGAAATCTTGCAGCCACAGCCGGCGCCGTGGCTGTATTGGGTCAGACGGATGGGCTCGGTCATGAGGGAGGTCTCCGGGAGGCAGTGGGGCAAATACTAGCAGAGGGGATGGGAAGCACGTTTCTGTCGCTCAAGGCAATCGACCACCGTGCGTCCCTACTGCCTCAGGGACTAGCGCTGCACCTCGGCAAAGATCTCGGTGATCGGTCGATGCGGCTGGCGCTTTTGCAGTTGGCGCACCTGCTCGCTCAGGCGCAGCAACTCTTCACTCGGCTTGGCCCACTGCTCTTTCGGCAGCGGCTCCGACCATTGGCGCATGGCTTCGGGCAGCGCCTGTTTGCCGATCCTTCCGAGGCGGCGCACTTCCCATTCGACGAGTCGGTTGGGAATCGTCCACAAGGTCATGACGTGATAGAGGTACCAGAAGAAACCCGACAGCCGAGAACGAGAGCCGTCTCGGATCTGCTGGTGCATGCGCGCTCGGGCGTTGCGGAAGGTGTGCAGGCCTTCGTGGGGTGGGTCGTCGGGGCCTTGCAAGTCTTGAAGGTCTTGAATCGATTTGAGGTCGTGGATTTCGTATTCCATGTAGCCGCGAATGGCCTCCCAATGGCTGATCGCGAGGGGCAGGCCGGCGCATTGGAATTCGAGGCTGGTGAGGGTTTCGCCGTGGTAGAAACCGATGCCCATGCCGTATTGGCGGTGGATGCCGTATTGGGTCGCGCCCTGGGCTTCGATGATCCAGGCGGAGAGGGATTCCCA
>NZ_JBQEQA010000023.1:0-105084 GCF_052045815.1 Pseudomonas sp. 22085
CCGCATTCGCGGGCAAGCCCGCTCCCACAGGAGATGAATTGTGGCTGTTACTGCGCGACTTGCTGACTCTTGAGCGTCTGCTCCAGCGCCTGCACGCAGCGTTCTTCGGCGGTGTCGAGTTCCAGCTTCATCTGTTCGATGTCCAGCAGTTGCTGTTCAAGCTGTGCCCGGCGCTCGCTGATTTTCGCCAGCATGCTGTTGAGTTGTTTGGTGTTACCGCTGGAAGGGTCGTAGAGCTCGATCAGTTCACGGCACTCGGCCAGGGAAAAACCGATGCGCTTGCCCCGCAGGATCAGCTTCAGACTGACCTTGTCGCGCGGCGAATAGATGCGTTCCTGGCCTCGGCGCTCGGGGCTGAGCAGGCCTTGTTCTTCGTAGAAGCGGATCGCCCGGGTGGTGATGTCCAGCTCGCGGGCGAGGTCGGAAATGCTGTAGGTCTGGCTGCTCATGAAAGCGCTCGAAGAAGGGTCTTGGCGCTAAGCTAATGGCAGGTTGACGTTTACGTCAAGTAGCGGGCGTCTGCAGCTTGTCGAGCTTCTTCTCGTGCGCTGTCACTTGCTGGCACAACTCGATCATCTGCTCGCGCATCCAGCGGTTGGCCGGGTCCTGATCGGTGCTTTCGTGCCAGTACAAATGGGTTTCCACCGGCGGCACATCGTTGACCGGCAGATTGAACGCATGCAGGTCATGGCGCCGGGCGAACCGCTCCGGCACGGTCATCACCATGTCGGTCTGCTGCAGCACTTGGGACGCCATCAGATAGTGCTGCGAGCGCAGGGCGATCTTGCGCTGGATGCCCATTTTGCCCAGGGCCAGATCGACGTGGCCCAGACCACTGCGCCGGCTGGAAATATGAATGTGGGTCAGGGACAGGTAATCGTCGAGGGTGAATTTTTCCTTGGTCGCCAGCGGATGGCCCTTGCGCATGGCGCAGACGTAACGGTCTTCCATCAGCTTGACGTGGCGTACTTGCGGGTCGGTGTTGAGCGGCGCATCCACGGCAAAGTCGAGACGCCCGGCAGCCAGTTCCTTGGTGGTTTCCCGGCGTTTGGACAGAAAGCTTTCGATGATCACAGTCGGCGCCAGACGACGCAGACGCTGGAACAGCGGCGGCAGAATCACCGCTTCGGTCAGGTCAGTCATACTGATGCGGTAGGTCTTGACCGCTTGCGAGGGGTTGAAAATGCGGCTTTCCTGAACCGATACCCGCAGCAGCGACAGCGCATTGCGCACCGGGCCGATGATGTTCTGCGCCATGGGCGTCGGCACCATGCCCTGGGCGGTGCGTACGAAGAGCGGGTCGTTGAAGGTTTCGCGCAACCGCGCCAAGGCGTTGGACACCGCAGGCTGGGTAATGCCGACAATCTGCCCGGCGCGGGTCAGGTTGGCTTCGGTGTAGATCGCGTCGAAGACGATGAAAAGGTTGAGGTCGACCTTGCTCAGATTCATTACGCGGCTCTCTTGTTATAGGTGAATGGCGCGGGTCAGGGCGGCCAGGAAAATCAACCAATCATATATCGGTGATGAATGTTTATACACGCCGAGAATAGGCTAGGTAAATTATCAACGCTGTTCTAGCATCGATTGCATGACTTAAACAACCTGCCGAAAAAAGGTAATTGCTCATGGATTTCGCTTATTCGCCCAAGGTGCAAGAACTGCGTGAGCGCGTGACCGCGTTCATGGACACTTACGTTTACCCGGCCGAAGCCGTGTTCGAACGCCAGGTTGCCGAAGGCGATCGCTGGCAGCCGACGGCGATCATGGAAGAACTCAAGGCCAAGGCCAAGGCCGAAGGTCTGTGGAATTTGTTTCTGCCTGAGTCGGAGCTGGGTGCTGGCCTGACCAACCTCGAATATGCGCCATTGGCGGAAATCATGGGCCGTTCGCTGCTCGGGCCCGAGCCGTTCAACTGCTCGGCACCCGACACCGGCAACATGGAGGTGCTGGTGCGTTACGCCAACGAAGAACAGAAACAGCGCTGGCTCGAACCGCTGCTGCGCGGCGAGATTCGCTCGGCGTTCGCCATGACCGAGCCGGACGTTGCGTCCTCCGACGCCACCAACATGGCCGCCCGTGCCGTGCGCGATGGCGACGAGTGGGTGATCAACGGCAAGAAATGGTGGACCTCCGGCGCCTGCGATCCGCGCTGCAAGATCCTGATCTTCATGGGCCTGAGCAACCCCGACGCCCCGCGTCACGCTCAGCACTCGATGATCCTGGTGCCGGTCGACACCCCCGGCGTGAAGATCATCCGTCCGCTGCCGGTGTTCGGTTACGACGACGCACCGCACGGTCACGCCGAAGTGCTGTTCGACAACGTGCGGGTGCCGTACGAAAACGTCCTGCTCGGTGAAGGACGCGGCTTCGAAATTGCACAAGGTCGCCTTGGCCCAGGCCGGATTCACCACTGCATGCGTTCGATCGGCATGGCCGAGCGCGCACTGGAACTGATGTGCAAACGTTCGGTAAGCCGCACCGCGTTCGGCAAACCGCTGGCGCGTCTGGGCGGTAACGTCGACAAGATTGCCGACTCGCGGATGGAAATCGACATGGCGCGTCTGCTGACCCTGAAAGCGGCGTACATGATGGACACCGTGGGCAACAAGGTCGCCAAGAGCGAGATTGCGCAGATCAAGGTCGTGGCACCGAACGTCGCGTTGCGGGTGATTGACCGGGCGATCCAGATTCATGGCGGGGCAGGGGTGTCGAACGATTTCCCGCTGGCCTACATGTACGCCATGCAACGCACCCTGCGCCTGGCCGACGGCCCGGACGAAGTGCACCGTGCGGCGATCGGCAAGTTCGAGATCGGCAAGTATGTGCCGAAGGAAATGCTGCGTAGCGAGCGCTGATTACAGACATTCCGCGTCAGCCCTGATCGTTCCCACGCAAAGCGCTGATCGCGGTGATCGTTCCCACGCTCTGCGTGGGAATGCATACCGTGACGCTCCGCGTCACAGTGGACGCGGAGCGTCCATGGCTGCATTACCACGCAGAGCGTGGGAACGATCAGTGGTTCGAGGTTCAGTAAACCCAAACCTCAACCCGCCGATTCTTGATCCGGCCCTCATCCCCGCTGTTGGTCGCCACCGGCATCAGTGCGCCAAACCCGCGCACTTCGCGCAATACCACGCCGTTTTTCACCAACTCTCGGCGTACCGCCATCGCCCGCAGCTTCGACAGCAAATCCGCCCGTGCCGGGTCATCCTTGGCGTCGCCGAAGCCCACCAGTGTTACCGCGCGGTCGGTCTTGTCGTGGTGCTTTATATAGTCGAACACCCGAGCCAGATCCTGGCGGGCCTTGTTGTCGAGGCTGGCGCTGCCTTCCTCGAATCGGAAGTTCACCGTCAGACGCTGGGCGTGGCGGCTGAGGGATTGATAACCCTCGGGCATCAGCGCATTCGGTGTGACGGCGATGGCTTGCACGGTCTGGGCGATAAAACCGTTGGCCGCGACAATCGCCTGACCCTGGCGGCTCTGCGCAAACTCCACCAACGCCCTGGCCCAGGGATTGTTGCTGTCGGGCGGCAGATAGAAGAACAGCCGCCGCGACAGTGGATAGTCTTCGGTGGCGATCAGGCTGGCGAGTGGCAGCATCGCCTGGGATTGCCCGTCGACAATCGCCACGGCCCTTGCCTGGCGCACATAGGGCAGGCCGATAAAACCGATGGCCTGCGGATCGGCACTGACGGCGTCGGACAACTGCTCGCTGGATTCGAACCGTTTCGCGGCATTGCTCAGGGATTTCCCACGACGACTGAGGACAAGTTCCTTGAACGTGTCGTAGGTGCCGGACTGGTCATCCCGCGCATATAAATGAATTGTCCCACCCTTGCCGCCGACGTCTTCCCACGTCTTCGCCTCGCCACTGAAGATCCGCGCCAGTTGTTCGGTGTTCAGTTGATTCAGCGGATTGTCGGGATGGAGGATGATTGCCAGGCCATCGATGGCGATGACCTGCTCGGCATCGGGGCTTTTCAGATCGCCCCGGGCTTGCAGGTTCAACAGTTCGCTGTCCTTGATCGGGCGCGACGAGGCGGCCAGATCGGCGCTGGCGTTCTTGAGTGCAGTGAAACCGGTGCTCGAACCGTGGGCGGCGATCTCCACCACGACCCTCTGGCCTTGGGCTGTCAGGCCGACGATCCGTTGTTCATTGGCGGTGTCCGGGGTTTCGCTGTGGACTTTCAACAGCCCCTGATCTTGCAACAGGCCTTCCACCAGTGCCGGACCGAGCGCCGCGCCGATGGTGTTGGAACCCTGGATACGCAATACCGGGCCGTTCTCGGGAATGGGCAACGCCGCAAACCCAACCTGCAGCCAGGCGCTCAGGAGAAAGACGAACAGAACACGCAGGGTCATGCCGGCACCGATTGCAGCCAAGGGGATTGCCGGGGAGATTAAGTCAGTGAGGTTGCTGAAAGATGACAGGGCAGAAGATCACAACCGCTGGCTGTGATCTTCTGCTTCAAGCGGGTCAGCTCAATTCCAGCCAGATCGGCGCATGGTCCGAAGGCTTTTCCATCCCGCGCAGTTCATAGTCGACGCCGGCGGCTTTCACCCGTGGCAGCAAACCGTGGGACGCCAGAATCACATCGATCCGCAGGCCGCGCTTCGGCTCGTCTTCAAACCCGCGGCTGCGGTAGTCGAACCAGCTGAACGTGTCGGTCACGTCCGGGTTCAGGTGACGGAAACTGTCGGTCAGGCCCCAGTTTTTCAGGCGGGCCATCCACTCGCGCTCTTCCGGCAGGAAACTGCATTTGCCGGTTTTCAGCCAGCGCTTCATGTTGTCCGGGCCGATGCCGATGTCGCAGTCTTCCGGGGAGATGTTGACGTCGCCCATCACCACCAGCGGCTGCTCGTTGTGGAACTGGCTTTCCAGCAACGCTTGCAGATCGCTGTAGAAGCGTTGCTTGGCGGGGAATTTGGTCGGGTGGTCGCGGCTTTCGCCCTGTGGGAAATAGCCGTTCATGATCGTCACCGGCACGCCGTTGGCGTCGGCGAACGTGCCCCAGATGAAGCGTCGCTGCGCGTCTTCTTCATCGGTGGCAAAGCCCTTGTGCACAGCAATCGGTTCCTGGCGCGAGAGCAGGGCAACGCCGTAATGACCTTTCTGGCCGTGGAAATACACGTGATAACCCAGGGCCCGCACTTCATCCAGCGGGAACTGGTCGTCGTGGACCTTGGTTTCCTGCAGGCCGATCACGTCCGGCTGATGCTTCTCGATCAGCGCCGCCAGCTGATGCGGACGGGCCCGCAGTCCGTTGATGTTGAAGGAAACGATCTTCATGGTCGGCAGTCCTGGCAAAAGGGCGATGCTAGCTGACATGTAGGATCTGGGCCAGCGTGGGGTAAGCAGATTCATTCAGGTCTGTCAGAGGTGCGCTGCCTTTAATGGCCTCATCGCTGGCAAGCCAGCTCCCACAGTTTCCGGTTCGTCCACAAAATTCGTGTACGCAAAAAATACCTGTGGGAGCTGGCTTGCCAGCGATGAGGCCCGACCAGTCGATGAAGATCTCTGGTTGGTCTATACCTGTGGGGAACTGTGCCATCACCAAAAGGTTCGTACCAACAAGAGCGCCGCCATCCGAGCACGCCCCGGGGAGAATCACCGTCATGCCTGAAACCCAAACCGCCATTGCCGACATTCATATGCTCGACCGCGGCTATTCCCGTGAAGCGCGATCCCTTCTTTATCAGGCCTATCGTCACGAGCCGACCTTCGCCTACCTGTTCGAAGCCGAGCGTCCGGGTTACGAGCAGCGGGTACGGGCCACGGTGCGGGAGCTGGTCAAACAGCATTTCCTGCAGGATCTGCCGGCCATCGGCCTGTTGGTCAACGACCGCTTGATCGGCATCGCCCTGATCGCGCCGCCGCAGCGGCGTCTGGGTGTTACCGAGAGTTGGGCCTGGCGTTTGCGCATGGTGTTGAGCACCGGTTTCCGCTGCACCCGGCGTTATCTGGAATACCACGCCGCCGTTGAAGCCTGCGTGCCGACCGACTCGGTGCACATGCTGCCGCTGCTCGGTGTGCATCCGCAATTTCAGGGCAAACACTTCGGCGAACAGCTGCTGCAAGCGGTGCATAACTGGTGCGCGGTGGACGAAACCTCCCAAGGCGTGATCCTCGACACCGGCAACCCGCGTTACCTGGAGTTCTACAAGCGTCAGGGTTACGAGGAAATCGGTGAAGTCGCCGTCGGCCCGGTGCGCGAGCACGTGTTTTTCCACGCCAACCCGCAGGTGTTACAAACAGCAACGGGATGACCATCGAACTTTTTCGGAAATTTCCTGTTCTATCACGCTCCCAAGCCCGTGATAGCATCCGCGCCTATGAAGTTTCCAGGAAGATTTACCAGTGGCGTGCTCATGCTGTTCAGCAGCTGCGCGGCGCTGGCGCAAAGTGAATTGGATGTGCGGATCAAACCGTCCAACGATGAACTGAAAGCCAATATAGAAGGCTATATCGGCAGCCTCGGCGATCGTGACGAAGAAGCCTTGCAGCGCTTCAGTCGCGGCGCCGAAGAGCAGGCGCGCAAGGCCGCCCAGGCCTTGGGTTATTACCAGCCGCAGATCGAAAGTGACGTCAAGGGCGGTGAAAAACCGCGTCTGGTGCTGAACATCGATCCCGGCGAGCCGATCCGCCTGCGCAACGTGACCGTTCGCGTCAACGGTCCGGCGGCCTCCCTCAAATCCTTTCGAGTCCCGAAAAGTGACGTGCTCAAGCCCGGCGCGGTGCTCAACCATGGGCGTTACGAAGACGCCAAACGCCTGATTCAGAATCAGGCCTCGCGTTATGGCTTCTTCAGTGGCCGTTTCACCAGCCAGAAATTGATGGTCGACCCACGCGCCGGGGTCGCCGACGTCGAACTGATCTACGAAAGCGGCCCGCGTTATGCGCTGGGCAAGGTCAGCTTCGAAGGCGACACCCCGTTCGACGAAGACCTGCTGCAACGCATGGTGCCGTTCAAGGCCGGCGAGCCGTATGACTCCGAACTGATCGCCGAACTCAACCGCGACCTGCAATCGAGCGGCTACTTCGAAGGTGTGCGGGTCGATGCCGCGCCGACCGCCGCAAAAAACGACGTAATCCCGGTGGACGTCAAACTCGACACCCGCAAGCCGCGCACCATGGGCCTGGGTCTTGGTTATTCCACTGACGTCGGCCCGCGAATCAAGGCCAACTGGACCCGCCACTGGGTCAACCCGCAGGGCGACAGTTATGGCTGGGAGGCCGAACTGTCGGCGCCACGGCAGAACGTCGGCCTGTTCTATGACATCCCGCTGGATCCGCCGCTGACCGATAAGCTGCGCTGGGCCGGCGGTTATCAATACGAGGACATCGACGGTTCCGACACCTTGAGCAAGCTGCTGACCTTCGGCCCGGAATGGCACAGCAAATTGCCGAGCGGCTGGCAGCGGGTGATCTCGCTGAAATGGCAGCGCGAGGAATATCAGCTCGGCGATGACTCCGGCCTGAGCACCTTGCTGATGCCCGGTGTCAGCTATTCCTACCTCAAGAGCGACAACCGCATCGATCCGCACAATGGCTATCGCCTGACCTTCGAAAGCAAAGTGGCGAAAGAAGGCCTCGGCTCAGACAACAACCTGGTTTACGGCACGGCGTTGGTCAAAGGCCTGACCACCGTGTTCGACAAGCACCGTCTGCTCGGCCGGGTCCAGGTCGGCGGCAGCGCCACCAACGGCTACAAATCGGTGCCGCCGTCGCTGCGCTTCTTCGCCGGTGGCGATCAGAGCGTGCGTGGTTACGACTATCAGAGCCTGTCCCCGGAGAACTCCGAGGGCGACCGCATCGGCGGGCGCTACATGGTGGCCGGCAGCGTCGAGTATCAATACTCGATTGCCGAGAAGTGGCGCGTGGCGACTTTCGTCGATCAGGGCAACTCCTTCAACAAACTCGAACTGCCGAACCTCAAGACCGGGGTCGGTATCGGTGTGCGCTGGGTTTCGCCAGTGGGGCCGATCCGCCTCGACCTGGCCCACGCGCTGGACGACGATGGCGGCATCCGGCTGCACTTTTCCATGGGGCCTGAGCTGTGAAGCGTGGTTTGAAAATATCGGTGCTGGCGTTGTTGTCGCTGGTGCTGCTGATTGTATTGAGCATCACCGTTGTGCTCGGAACCCAGGCAGGCAGCCGTTGGGTGCTGGGTCTGGTGCCGGGCCTGAGCGTCGACAATTTCCAGGGTCGCCTCGGCGGGCAGTGGAGCGCCGATCATCTGCTGTGGCAGCAGGACAGCAGCCGCGTCGAACTGAGCAAACCGATCTTCGAATGGTCGCCTCTGTGCCTGACGCGCATGACGTTGTGCATCGAACAGCTCAAGGCCGATACCGTCAGCCTGCAATTTCCGCCGAGCGAGGAAGTTACTGAAAGCGGCCCAATCAAGCTTCCTGACCTGCAATTGCCCGTGGCCATCGAGCTGGGTGACGTGCAGGTCGGCAGCCTGTTGTTCAATGGCAGTGAGGAGTTGAAAGGCCTGCAACTGGCGGCGCACTGGACCGCCAAGGGCCTGCAGATCGACAGCGTGAAACTGCAACGCGACGAGTTGAGCCTGAACCTGTCCGGCCTGTTGCAACCGACCGGCAACTGGCCGTTGAGCATCGCCGGTGATCTGACCTTGCCGTCGCCGGCGCCCGAGCCGTGGACGCTGGCGTTGAAAATCGACGGCGACCTGCTGAAAACCCTCAACCTGCACGCCGACAGCCGTGGCTACCTCGACGGCCAGTTGAGCGGCGAACTTCAACCGCTGGTGGAAAATCTGCCGGCCAAGGTGCGGATCACCGCGGAGGCGTTCAAGCCGAGCGCCGATCTGCCGGACACTCTGCAATTCAATCAACTGGTATTGACCGGCGAAGGCGATCTGAAAAACGGTTACCAATTGCTCGGCAATGCCACGTTGCCTGCCGAGAAAGGCCCGGTAGCGCTGTTGCTCAAGGGTAAGGTCGACGCCAAAGGTGCGCAGATTGCCGGCCTCGACCTGACGGCCAACGACAAGCAAAGCCTCAAGCTCACCGGCAACGTTGACTGGAGCAAAGCCCTCAGCGCCCAAGCCAATATCAACTGGCTGGACTTTCCCTGGCATCGGCTCTATCCGGAGATCGAAGAGCCGCAGGTCACATTGCGCACCTTCACGGGCGAAGTCTCCTACACCGACGGTCAGTACCTCGGTAACTTCGCCGCCGCCGCAGACGGGCCGGCGGGGGCGTTCACCCTGAGCAGTCCGTTCAGCGGCAATCTCAAGCAGATCTTCCTGCCACAACTGAAACTCGAAGCCGGGCAGGGCAAGGCCGAAGGCCATGTGAACGTACAGTTCGCCGATGGCATCGCCTGGGACGCCGCGCTGGAATTGTCGGCGCTCAATCCGGCGTACTGGGTTGCGGAGTTGCCGGGCACCCTGGCCGGTCCGTTAAAGAGCAAAGGCGAAATGAAGAACGAGCGCCTGAGCCTGAATGCCGACCTCGATCTGAAAGGCAAACTGCGCGGGCAACCGGCGATCCTGCAAGCCAAGGCTGACGGCGCGGGCGAGCAGTGGAATCTGAATGCCCTGCAAATCCGCCTCGGCGACAACAGCATCAACGGCAAGGGCAGCCTGCAACAAAAGCTCACCGGGCAGATCGACATCAAACTGGCGCGTCTGGCCCAGCTCTGGCCACAACTGCGCGGGCAGATCAACGGTCGGGTCGATGTCGCCGGCACGCTCAAGGCGCCGCAGGGCAAGCTCGGCCTGCAGGGTTCGCAACTGGCGTTCCAGGACAATCGCCTGCAAAGCCTCAACCTCGATGCCACCCTCGACAGCGCGCAACGGGCGAAAATCGACCTCAAGGGCAGCGGGATTCAGGCCGGCGACACGTCGCTGGGCACCCTGACCGCCAGCGCTCAGGGCGATATCAAAAACCAGAAACTCAACCTCGACCTGCTCGGGCCGAAGCTGAAACTGGCGCTGGGCCTGGACGGCAATCTGGACAACGGCAACTGGCGCGGACGACTGGCCAGCGGTGACATTCAGGCCGGCGGTCAGGACTGGAAGTTGCAAAACCCGGCCAAACTCGAGCGTCTGGCCGACGGCAAAATCAACTTCGGCGCCCATTGCTGGATGTCCGGCAATGCCAGCCTGTGTGGCGAAGACCAGCGCCTGATGCCGGAGCCGAAGCTGCGTTATCACCTCAAGCAATTCCCGATCGAAAGCCTGGCGCAATGGCTGCCGAAGGATTTCGCCTGGCAGGGCAAGCTCAACGCCGACCTGCAACTGGACCTGCCGGCCAGCGGCCCGAACGGCCAGATCAGCGTCGATGCCAGCGGCGGCACCTTGCGCATGAAGGAAAAGGATCAGTGGGTCGACTTCCCGTACCAGACCCTCAAGCTCACCAGCAAACTCACGCCCAAGCGCATCGAAACCGACCTCAACTTCGTCGGCGGCAAGCTCGGTGAATTGATGGTGCAGGCGCAGCTCAACCCGCTGCCGAAGAACAAGCCACTCAGCGGTACATTCCGCCTCAGCGGACTGGATCTGTCGGTGGCGCGGCCGTTTGTGCCGATGGTCGAGAAACTGACTGGGCGGCTGAACGGCAGCGGCACGATTTCCGGTGGTCTGCTCGCGCCGCTGGTCAACGGTACGGTGCAACTCAGCGACGGCGAAGTGTCCGGGCCGGAATTGCCGATCGAGCTGCAAGCGTTGCAATTGCAAGCGGTGATCGCCGGTGAGGCTGTGCAACTGAACGGCGGCTGGAAAAGCGGCAAGAGCGGGCAGGGCAGCCTGAACGGCAACATCGCCTGGGGCCAGGCGCTGGTGGTGGATCTGGCGCTCAAGGGCACGCAATTGCCAGTGACGGTCGAACCCTACGCCAAACTGGAAGTGGCGCCTGACCTGAAGATTTCCATGGCCGGCGATGAGCTGGCGATTGCCGGCAAGGTGCGGGTACCGAAAGGCGAAATCACCGTGCGGGAACTGCCGCCATCAACGGTGAAAGTCTCCGATGACACGATCATCGTCGGCGCGCAGACCGAAGAGGGCAAACCGCCGCTGGCGATGAAAATGGACATCGACGTGGTGGTCGGCCAAGACAAATTGAGCTTCGCCGGATTCGGCCTGACCGCCAACCTGCAAGGCCAGGTACACATCGGCGACAACATGGACACCCGTGGCGAGCTGTGGCTCAACGACGGTCGATACCGCGCCTACGGCCAGCGCCTGACGGTGCGTCGCGCGCGCCTGCTGTTCGCCGGGCCGATTGATCAGCCGTATCTGGACATCGAAGCGATTCGCCAGACCGACGACGTAATCGCCGGTATTCGACTGAGCGGCAGCGCCGAGCAGCCGACCACGCAGATCTTCTCGGAACCGGCGATGAGCCAGGAACAGGCACTGTCCTATCTGGTGCTGGGGCGTCCGCTGAGCACCACCGGCGAGGACAACAACATGCTCGCGCAGGCGGCGCTCGGTCTGGGTCTGATGGGCAGTTCCGGGGTCACCAGCAGTCTGGCCAGTGATCTGGGCATTCAGGACTTCCAGCTCGACACCCAAGGCAGCGGCAACACCACCAGCGTGGTGGCCAGTGGCAACATCTCCGAGAAACTCAGCCTGCGTTACGGCGTGGGTGTGTTCGAGCCGGCCAACACCATCGCCCTGCGCTACAAGCTGAGCAAAAAGGTCTACCTCGAAGCCGCCAGCGGCGTGGCCAGTTCGCTGGACATTTTCTACAAGCGGGATTTCTAGCCCGCTTTTCCCTTTTGAGCATTCCCACGCTCTGCGTGGGAATGCAGCCCCCGGACGCTCCGCGTCCCATTCAACAGCTGACACAGAGCGGCCATTCAGGCATTCCCACTCAGACGGTTCGACGCCTGGACGTGGGAACGATCTCGTGCGGTCAGTTATCGGCTAATTACAAAGCAACCTAACTATTACGTTGACATTCGCTGCCTAGGCAGTAACATCTCGACATACATTCACTGCCTAGGCAGTTATTAGGTGAGCACATGAAGCATTTCACCCCAGACGAATTCCAGCATTGCCATCTCGGCCTGTTGCTCGGCCGTGCGGCCTTGCTCAAGGACAAGATCATCGACACCCACATGGAACCCCACGGCATCACCGCCGCGCAGTTCAAGGTGTTGATCATCATGGCCCAGTTCGGCGTCGACACCCCGGCCGAGCTGTGCCGGCACCTGTCGCTGGACAGCGGTTCGATGACCCGCATGCTCGATCGTCTGGAGCAGAAAGGTTTCCTGGTTCGCCAACGCAGCGAAGGCGATCGCCGTCAGGTGCAACTGAAACTCACCGAGCAGGGCCAGCAACTGGCCGATCGCCTGCCGCACATCGGCGCCGACGCCATGAATGAGCTGGCCGGTGCCGTGACCCCGGACGAGTTGAAAACCCTGGAATACATCCTCAAGAAAATTTTGCTGGCAGCCGGTGACCCCATCACCATCCAGCGGTTAGGTGAACACAATGAGCGGTAAAACCTTGCGCAGCAGCCTGACACTGGTGCTGTCGGCGATGATTCTCGCCGGTTGCGCCAACTACAGTGGCCTCGATACCCAGGGCGCGAGCCTCGATGCGAAAACCCTGCAGACCGGGCAATCGCTCAACGGCGTCACCCTGTCCCAGGCCGCGTGGCCGAAGAGCGACTGGTGGACCAGCCTCGGCGACCCGCAACTCGACGGTCTGATCCGCGAAGCCCTGAAAGACAGCCCGGACATGCAGATCGCCGACGCCCGCTCCCATCAGGCCAGCGCCGCTGCGTACGCCGTCGATGCCGAGCGTTATCCGACCCTCGACGCCAGCGCCGGCATCAGCCGTTCGCGTCTGGCCCGGGATCAGGATCCGTTGGGGCAGGGTGGGGCTTACTCCACCGTGCGCAACATCAGCGCCGGCTTCAATTACAACTTCGACCTGTGGGGCGGTCAGCGCGATGCCTGGGAAGCCGCACTCGGTCAGGCCCGCGCCGCCGAAGTCGACCGTCAGGCCGCACAGTTGACCCTGGCTGCTGACGTGGCCCGGGCCTACAGCGATCTGGGTCAGGCGCACATCGTTTATGACCTGGCCAACGAAGACCTCAAGCGCACCAAACAGATGCTCGACCTGAGCCAGCGCCGCCTGAGCTCCGGGATCGACAGCCAGTACCAGTTCCAGCAGACCCAAAGTCTGGAAGCCAGCTCCGAAGCCAGCCTGATCGACGCTGAAAAGCGCCTGAACAGCGCCAAAATCGCCCTGGCCGTATTGCTCGGCAAAGGCCCGGATCGCGGTAACGAAATCGCTCGGCCGAAAGTCCTGCAAGCCAGCGCTGTCGCACTGCCATCGGTGCTTCCCGCCGAACTGCTGGGCCGTCGCCCGGATCTGGTCGCCGCGCGCTGGCGTGTCGAGGCCGCGAGCAAGGACATCGACTCGGCCAAGACCCGCTTCTATCCCAACCTGAACCTGTCGGCTTCCGCTGGTGCCGAATCCTTGTTGGGGGACGCGATGTTCGGTTCCGCCAGTCGCTTCTTCAACATTGCCCCGACGATTTCGGTGCCGATCTTCGATGGCGGACGCCTGCGCGCCAACCTCGATGCGCGCGACGCCGATTACGACCTCGCCGTGGCGCAGTACAACAAAAGCCTGGTGAAAGCCCTGGGCGATGTCAGCGACACCATTAACCAGCTGCGTGACATCGGCCGGCAGATCGGCGCCCAGCAGCACGCGACCGAGATTGCCCAGGATTCTTACAACACCGTCGTCCAGCGTTACGGTTCCGGCATCGGCAATTACCTGGACGTGCTCAGCATCGAGCAGCAATTGCTGCAGGCCCAGCGTCAGCTGGCCAACCTGAATGCCGAGCAGATCGACCTGTCGATTCAACTGATGCAAGCGCTGGGCGGCGGCTTCCAGGGGCAAACCCTGACCGCAGCCAACGCCACCCCAGCCACGCCGCACAACTAATTCAAGGTACTTGTCATGGCCACTGCCGAAAACACACAAGCTCAAGACAACGCCCAGGACACTGGCAATCCGCGCAAACGCAAGGTGATGCTGCTGGTGCTGGCCGTTGTGGTTGCCCTCGCCGGTGCCGGCGTCTGGGCGTATCACGAATTCATCGGGCGCTGGAGCGAAAGCACCGACGACGCCTACGTCAACGGCAACGTGGTGGAAATCACCCCGCTGGTGACCGGCACCGTGGTCAGCATCGGTGCTGACGATGGCGATCTGGTGCATGAAGGCCAGGTGCTGATCAACTTCGACCCGAATGACGCCGAAGTCGGCCTGCAAAGTGCCAAGGCCAATCTGGCCCGCACCGTGCGTCAGGTGCGCGGCCTGTACAGCAACGTCGACGGCATGAAGGCCCAGGTCAATGCGCAACAGGCCGAAGTGCAGAAAGCCCAGGACAACTTCAACCGCCGGAAAAACCTCGCGGCCGGCGGGGCGATTTCCCAGGAAGAACTGTCCCACGCCCGCGATGACCTGACCTCGGCGCAGAACGCCCTGGCCAACGCCAAACAGCAACTGAAAACCACCAGCGCGCTGGTCGATGACACCGTGGTGTCCTCGCACCCGGACGTGATGGCCGCCGCCGCGCAACTGCGTCAGGCCTACCTGACCAACGCTCGCAGCACCTTGATTGCGCCGGTCACCGGTTATGTCGCCAAACGCACCGTGCAACTTGGCCAGCGTGTGCAGCCGGGCACCGCGCTGATGGCGGTGATTCCGCTGGATCAGCTGTGGATCGACGCCAACTTCAAGGAAACCCAGCTGCGTGACATGCGCATTGGCCAACCGGTGGAGATCGAGTCGGACATCTACGGCAGTGACGTCAAGTTCAACGGCACCGTCGACAGCCTCGGCGCGGGCACCGGCAGCGCGTTCGCCCTGTTGCCGGCGCAGAACGCCACCGGTAACTGGATCAAGATCGTGCAGCGTGTGCCGGTACGGATTCATGTCAACGCCGAAGAGCTGGCCAAACACCCGCTGCGCGTCGGCCTGTCGACCAATGTCGAGGTCAATCTGCACGACCAGAGTGGTCCGGTACTGGCCCAGCAACCGCCGCAAAAGGCCTCGTTCAGCACCAACGTCTACGACCGTCAACTGGCCGAAGCTGACGCGATGATCACCCAGTTGATCCACGACAACAGCGCGGCGGTCAGCAAGACCGCGCAACGCTGATCCACCACTGACCCTGTGGGAGCGGGCTTGCTCGCGAATGCTGCCTGACATTCAACATAGATGTTGTCAGACACACCGCTTTCGCGAGCAATTCGAATCGTCGCACCGCCGCTCCCACAAAGGGCAGCTGTGTCCGTAACAGACACGGCGCCAACCCGGCTTCATAGGATTCGCGATGAGCAATAACGCCTCTTTTACGCCGCCCAGCCTGTTGCTCAGCACCATCGGCCTGTCGCTGGCGACCTTCATGCAGGTGCTCGACACCACCATCGCCAACGTGGCGCTGCCGACCATTTCCGGCAACCTCGGCGTGAGTTCGGAGCAGGGCACCTGGGTCATCACCTCGTTCGCCGTGAGCAACGCCATCGCGCTGCCACTCACTGGGTGGCTGAGCCGTCGCTTCGGTGAGGTGAAGCTGTTTCTGTGGGCGACCATTCTGTTTGTGCTGGCTTCGTTCCTCTGCGGTATTTCCACGTCGATGCCGGAACTGATCGGCTTCCGCGTGCTGCAAGGCCTTGTAGCGGGGCCGTTGTACCCGATGACCCAGACGCTGCTGATCGCGGTCTATCCACCGGCGAGGCGGGGCATGGCCCTCGCATTGCTGGCGATGGTCACGGTGGTGGCGCCGATTGCCGGACCGATCCTCGGCGGCTGGATTACCGACAGTTACAGCTGGCCGTGGATCTTCTTCATCAACGTGCCGATCGGGATCTTCGCGGTGATGGTGGTGCGCCAGCAGCTGGCCAAACGCCCGGTGGTCACCAGCCACCAACCGATGGATTACGTCGGGCTGATCACGCTGATCATCGGCGTGGGCGCGTTGCAGGTGATCCTCGACAAGGGCAATGACCTGGACTGGTTCGAGTCGAACTTCATCATCATCGGCGCGGCGATTTCGGTGATCGCGCTGGCGGTGTTCGTGATCTGGGAAATGACCGACCAGCATCCGGTGGTCAACCTGCGGCTGTTTGCCTATCGCAACTTCCGCATCGGTACGCTGGTGCTGGTATTGGGTTACGCCGGGTTCTTCGGCATCAACCTGATCCTGCCGCAATGGTTACAGACCCAGATGGGTTACACCGCGACCTGGGCCGGGCTGGCGGTGGCACCGATCGGCATTCTGCCGGTGTTGCTGTCGCCGTTTGTCGGCAAGTACGCGCACAAGTTCGACCTACGTCTGTTGGCCGGTCTGGCGTTCCTGGCGATCGGCCTGAGCTGCTTCATGCGTGCGGAGTTCACCAACGAAGTGGACTTCCAGCACATCGCATTGGTGCAGTTGTTCATGGGGATTGGCGTGGCGCTGTTCTTCATGCCGACCTTGAGCATTCTGATGTCGGATCTGCCGCCGAGCCAGATTGCCGATGGCGCGGGTCTGGCGACGTTCCTGCGGACATTGGGCGGCAGCTTTGCGGCGTCGTTGACTACGTGGATCTGGATTCGCCGGGCGGATCAGCATCATGCCTATATGAGCGAGAGCATCAGCACCTATGAGCCGGCGACTCGCGAGACCTTGCATTCGCTGGGTGGCGCGAGCCAATCGGCCTATGCGCAGATGGATCAGATCCTCACCAGCCAGGCTTACATGCTCTCCACCGTGGATTACTTCACGCTGCTGGGATGGGGGTTTATGGGGTTAATATTGATTGTTTGGCTGGCTAAGCCGCCGTTTGCCGCAAAAGCAGGCCCTGCGGCCAGCGGCCACTAAGTCAGGCAGATCGTTCCCACGCAGAGCGTGGGAACGATCAACTAAGTCCGGGAACGATCAGGCGGTGGCAGGGGCGGGTAGTGCAGGCGGTGGCGCAAAATCAAACGGCGCCAACACAAACCCGTTCTCATCCACCTGCAACGCCCAACCCTGACGATCCCAATCCCCCAGCACGATCCGCTTCGCCGCTTGGTCACCGATCTGCAACTTGTGGATGGCCGGGCGATGGGTGTGCCCGTGAACCAGGGTTTTCACCCCGTATTCCTGCATGATCCGCGGAATTTCCTCCGGCGTGACATCGACGATGTCATTGGCCTTCATCCGCGTCTGCGCCCGGCTTTCGCTGCGCAGTTTGCGCGCCAGTTTGTGGCGGGTGCGCAAGGGCAGGTGGCGCAGGATGAACAGGCTCAGCGGGTTGCGCAGGTAGCGGCGCAGCTTCATATAGGCTTCGTCGCGGGTGCACAGACTGTCGCCGTGCATCAGCAGTACCGGTTCGCCGTAAAACTGCACGACACTCGGGTCCTTCAACAGCGTGCAGCCAGCCTCTTTGCAGAAGGCCTTGCCGAGCATGAAGTCGCGATTGCCGTGCATCAGAAAAATGGCCGTGCCGCTGTCGCTCAAGTCGCGCAGGGCCTGGCAGATGGAACGCTGGAAGGGGGTCATGGCGTCGTCGCCAATCCACGCCTCGAAAAAGTCGCCCAGAATGTACAACGCACTCGCCGAGCGGGCGCGTCCGGCGAGCAAATCCAGAAACGCCCGGGTAATGTCCGGGCGCTCCTCTTCCAGATGCAAGTCTGAAATCAGCAATATCACGCTTCGATGATCTCGGCTTTCTCGATGATCACGTCGTCTGCGGGTACGTCCTGGTGGCCTGCCTTGGACGTGGTGGAAACGCCTTCGATCTTGTCGACAACGTCGGTGCCCGCAACCACTTTACCGAATACGGCATAACCCCAGCCCTGGGCGGTCTTGGCGGTGTGGTTCAGGAAGCTGTTGTCGGAGGCGTTGATGAAGAACTGCGCCGAAGCCGAATGCGGGTCCATGGTACGGGCCATGGCGATGGTGTACTTGTCGTTCTTCAGACCGTTGTCGGCTTCGTTCTGGATGCTCGGGCTCTTGTCTTTCTTTTCTTTCATGCCTGGCTCGAAACCGCCGCCCTGGATCATGAAGCCTTTGATGACGCGGTGGAACACGACGTTCTCGTAGTGACCTTTCTTGACGTATTCGATGAAGTTGGCGGTGGTGAGAGGCGCCTTTTCAGCGTTCAGTTCGATGACGATGTCACCGAAGTTGGTGGTCAATTTAACTTGAGTCATGATCGATGCTCTTTATAAGGAATTCGTGGGTATTGGGACATTTGGGCCCCGTACCGGTTCAGCCCGTGAGGGCCAAGGTGCGCAGTTTAGCGTGACAGGCGCGAATTTCGAGGCTGTTTTTCAAAACCCGGCGATTAAATGCATTCCTTTTAAGCCCTGCTCTGTCAGGGGCTTGACAGCATCGGCTATGATAGCCGCTTTGTTTTGTCAGGCCCGTGTCCCGGCCGCGCACTGTACGTTCAAGGATCCTATGAGCAAGCCCACTGTCGACCCTACCTCGAATTCCAAGACCGGCCCCGTCACGCCGGTCAATTTCCTGCGCCCGATCATCCAGGCGGACCTGGACTCGGGTAAGCACACGCAGATCGTCACCCGTTTCCCGCCTGAGCCCAACGGCTACCTGCACATCGGCCACGCCAAGTCGATCTGTGTGAACTTCGGCCTGGCCCAGGAGTTCGGCGGCGTCACTCACCTGCGTTTCGACGACACCAACCCGGCCAAGGAAGACCAGGAATACATCGACGCGATCGAAAGCGACGTCAAATGGCTGGGCTTCGAATGGTCCGGCGAAGTGCGCTACGCCTCGCAATACTTTGACCAGTTGCACGACTGGGCCGTCGAGCTGATCAAGGCCGGCAAGGCCTACGTCGACGACCTGACGCCCGAGCAAGCCAGGGAATACCGTGGCAGCCTGACCGAGCCGGGCAAGAACAGCCCGTTCCGCGACCGGTCGGTGGAAGAGAACCTGGACTGGTTCGCCCGCATGCGCGCCGGCGAGTTCCCGGACGGTGCCCGCGTACTGCGTGCCAAGATCGACATGGCCTCGCCGAACATGAACCTGCGCGACCCGATCATGTACCGCATCCGCCACGCCCATCACCACCAGACCGGTGACAAGTGGTGCATCTACCCGAACTACGACTTCACCCACGGTCAGTCGGACGCCATCGAAGGCATCACCCACTCGATCTGCACCCTGGAGTTCGAAAGCCATCGTCCGCTGTACGAGTGGTTCCTCGACGCACTGCCGGTGCCGGCGCACCCGCGTCAGTACGAATTCAGCCGTCTGAACCTCAACTACACCATCACCAGCAAGCGCAAGCTCAAGCAACTGGTT
Source organism: Pseudomonas sp. 22085 (assembly GCF_052045815.1). Classification (NCBI taxonomy): domain Bacteria; kingdom Pseudomonadati; phylum Pseudomonadota; class Gammaproteobacteria; order Pseudomonadales; family Pseudomonadaceae; genus Pseudomonas; species Pseudomonas sp. 22085. Next base: position 19,291 of record NZ_JBQEQA010000023.1, read on the forward strand.
GACGAGAAACACGTCAACGGCTGGGACGATCCGCGCATGTCCACGCTGTCGGGCTTCCGCCGTCGTGGCTACACCCCGGCGTCGATCCGCAACTTCTGCGAGATGATCGGCACCAACCGTTCCGACGGCGTGGTCGACTTCGGCATGCTCGAGTTCAGCATCCGTCAGGACCTGGACGCCAACGCCCCGCGCGCCATGTGCGTGCTGCGTCCGTTGAAAGTCGTGATCACCAACTACCCGGAAGATCAGGTCGAGAACCTCGAACTGCCGCGTCATCCGCAGAAAGAAGAACTTGGCGTGCGCCAGCTGCCGTTCGCCCGTGAAATCTACATCGACCGCGATGACTTCATGGAAGAGCCGCCAAAAGGCTACAAGCGCCTGGAGCCGAACGGCGAAGTGCGTCTGCGCGGCAGCTACGTGATCCGTGCCGACGAAGCGATCAAGGACGCCGACGGCAACATCGTCGAGCTGCGTTGCTCGTACGATCCGGACACCCTGGGCAAGAACCCTGAAGGCCGCAAGGTCAAGGGCGTGATCCACTGGGTGCCGGCCGCTGCCAGCGTCGAGTGCGAAGTGCGTCTGTACGATCGCCTGTTCCGTTCTCCGAACCCGGAGAAGGCCGAAGACAGCGCGAGTTTCCTGGACAACATCAACCCTGACTCACTGCAAGTGCTGACCGGTTGTCGTGCCGAGCCTTCGCTGGGCAATGCACAGCCGGAAGACCGTTTCCAGTTCGAGCGCGAAGGCTACTTCGTCGCGGATATCAAGGACTCGAAACCAGGTCAGCCGGTATTCAACCGTACCGTGACCCTGCGCGATTCGTGGGGCCAGTGATCAAGTCTTAAGGAAACACCGTGCTTACGATCTACAACACGCTCACCAAGAGCAAAGAAGTCTTCAAGCCGCTGGATGGCAACAAGGTGCGCATGTACGTCTGCGGGATGACCGTATACGACTACTGCCACCTGGGCCATGGCCGCAGCATGGTCGCGTTCGACCTGGTGACCCGCTGGTTGCGGTTCAGCGGTTATGACCTGACCTACGTGCGCAACATCACCGACATCGACGACAAGATCATCAACCGGGCCAACGAGAACGGCGAGTCGTTCGAAGCGTTGACCGAGCGCATGATCGCCGCGATGCACGAAGACGAAGCGCGCCTGAACATCAAGAAGCCGGACATGGAACCGCGCGCCACGGATCATATTCCGGGCATGCACGCGATGATCCAGACCCTGATCGACAAGGGTTACGCCTACGCCCCGGGCAATGGCGACGTGTACTACCGCGTCGGCAAGTTCATGGGCTACGGCAAGCTGTCGCGCAAGAAGATCGAAGACCTGCGCATCGGTGCGCGGATCGAGGTCGACGAAGCCAAGGAAGATCCGCTGGACTTCGTGCTGTGGAAAGGCGTCAAGCCGGGCGAGCCGAGCTGGGATTCGCCGTGGGGCGCCGGGCGTCCGGGCTGGCACATCGAGTGCTCGGTGATGTCCACCTGCTGCCTCGGTGAGACCTTCGACATTCATGGCGGCGGCAGCGACCTTGAGTTCCCGCACCATGAAAACGAAATCGCCCAGAGCGAAGCGGCCACCGGCAAGACCTACGCCAACGCGTGGATGCATTGCGGCATGATCCGTATCAATGGCGAGAAGATGTCCAAGTCCTTGAACAACTTCTTCACCATTCGCGACGTGCTCGACAAGTACCACCCGGAAGTCGTGCGTTACCTGCTGGTGTCGAGCCACTACCGCAGCGCGATCAACTACTCGGAAGACAACCTCAAGGACGCCAAGGGCGCACTGGAGCGTTTCTACCATGCGTTGAAAGGCCTGCCGAATGTGGCGCCGGCTGGCGGCGAAGCGTTCGTCGAGCGTTTCACCACGGTGATGAACGACGACTTCGGCACGCCGGAAGCCTGCGCGGTGCTGTTCGAGATGGTGCGTGAGATCAACCGTCTGCGCGAGAGCGATCTCGATGCCGCGGCCGGTCTGGCGGCGCGTCTGAAAGAACTGGCCAGCGTGCTCGGTGTGTTGCAGCTCGAAGCCGATGATTTCCTGCAGGCCGGCGCCGAAGGGCGTGTCGATTCTGCTGAAGTCGAGGCGCTGATCGCTGCGCGTCTGGCGGCACGTGCCGGCAAGGACTGGGCCGAATCCGACCGCATCCGCGACCAGCTCACCGCCATGGGCGTGGTGCTGGAAGACGGCAAGGGCGGCACGACCTGGCGTCTGGCTGACTGATCGCTGCGCTTGCTACAAACAAAACCCGCCTTGTGCGGGTTTTTGTTTTTCTGTCCGATTGATCGTTGATCGTTCCCACGCTCCGCGTGGGAATGCAGCCCGGGACGCTCCGCGTCCCATGCCGAAGCGGACGCGGAGCGTCCATTGAGGCATTCCCACGCAGACGGTTCGACGCCTCGACGTGGGAACGATCCAGACAATGTGCGATTGCTTTTGGTATTCGCATAGGTCTTGATAGCGCACGCGGCAGGATGCTCATCAGCGGCGAATCCGGAAGGGAGGAATCATGGCTAATCACTATCGCGAACTGGTATCGACACCCGGCGCCACCGGGCTGATCCTCGCGAGCTCCATCGCCCGACTGCCCCAGGCAATGATCGGCATCGGCATCATCACCATGCTGGTGCAGCAGACCGGCGTTTACTGGCTGGCCGGTGCAGTCGCCGGTACGTTTACCCTGACCAACGCGCTGCTCGGCCCGCGCATCTCGAAACAGGTTGATCGGCGTGGCCAGAGTCGCGTGCTGCCCGTCGTCACGGCCTTCAGTATCGTCATGCTGCTGGCGCTGATTGTTGCCGTGCACCTGAGGGCTCCGGCCGCGTTGTTTTTTGTGCTGGCGGCTCTGGCGGGGACGATGCCGAGCATGCCGTCCATGATCCGCGCACGCTGGACGCAGCTGTTTCGTGGCAAGCCGCAACTGCACACCGCGTTCTCGCTGGACACGGTCCTCACTGAACTGGCTTACATCATCGGCCCGCCACTGGCGATCGGTTTGAGTGTGAGTTTCTTCGCAGAAGCCGGGCCGCTGGTGGCGGTGGGGCTGCTGGCCGTCGGCGTGACGGCGTTTCTCATGCAGCGTCAGACCGAGCCGAAAGTGGTGGCGGGCAACCGGAAAAACAGCGGTTCGACCCTGCTGATTCCCGGCGTTCGCACCATTGTCCTGGCGTTGCTGGCGATGGGGGTTATTGGCGGAGCGATCGATGTTGCCGTTGTGGCCTTCGCCAATGCGCAAGGCTGGCCATCGGCTGCCACCTTCATTCTTGCCGCCTATGCATTCGGCTCGCTGGTGGCGGGTCTGACCTTCGGCGCGCTGCGGGTTTCGCTGGCGATTGAAAAACAGTTCTTTATCGGGATCCTGGTCACGGCAGTCACCGGCGTATTGCCGGTTTTCTCACCGGACGTTTATGTCCTTACCGCGATGCTGTTTATCGCCGGCATCTCGTTCGCGCCGACCATGGTGGTGGTGATGAAGCTGGGGACGATCATTATCCCGGCGGCGAGGATGACCGAAGGGCTGACGTGGATGACCACCGGGATCAGCATCGGCGTGGCGCTCGGCGGCATGCTGGCGGGGCTGGTGATTGATGCCTGGGGCGCACGGGCAGGGTTCGGCGTTGCGATAGCCGCAGGTCTGATGATGATGGTTGTGGTGTTGATGGGCCTGCGTACGTTGGCGGCCGCATCGGCTGCGCCTGTTGAGCCAGCCGTTTCGGTCTGATCCGCTATGAAGGCGCTCAGCTCTCAAGCTGCCGCAATCGTTTGTACAGCGTATTGCGGCTCACCCCCAACCGTCGCGCCAGATGGGAAATATTGCCCCCGGCCAGCTGCAACTCCCGATTCAACGCCTCGGCATCGTTCAGATCGATGCCCAACGGCTCGGCCACCTCTACTGGCTCCATCTCCAGATCGACAAAAAAGTCGTCCGGCAAATGCTCGGGTCGAATCGGTTGTTCCTCGGCCATCGCCAGTGCCACCTGCATCACGCTGCTGACCTGACGCAGATTGCCCGGCCACGGGTGCCGCTCGAACAGCTCCAGCACCTCACGACTCAATCCCGCCCACTGCGACGGCTCGCGATGTTGTTCCCACAGCCGTTTGAACAGCGCCTGCTTGTCGCTGCGCTCGCGTAGCGGTGGCAATTCCAGGGTCAAACCGCCAATGCGGTAGTACAAGTCTTCGCGAAAACGCCCCAGTTGCACCTGTTCCCTGAGCGAGCGGTTGGTGGCTGAGATGATCCGCAGATCCACCGGAAACAGCTCGCTGCTGCCCACCGGTTGCACGCAGCGTTCCTGCAACACCCGCAACAGGCGGGCCTGGGTCGGCAGTGGCATGTCGCCGATTTCATCGAGGAACAGCGTGCCTTTGTCGGCCTTGCGGATCAGGCCGATGCTGCCTTTCTGGTTGGCGCCGGTGAATGCGCCTTTCTCGTAGCCGAACAGCTCCGATTCCACCAGTTCGGCGGGGATCGCCGCGCAGTTGACGGCAATGAACGCCTGTTTGCTGCGGGAGCTGGCCTGGTGCAGGGCCTTGACGAAGACTTCCTTGCCGACCCCGGTTTCCCCGTGAATCAGCAGCGGAATGTCCTTTTCCAGCAGGCGTTCGGCCTGGCGCACGGCTTTCTCCACGCGACTGTCGCCGAAGTGCAGAGTACTCAGGCTGATGGCCGTCGGTACGGTGACTTTCGGTTCAGCGGTTCTGGCTTCAGTAAAGACCCGCGCCTGAACCGGCGCCTGTTTAGGTCGCTTCAGCAAACACTGGAAACGATTGCGCCCGGAAGTCTGCAAGGCAAACGGCAAGCCATCCGGCTGATTGATCAACTCCAGCAACGACACCTTGAACAGGCTTTCAACGCTGACCCGCGACAACCGCACCCCCAGCAGATTGTCGGCCCGACGGTTGGCCGACAACACCTGACCGCTTTCATCAAAGATCAGCAGCCCGGCCCACTGGCTGTCGAGGTTGTTCAACCCGGTGTTGAAGGTCAGTTGAAAGTGCTGGCCATGGAACAGGTTGAGGATCAGCCGGTTTTCCACGGTCTGGCTCATCATCTTGACCATGCCGAGGGTGTGCGACGGTGGCAGATAGCTGTCGCTGGACACATCGAGCACGGCGATGACCTTGCGCTCGGCATCGAAAATCGGCGCGGCGGAACCGGTCATGAAGCGATTGGCCTTGAGAAAGTGTTCATCGTGTTCAATGTGCACCGCCTGCTCGCAGGCCAGCGCCGTGCCGATGGCGTTGGTGCCGCTGGCGCGCTCGACCCAACTGGCGCCGGCCTGAAAACCGCGCGCCAGGTTCGGCTCGATGAAGCGCTGTGTACCCCAGGACGTCAGCACCTGGCCCTGATTGTCGGCCAGCATGATCAGGCAGTTGGAGTTGCTCAGGATGTTCTCGTAATACGGCAGCACTTCCTGGTGAGTGGTCTGTACCAGCGAATGATGGCGGTCGAGCAACTGCGCGATGCCGGCGGCGGGCAACTGATCGAAAGCCGGGGCGCTTTGATGATTGAGACCGAAGGCGCGGCAACGGGACCAGGAGTCCTGGACGATCGCATCGTGGGAAATCGGCGGGGCAGGTGCGGCCATGGCAGTCAGCCTCTGAATACAGCATTTTTATTATTGTTATTGAGATCTCTTTGGGAGTGAGCAAGCTCGCTCTCACAGGATCCGTGCCAAAAAGCATCCATAGAGTGTTGTTCACGATTGTTCATTGTCAATCGCCCGACTGTTCAATTGTTCATTCGTAACTGTTCATTTGTGTTCAGCTACGAACCACGGTTTACGTGGCTTGCAGCGAATTCGACGGTAAATCAAAGGCTTGGCGTTTCTGGCACGAATGTCGCTCTACAGCACAGGTCGCTTGACTCCAATAATATAAAGGCCGAGCCATGTCACTCACCCTGGAGCACGTCAGCCGCACCGTCGAGGGCCAGACCTGGATCGACGATGCGAGCCTGAAATTCGAACCTGGATCCTTCAACGTTCTGCTCGGGCGCACGCTGTCCGGCAAGACCAGTCTGATGCGCCTGATGGCCGGTCTGGACAAGCCCGACAGCGGCCGCATCCTGATGAACGGCGTCGACGTCACCCAGCGCCCGGTGCGTCTGCGCAACGTGTCGATGGTCTATCAGCAGTTCATCAATTATCCGACCATGACGGTGTTCGAGAACATCGCCTCGCCGCTGCGCCAGGCCGGGATCTCCAACGAGCAGATCCAGAGCAAGGTGCAGGAAACCGCGAAGATGCTGCGCATCGAGAAATTCCTGAAGCGCTATCCGCTGGAACTGTCCGGCGGCCAGCAGCAGCGCACCGCGATGGCGCGGGCGCTGGTCAAGGATGCCGAGCTGATTCTGTTCGACGAGCCGCTGGTCAACCTCGACTACAAACTGCGCGAAGAACTGCGCCAGGAAATGCGCGAGCTGTTCAAGGCGCGCCACACCATCGCCATCTACGCCACCACCGAACCCAACGAAGCGCTGGCGCTGGGCGGCACTACGACCATTCTGCACGAGGGCCGGGTGATCCAGAGTGGCCCGTCGACCGAGGTCTATCACCAGCCGCAAACGGTGCTGGCCGCCGAATTGTTCTCCGAGCCGCCGATCAACCTGATGCCGGGGCGCATCGCCGGCAACGAAGTGAGTTTCGCCAACTTCGTGCACTTTCCGTTGAACGTCGATCTGCGACCGGTGGGCGAGGGCGAGTTCCGTTTTGGCGTGCGCCCGAGCCACATCTCGCTGGTGCCGAGCAACGACGACGACCTGGAACTGGCGGTGACCGTCGAGGTGGCCGAGATCAGCGGTTCGGAAACCTTCCTCCACGTGCGCAACGAGCATTTCCTGCTGGTGCTGCATCTGCCGGGGGTTCACGAATACGACGTCGATGCGCCGATCCGCATCTATATCCCGACCCATAAACTGTTTGTGTTCGATGCGCAGGGCCGTCTGGTGCAGGCACCGGGCCGGCGTGTCGCGAGGGTTGCCTGATGGCCGAAATCCGTTTGCAGCACCTCGCCCACAGCTACAGCAAAACCCCGAGCGGGCCCGAGGATTACGCGATCCGCGAGATGGACCACATCTGGGAGCAGGGCGGCGCCTATGCCTTGCTCGGTCCGTCGGGCTGCGGCAAGTCGACCTTGCTCAACATCATTTCCGGCCTGCTCAGTCCTTCCCAGGGCCATGTGCTGTTTGACGGCAAAGCGGTCAACGACCTGACCCCGGAGAAGCGCAACATCGCGCAGGTGTTCCAGTTCCCGGTGGTGTACGACACCATGACCGTGTTCGACAACCTGGCCTTTCCTTTGAGAAATCAGGGCCTGGCCGAGGCGAAAGTGCACAGCAAGGTGCAGGAAATCGCCGAAGTCCTCGACCTGCAAAACCTGCTGAGCAAAAAGGCGCGCAACCTCACCGCCGACGAAAAACAGAAAGTCTCCATGGGCCGTGGCCTGGTGCGCGATGACGTCTCGGCGATCCTGTTCGACGAGCCGCTGACGGTGATCGACCCGCACCTGAAATGGAAACTGCGGCGCAAGCTCAAGCAGATCCACGAGCAGTTCAACATCACCATGGTCTACGTCACTCACGATCAGCTGGAGGCCTCTACCTTCGCCGACAAGATCGCGGTGATGTACGGCGGCCAGATCGTCCAGTTCGGCACGCCACGGGAATTGTTCGAGCGGCCGAGCCACACCTTTGTCGGCTACTTCATCGGCAGCCCGGGGATGAACCTGATCGAAGTGCAACCGCAACCGGGCGGGGTCGGTTTCAACTCGACCCATCTGCCGCTGTCGGACGGCTTGCAGCGCCATATCGAACACGGCCAGTGGAAAAATCTGAAGGTCGGCATCCGTCCCGAGTTCATCCATGTGTGGGACGAGCCGTTTGATGATGCGATGCAGGCACGGGTCGTACACGTCGAGGACCTCGGCACCTACAAGATCATGACCCTGGATCTGGACGGCGCACCGCTGAAAGTGCGTCTTGCCGAGGACAAACCGGTGCCGCAGGGCACGGCCTACATCAGTTTTCCGGCGCAGTGGCTGATGGTCTATGCCGACGAATTTCTGCTGGATGCCACCGACAGCGAGGTACAGCCATGAACAAGGTGCAGAACAACAAGGCCTGGTGGCTGGTGTTGCCGGTGTTCCTGCTGGTGGCCTTCAGTGCGGTGATCCCGATGATGACTGTGGTCAACTATTCGGTGCAGGACATCTTCGACCAGTCCAGCCGCTACTTCGTCGGTGCAGACTGGTACAAGCAGGTGCTGCTCGATCCGCGTCTGCACGACTCGTTGCTGCGCCAGTTCATCTACTCGGCCTGTGTGCTGCTGATCGAAATCCCCCTCGGCATCGCCATTGCGCTGACCATGCCGACCAAGGGCCGCTGGTCGTCGGTGGTGCTGATCGTGCTGGCGATCCCGCTGCTGATTCCATGGAACGTGGTCGGCACCATCTGGCAGATTTTCGGCCGTGCCGACATCGGCCTATTGGGTTCGAGCCTCAACGCCATGGGCATCAGCTACAACTACGCGGCCAATACCATGGACGCCTGGGTCACCGTGCTGGTGATGGACGTCTGGCACTGGACTTCGCTGGTGGCGCTGCTGTGTTTCTCCGGCCTGCGGGCGATTCCCGATGTGTATTACCAGGCCGCGCGCATCGACCGGGCCTCGGCCTGGGCCGTGTTCCGCCATATTCAGTTGCCCAAGTTGAAGAGCGTGCTGCTGATCGCGGTGATGCTGCGCTTCATGGACAGCTTCATGATCTACACCGAGCCGTTCGTGCTCACCGGCGGCGGGCCGGGTAACTCGACGACCTTCCTGAGTCAGACCCTGACCCAGATGGCCGTAGGCCAATTCGACCTGGGGCCGGCGGCGGCATTCTCGCTGGTGTACTTCCTGATCATCCTGCTGGTGTCCTGGCTGTTCTACACCGCCATGACCCACAACGATGCCAACCGCTGAGGCCCGGCCATGAGCAAAAGAAAGCTGATTCCCCTGCTGCTCTACATCCTGTTCCTGCTGGTGCCGATCTACTGGCTGCTGAACATGTCGTTCAAGAGCAACACCGAAATCCTCGGCGGGCTGACCCTTTTCCCACAGGATTTCACGCTGGCGAACTACAAGGTGATCTTCACCGACCCGAGCTGGTACACCGGCTATATCAACTCGCTGTATTACGTCAGTCTGAACACGGTGATTTCCCTGAGCGTGGCACTGCCGGCGGCCTACGCGTTTTCGCGCTACCGCTTTCTTGGCGACAAGCACCTGTTCTTCTGGCTGCTGACCAACCGCATGGCGCCGCCAGCGGTATTCCTGCTGCCGTTCTTCCAGCTGTATTCGTCGATCGGCCTGTTCGACACCCATATCGCCGTGGCGCTGGCGCACTGCCTGTTCAACGTGCCGCTGGCGGTGTGGATCCTCGAAGGTTTCATGTCCGGGGTGCCGAAGGAAATCGACGAAACCGCCTACATCGACGGCTACAGTTTTCCCAAGTTCTTCGTGAAGATCTTCATACCGCTGATCGGCTCCGGCATCGGTGTGACGGCGTTTTTCTGCTTTATGTTTTCCTGGGTCGAACTGCTGCTGGCGCGCACGCTGACTTCGGTGAACGCCAAACCGATCGCGGCGGTGATGACGCGCACGGTGTCGGCGTCCGGCATTGACTGGGGCGTACTGGCGGCGGCGGGGGTGTTGACTATTCTCCCCGGCATGCTGGTGATCTGGTTCGTTCGCAACCACGTGGCCAAGGGCTTTGCCCTGGGCCGGGTCTGAGGAACTGATGATGGAATGGATGAGCTGGACCGTCCCGACGGCGGCGTTTTTCATCGTGATCGGGTTGATCCTGGTGGGCATGACCACCTGGGAACTGCGCTCGCCGAGCATCTTGCGGCGAGGGTTTCTGCCGATTGCCACCACCCGTGGCGATCGCTTGTTCATCGGTCTTCTCGGCAGCGCCTACCTGCATCTGCTGGTAATCGGCGTGACCGACTGGAGCATCTGGGTAGCGTCCGCGTTGTCCCTGGTGTGGCTGTTGGCTGTGATGCGTTGGGGCTAGTCGAATCGCTCGGCAATCGTGCTCCGAAAACCTAACAGGAGGTCTCTATGTTCGATAAGAAAAATAAGCTGCGACATAGCATTTCATTGGCAGCCATGCTGGCACTCAGCGGTTTGAGCGCGTCCGCCTGGGCCGACGCCTACGAAGATGCCGCAAAAAAATGGATCGGCAGCGAGTTCAAACCGTCGACCCTGACGGCAGATCAGCAGCTCGAAGAACTGAAGTGGTTCATCAAGGCGGCCGAGCCGTTTCGCGGGATGGACATCAAGGTCGTCTCGGAAACCCTGACCACCCACGAATATGAATCCAAGGTGCTGGCCAAGGCCTTCAGCGAAATCACCGGGATCAAGCTGACCCACGACCTGCTGCAGGAAGGCGACGTCGTGGAAAAAATGCAGACGGTGATGCAGTCGGACAAGAACATCTACGACGGCTGGGTCAATGACTCGGACCTGATCGGTACGCACTTTCGCTACGGCAAGACCGAATCGATCACCGACCTGATGGCCAACGAAGGCAAGAACTTCACTTCGCCGACCCTCGACATCAAGGATTTCATCGGCATCTCCTTTACCACCGCGCCGGACGGCAAGATCTATCAATTGCCCGACCAGCAGTTCGCCAACCTGTACTGGTTTCGCGCCGACTGGTTCGAACGCGCCGACCTGAAAGCCAAGTTCAAGGAAAAGTACGGCTATGAACTGGGCGTACCGGTGAACTGGTCGGCCTATGAAGACATTGCCAAGTTCTTCAGCGAAGACGTCAAGGAAATCGACGGCAAACGCATCTACGGGCACATGGACTACGGCAAGAAAGACCCGTCCCTGGGCTGGCGCTTCACTGATGCCTGGTTCTCCATGGCCGGTGGCGGCGACAAGGGCATTCCCAACGGCTTGCCGGTGGACGAGTGGGGGATTCGCGTCGAGGATTGCCACCCGGTCGGCTCCAGCGTGACCCGCGGCGGCGACACCAACGGCCCGGCGGCGGTGTTCGCCACCACCAAATATGTCGACTGGCTGAAGAAGTACGCGCCACCGGAAGCGGCGGGCATGACCTTCTCCGAGTCCGGCCCGGTGCCGTCCCAGGGCAACATCGCCCAGCAGATCTTCTGGTACACGGCCTTCACCGCCGACATGACCAAACCGGGCCTGCCGGTGGTCAACGCCGACGGCACGCCGAAATGGCGCATGGCGCCGTCGCCACGCGGACCGTATTGGGAAGAGGGGATGAAACTCGGTTATCAGGACGTGGGCTCGTGGACCTTCATGAAATCCACGCCTGAGAAACAGAAACTCGCGGCCTGGCTGTACGCGCAGTTCGTGACCTCGAAAACCGTTTCGTTGAAGAAAACCATCGTCGGCCTGACGCCGATTCGTGAATCGGACATCAACTCGCAAGCGATGACCGACCTGGCGCCGAAACTCGGTGGTCTGGTCGAGTTCTACCGCAGCCCGGCCCGTGTGCAGTGGACCCCGACCGGCACCAACGTGCCGGATTATCCACGCTTGGCACAGCTGTGGTGGAGCCACATCGCCGAGGCCGCCAGCGGCGAGAAGACCCCGCAACAGGCCCTCGACGGTCTGGCCAAGGATCAGGACGCGATCATGACCCGTCTGGAACGCTCCAAGGCCCAAGCGGTGTGCGCACCGAAAATGAACCCCGAGCGCGACGCGCAATACTGGTTCGACCAGCCGGGCGCACCAAAACCGAAACTGGCCAACGAGAAGCCGAAAGGCGAAACCGTTAGCTACAACGAACTGCTCAAGTCGTGGGAGGCGGCACGCAAATAAGGTTTTTTGTGGGACGGAACGGCACCTTCGGGTGCCGTTTTTTTTAGCCTTCGATTTCACGTTTCACCGCCTGACGCACTGCTTTGAGGATCGCATTTTCAAAGGCGTTGTGCCCGGCATGCAGCAGCCGGCAGTGGATGTTCATGCGTTGCCTGAGCCAGCGCACGCTGGCCATGCCATGGGTGTCGCGGATGCCCTGGATCAGCAGGGTGTTGTCGTCGAGGGTCAGGTATTCGTCCTTTGGTGTGAAGAAATAGTTTTGCAGGTGGTATTGCAGTTCGAGGCGGATCGCGAGCACCGCTTCCTGATCGACGAAACGCTCCAGGGTGTCGGGGCAAATGGTCTGTCCTGTGCGACGTAGAACAGCGTTCAACCATTCGATGGCGGCGCGGTGCTGCTGCGATGGACAGCCTTCGCCGAGGATCCGGTAGATGTCCCTGGCCTGTTGGCCGGGCGACATTTGAGGTGACTGCGCCAACCCGTCATTGAGCGCCTGATCGTATGCCCGGACGTTGGCGGCAAACGGCACGAACACCGAAACCAGTGTGCTTTTCAGCACGTGCTGCGGGTAGCGCTGTTGGTACTGAACTGCCAGCCAGCTGCCCCATGACACGCCCAGCACACTGATTTTTTCGAAGCCGAAATGCTGGCGCAGGGCATCGATGTCTTCGACACACAGCCCGGTAGTGTTGTCCCGCAGCTCGCCGTAAGGCGTCGAGCGCCCGCAACCCCGTTGGTCGAACAGGATGATGTCGAACCGGCCCGGGTCGAAAAATTGCAGATGGTGACGACTGATTCGTCCGCCAGGGCCGCCATGGAGGAAAAACACGGGTTCGTGTCCCGGAGCACCATGTCGTTCCCAATAGAGTTGATGGCCGTCGCCGGTCGGGTAATAACCTCGGCTGTGCAGGGAAAAACTCATGGCGCCGAAACCGTCAGACGATAGAACTGGAACAGCTCGACCTGCCCCGGCCGCGCCGCGACACTGGATTCAAGTTTCAGGTGGTGGATGGAGGCAAGCCAGGTGACCGGAATCAGCACCGGGGTGTGACCGAAGACGAGGATCGTACCGCCGGGCTTGATGCAGCGGATCAGTGACTCGAATGCGGTTTGGGCCTCACGACGGGTCAAGACTTCGGCGTTGAGGAAACGCAGGATCAAGACATCGCAGCGAATCCCGGAATCGAAAGCTTCACTCGCCTCCAGCACATCGAACTCGACGGATGTCCCGCTGTGCCAGCGCTTGGCGTGTTCGATCATCGAGGCCGAACGATCACTGCCCAGGCACAGACAGTCGGGCAGGGCGCGGGCGAGGTGGGCAATGAACGCGCCGGTCGAACAGGCCGGGTCGTAAATCAGCGCGCCTTTTTCAGTGATGGCCTGGAGCAGCCCGGCGCAGTATTCGCGCAAGTGCTGCTCGTCAGTGTTCAGCTGTTCGGCCAGTGATGCGTTGCATTGCCAGAAGTCTGCCGGACAGACCGCTTCCCTGCCTGTCTCATCCAGCAGTGGAAAGGGAAACAGGATCTCGCTGTCAGCCTGATGCAAGGCGTGCTCGAAGAACTGCGCTTTGTCTGCGGGGGAAGCGGTCCGATAGCCGATCGACAACCCGTCATCACCCCACAATGAATGCAGATGCGGGCCAAACAACATGCCGGGTTTGAGCGCGCTGCCGGTCTGCCATCGGAAATGCCGGTCACGTTGCAGGAGCTTGCGGCCAACCCAGAGTTCATCGTTCACCCGCAGAAAAAAAATGTGATGCAGTCCGCTGCCTCGCGGTTCGAAGTAGTGGCCAACAGCGCCGTTCTCGTTGAGGTAAAGGCGCATGGATCGGGCCAGTGTCAGCTCCCGGTTGCGATCGGGTCGGTTCATGGGGCGGGCCTCTCCAGCGTACGGCCCCGGGCTTGCGGGACGACCACGTTACCGCTGGAGACCACGAAGAAGCGTTCCAGTCCGGGGATCACCACGTTGAGCAGGGTCGTGCCGAGCTCGGCTCGCTGCAGGACGGCGGCACCCAGCGTACGGCCATGAATCCGCAGGTCTTGAATCAGCAAGTGCAGTTGATTGTCCACCGACAGGTCTTTAGCGGAATCCGGCAGTTTCACCTCGTGTTGAACGCAGCGATGCAGCAGCGTCTGCGGATCGAACTGCGCACAGCGCAGCAGGCGCGGGAAGGGCCGCAGGTTGCGCAGCGCATTGGCCAGTGTCTGGCGGTACTCAGGTTCGGTGGCACTCAGTTGCAACTGCACCAGTTCAGTGAGCGCCCGCCACGCAGCATGCCGCGGGTCGAGAGAGCTGCCGCTGCCAAATACCTGTGGGTTAGAGCCCGGCTTCGTGGTGAAGGCCAGAAAGGTCCGCACCTTGAACTCGGTACTGATATCCACCAGCACGATTTCGCCGTCGATTTCCTGTTCGGCATCGGTCCATAGACGACCGAGTTCGTCCTTTTCCGTGAGACGTGCCACCCGGCGCAGTGGCGGATGGTTCTGATAGTAGAAATGGTTGAGCAGAAACAACGATACGGCGTCGCGCTCGATGCACTCGTTGGCGGCGTGCAGCAGCGCTTCGTTGTAAGTGGCGCCAATCGCGGTGCCGCTGTTGCTGGCGTAGCGCTGTACGGCGCGGCAGTCCGCCATGCCCTGTGACGAGGGCAAACGTGAGCCGTTCGGCGAAGTCAGCGCCACCGGATAGGAAAACCGGTCATGCCACGGCGGACAGACATAGGTCCGGCAACTGATGCGCACGTTCTGCTGGCACGTGAGCCTTTGCAGAAGCGAGTCATCGGCAAACATCGGCGTGTCTTTGAAATAGCGTTCAGTCTCTTCGTGAACATCGCAGGTGCAGAGCTTATCCGTCCAATAGTGCTCGAGCGCTTCATAAAGCGCGCCCAGGTGCGCCTGATCTGCATAGCCCTTGCCAAAGCCGCGGGCATGGCGGTTGTCGCTGCCCTGAAGACTCGCCTGGACGGCAACCACTTTGCTGCCTAGGGTGCGGGTGTGCGGTGTGAGCCCCAGGCGTGAAATTTCGGTATGAATACGCCGTTCTGCCTGATCGGCCGTGAGCTCTCGCTCGACCAACGTTGTCTTGTCCATGATTCCCTTCCCGCAAAGCCCGCGAGGGCGCAAGGCCCCCGCGGGGTCTGTCACTCGGCGTTGAGTTCCGCCCGTTCTTCTTCGGTCAGTTGCAGGGCTTCGATCTGCTCTGCCGAGGGTGCTTCCTGCTCTTCAAGTTCATCGATCTGGTTGGCATTCCAGCTGCCCATGTAGCCCATGATGTTGCTCCTTGGTTGTCGTTTGGGAGTGCTGTGGCAAGCACGAGCCGAATCTAAAAGGGCGGTGACGGCGGGGTCAAAAATGTCCGGACGTTTCCAGTCGCGGCTTTCAGCGGTATCGAAATACGTACTGATAAAGCGTGAATTGACGCCGCGAGGACGTGTTTCTGAGGGGCCGCACTGCGTTGCAACGGGCGAGCCACGCGAAAGGAATCAGCGGTTTGAGGCGTTCTGTCTTCTGCCGCTGTCAGACATTTCAGCGCAGGGACGACGCAAATTCGTGCTGAAGGATTTACGGGGATGGATGCAGCACTTGTGCGGCGATTTTTCCCATGAGGTTTGAGAAAACACCGCACAAATCGGCTTGAAGGTTCAGTGCCGTTCCGGGTGCGTCACGGGAAACACCAGACTGAATATCGTCATCGCCCCCGGTCGGCTTTGAACCTGCGCAGAGCCTTGATGCAAGGTCATGATCGAGTGCACGATGGCCAGTCCCAGACCGGTACTGCCCTGTGACCGGGTGCGGCTGCTGTCGACCCGGTAAAAACGGTCGAACAGATACGGCAGGTGCTGCGCTTCGATGCCCGCACCGGGATTGCTCACCCGCAATGACACCTCGTTCGGCGCCTGTTCGATGAACAGCGAAACGGTCTTGCCGGACGGGCAGTGGCGCAGGGCATTGGACAGCAGATTGGAAATCGCTCGCTGAATCATCAGCCGGTCCCCCGACACCTGCGCGCTGCCGATGATCTTCAGATCGATCTGTTTGTCCTGTGCCGTCAGGGAAAACAGATCCACCACCCTGGACGCCTCTTGCTCCAGCGCAATCGGTTCGAACGAGGCGTGCGCCGCAGGCTGGCGGGCCTGGGCCAGGAACAGCATGTCCGAGACAATCCGCGCGACCCGCTCCAGCTCTTCAGTGCAGGACACCAGAACGTTGGTGTATTCCTCGACCGAGCGCTCGCGCGACAGCGTCACCTGGGCCTTGCCCATCAGGTTGTTGATCGGCGTGCGCAGTTCGTGGGCCAGGTCATCGGAGAACTGCGACAACTGCTGCACGCCGCTGTCCAGTCGATCGAGCATGACGTTGATGCCCTGCGCCAGTTCGCTGAGTTCCTGGGGCATGTTCAGCACCGACAACCGGTGATCGAGATCCTGCGTCGTCACTCGCGCCGCCACTTTGCGAAACTCGCGCAACGGTGCCAGCCCTCGCTGCACGGCGCCCCAAGCGGTCAGGCCGATAAATACCAGCAGCAACGGTAAAGCCATCAACGTCGAGCGCAAATAAGCACTGAGCAAGGCCTGATCGTGGGCGTTATCCATCGACAGCAGCACCGGTACGTTGCTGCCGTCCTTGAGGCGAATCAGCTTGGAGACGGTGAGAAACTTCGCACCTTCGGCATCGGCGCTGTCGGTGTGGGTCAACTGATCGGTCGTCGCCCGTACTGCCTTCAGTTCAACCCGTGGATCGGTCAGGCCCGAGCCGGATTTGAGCAGCGGAGTGCGCAGGTTGTTCAGGTCATAAATGGTCAGCGTCAGGTTGTCGTGCCCCATGACCTGATCGAGCAGAATGTGCGGTTTGGCGCTGATCTCGCCGGTGTCGAAGTACAGCGTCAGGCTGTGCTCGACCTGTTCCAGCTTCTTTTCCAGGCTGTCGCGCGATAGCGCGTTCAGCTCGTGGGTCAGGGCGAAATACGCGAGGATCGCCAGGAACACCACCAGCAGCGCGCCGAGAATGCTGACCGTCAGACCCAGCCGCAGCGACAGGCTTGCCGGCTTCATTCCCGCGCCTCCAGCACATAGCCGACGCCGCGCAGGGTGTGGATCAGTTTGCTGTCGAACGGGTCGTCGATCTTCGCCCGCAAGCGACGGATCGAAACTTCGACCACGTTGGTGTCGCAGTCGAAATTCATGTCCCACACCAGCGAGATGATCTGGGTGCGGGTCAGCACTTCGCCGGACTGGCGCATCAGCAGGTGCAGCAGGGCGAACTCCTTGGTGGTCAGGTCGATGCGCTGGGTGCCGCGAAAGGCCCGGTGACGGCCCGGATCAAGTTCCAGATCGGCGACCTTGAGCACCTGTGGCACCGGGATGTTTTCACTGCGCCGCATCAACGTACGCACCCGCGCCAGCAATTCCGGAAACTCGAACGGCTTGACCAGATAATCATCGGCGCCCAGATCCAGACCCCGGATCTTGTCCGCCAGCCGCCCGCGTGCGGTGAGCATCATCACCCGGGTGGAGTGAGTGCGACGCAGTTGTTCCAGCACGCTCCAGCCGTCGAGTTCCGGCAGGTTCACATCGAGGATGATCAGGTCATAAACCTGTTGTTGCGCCAGGTGCAAACCATCCGCGCCATTGACCGCGTGATCAACGATATAACCACTTTCGGTCAGGCCCTGATGCAAGTATTCGGCAGCTTTAAGCTCGTCCTCGACGACAAGGATTCGCATGATGTTTCACCACTTTTAATGAATGGGTATTTAACTAAGTGAGTCTGGAAGTTGCAGTTTTTTGTAGGGGCTTCCTGACCGAATTTGTAACTGAGTGGCGTGCACGGTAAAGGCTGTAGTGGCTACAGAGTCAACGCCTGAGCCCTTTAAATCGGCCATTCGCGACAGCCTGTCGCAGTGGAATGGCGCATTTTTCACGACTTTCATTTCGGCAAGTGCTGTTCGGCGGATAACTAATGTGCATTTGTTTCTATCTATTGCAACAAGCTCATTCGAACTTCGAATCCTAGAGCAAAACAACTTCGATAAACCGTGGATAACGGATTTGTAATGTTCACGTCACCTTGTCGATAAGTTCAAAACCCTACCGTGGCGCCATCAACGATTTTTGATTGAAGGAAGCCTTCCATTGCCCGGTTTAATTGAACTGACGGCGCGATCACGCCTGAAAAAAACCGCCAGCGGCCTGTTGTTGCTGGCTTGTACCAGCCTTGCCAGCGCATCGACTTTGACGCTGGATCAGGCGTTGCAAACCGCCTTCGCCAGCAACCCGGAGCTGGCCGCCGCGCAGTGGGAAATCGGCATTGCCGACGGTGACCGCAAGCAGGCCGGGCTGATCCCCAACCCCGAGGTGTCGTGGGAGGCCGAAGACACCCGGCGTGAATCACGCACCACCACGGTGATGCTCAGCCAGCCGATCGAGCTGGGCGGCAAGCGTGGTGCGCGGATTGATGTGGCGAGTCGTGCGCAGGATGCCGCCGGCATCGAACTGGAGCGCAAGCGCAACGCGCTGCGCGCCGACGTGCTTCAAGCGTTCAACGGCGCGCAGACCGCGCAGCAACGTTTGCAACTGGCCCGGCAGTCGCTGCGACTCGCCGAGCACGGTTTGCGTGTGGCGCAGGGGCGGATCGAGGCGGGCAAGTCGTCGCCGGTGGAAGGCACGCGGGCGCAAGTGCAGCTTTCGGAAGTGCGCCTGGAATTGAGCCGCGCCGAGCGTGATCAGGCCAATGCGTACCAGCAATTGGCCCAGGTCATGGGCGCACCGTTGCCGACGTCGACCACGGTGCAGACCGCAACTCAAAGTCTGTCCAGCGTACCGCCGTCCACCCGTTTGCTTGAGCGTCTGAACGAAACAGCGGAGCTGCGGCTGGCCAGGTTGCAGATCGACCAGCGGGAAGCGTCGCTGGGGCTGGAAAAGTCCCAGCGGATTCCCGACCTCACCGTCAGCATCGGCAGCCAGTACAGCGAAACCGAGCGCGAGCGGGTCAACGTGGTCGGGCTGTCGATGCCGATTCCGCTGTTCAACCGCAATCAGGGCAACGTGCTGGCGGCGGCGCGGCGTACCGATCAGGCGCGGGACCTGCGCAACGCCACCGAACTGCGCTTGCGCACGGAAATCCAGACCACGCTGGCGCAATGGCAGACCGCCAACGGCGAAATCCAGGCGTTCGACCGGACCATCCTGCCCGCCGCGCAAAGTGCGGTGGACAGCGCCACCCGCGGTTTCGAAATGGGCAAGTTCGGCTTCCTCGACGTGCTCGATGCTCAGCGCACATTGATCGCCGCTCGCAGCCAATACATCCAGGCGGTGAGCGAGGCGACCGACGCCCGGGTCCGCATCGAACGCATCTTCGGCGACCTCAGCGCCAACCCTTGAATTTCAACGTTCTGATGACTGCGCGATGGTTTGGCGCAGAGGAGTTTCCATGGATAAAAAACTGATCGTGGTCGCTGCGGCGACCTTGGCGCTGGGCATTGGCCTCGGCGCGGTGTGGAGCGGCAATGCGTCTGTCGATGCGCATGCCGATGAAGCGGCGGAGCACGCCGACCATGCCGAAGAAGGCGTCGCCGCTGACGGCGGGCACGACGAAGAAGGGCACATCGAACTGACGGCCGAGCAGATCGCGGCGGCGGGGATTCAACTGGCCGCCGCCCAGGCGCAGAGTTTCAGCCTCGGTCTGTCGTTCCCCGGCGAAGTGCGCTTCGACGAAGACCGCACCGCACATGTGGTGCCGCGTGTGCCGGGCGTGGTCGAGTCGGTGTCGGTCAACCTCGGACAGTCGGTGAAGAAAGGCCAGTTGCTGGCCGTGATCGCCAGTCAGCAGATCTCCGATCAGCGCAGCGAGCAGGCGGCCGCGCAACGCCGTCTGGCCCTGGCCCGCACGACGTTCGAGCGCGAGAGGAAACTGTGGCAGGACAAGATCTCCGCCGAGCAGGATTTTCTCCAGGCGCGCCAGGCTCTGGAAGAAGCCGAGATTGCGGTGAGCAACGCCCGGCAAAAGATCAGCGTGCTCAGTGGCAGCGTGGTCGCCACTGGTGGCAATCGCTATGAACTGCGCGCGCCGTTCGATGGCGTGGTGGTGGAAAAACACCTGACGCCGGGCGAGGTGGTCGATGAAACCACGGCAGCGTTCACGCTCTCGGATTTGTCGCGGGTGTGGGTCACGTTCGGCGTTTCGCCCAAGGACCTGAACAAGGTGCAAGTGGGCAAACCCGTCACCGTCAGCGCGGCGGAGTTGAACGCCGAAGTCAGCGGCACCGTGGCTTACGTCGGCAGCCTGCTCGGCGAACAGACCCGTACCGCGACCGTGCGCGTCACCCTGGAAAACCCGCAAGGCTCATGGCGCCCGGGCCTGTTTGTCACCGCGCTGGTCGCCACCGACAGCCGCCAGGCCAAAGTCGCCGTACCGGAAACCGCAATCCAGACCGTCGAGGACAAACCCACGGTGTTTGTGCGCACCGACGACGGCTTCAAGGCGCAAGCAGTGGAGCTGGGCAGTCGCGCGGCAGGCCAGGTGGAAGTCATCGCCGGACTGGAACCGGGCGTGCAAGTCGCCAGTACCGGCAGCTTCGTCCTCAAATCAGAGCTGGGCAAAGCCTCGGCCGAGCACAGTCATTAATCGCGGAAGACTCCCATGTTCGAACGCCTGATCCAGTTTGCCATCGAGCAGCGCATCATCGTGCTGCTCGCCGTTCTGCTCATGGCCGGCCTCGGCATCGCCAGTTATCAGAAACTGCCGATCGACGCCGTGCCCGATATCACCAACGTCCAGGTGCAGATCAACACCGGCGCGGCCGGGTTCTCGCCGCTGGAAACCGAGCAGCGCATCACCTTTCCGATTGAGACCGCGATGGCCGGCCTGCCCGCGCTGGAGCAAACCCGCTCGCTGTCGCGTTCGGGGTTGTCGCAGGTCACGGTGATCTTCAAGGAAGGCACCGATCTGTTCTTTGCCCGGCAATTGGTCAACGAGCGGTTGCAGTCGGCCAAGGAGCAGTTGCCCGAGGGTGTGGAAGCGGTGATGGGGCCGATTTCCACCGGGCTCGGCGAGATCTTCTTATGGACGGTCGAGACCAAGGAAGGCGCGCTGAAAGAGGACGGCACGCCCTACACGCCGACCGACTTGCGGGTGATTCAGGACTGGATCATCAAGCCGCAACTGCGCAACGTTCCCGGCGTGGCCGAGATCAACACCATCGGCGGTTTTGCCAAGGAATATCAGATCGCGCCCGACCCGAAAAAACTTGCGGCCTACAAACTGACCCTCACCGATCTGGTGACGGCGCTGGAGCGCAACAACGCCAACGTCGGCGCCGGGTACATCGAGCGCAGCGGCGAGCAATTGCTGATTCGCGCACCGGGCCAGGTAGCGAGCACCGAAGACATCGCCAACATCGTCATGGCCAACGTCGACGGCACGCCGATCCGGATCAAGAACGTCGCCTCCGTGGACATCGGCCGCGAACTGCGCAGCGGCGCCGCCACGGAAAATGGACGTGAAGTGGTGCTCGGCACGGTGTTCATGTTGATCGGTGAAAACAGCCGCACGGTTTCCCAGGCCGTCGCCGCCAAGCTCGAACAGATCAACAAGTCGTTGCCCGCCGGCGTGATCGCGGTGCCGGTGTACGACCGCACGCATCTGGTCGACAAAGCCATCGCCACGGTGAAGAAAAACCTCGTCGAGGGCGCGATTCTGGTGATCGCGATCCTGTTTCTGTTTCTCGGCAATATCCGCGCTGCGCTGATCACGGCGATGGTGATTCCGCTGTCGATGCTGTTCACCTTCACCGGCATGTTCAGCAACAAGGTCAGCGCCAACCTGATGAGCCTCGGCGCGCTGGACTTCGGCATCATCGTCGACGGCGCGGTGGTGATCGTCGAAAACACCCTGCGACGACTGGCCCATGCGCAGCAGCATCACGGACGGCTGTTGACGCGATCCGAGCGTTTCCATGAAGTGTTTGCGGCAGCGAAAGAGGCGCGGCGACCGCTGATTTTCGGCCAGTTGATCATCATGGTGGTGTACCTGCCGATCTTCGCCCTGAGCGGCGTCGAGGGAAAAATGTTCCACCCGATGGCGTTCACCGTGGTCATCGCGTTGCTCGGCGCCATGCTGTTGTCCGTGACTTTTGTGCCGGCGGCGATTGCGCTGTTCGTGACCGGCAAGGTCAAGGAAGAAGAGGGCGTGGTGATGCGTGGCGCCCGTCGCGTTTATGGGCCGACGCTGAACTGGGTCATGTCCCATCGGACGATGGCGGTCGGCGCGGCGTTGGCTGTGATTGTGCTCAGTGGCGTGGTCACCAGTCGCATGGGCAGCGAGTTTGTGCCGAGTCTCAGCGAAGGCGATTTTGCCTTGCAGGCGCTGCGCGTGCCGGGCACCAGCCTGACGCAATCGGTGGACATGCAGCAGCGGCTGGAAACGTTGATCCTGAATAAAGTGCCCGAGGTTGAGCGCGTGTTCGCCCGCACCGGCACTGCCGAAATCGCCTCCGACCCGATGCCGCCGAACATCTCCGACAGCTACGTGATGCTCAAGCCCAAAGAGCAATGGCCGGACCCGGGCAAGTCTCGCGAAACCCTGATGGCCGAACTGCAACAGGCCGCGGCAACGCTGCCGGGCAGTAACTATGAACTGTCGCAGCCGATCCAGTTGCGCTTCAACGAACTGATTTCCGGCGTGCGTAGCGACGTGGCGGTCAAGGTGTTCGGTGATGACATGGACGTGCTCAACGCCACGGCGGCGAAGATTGCCGCCGCGATGCAGAAGGTCAACGGCGCGTCCGAGGTCAAGGTCGAGCAAACCAGCGGTCTGCCGGTGCTGACCATCAATATCGACCGCGACAAGGCCGCGCGTTACGGGCTCAACGTCGGCGATGTGCAGGACACCATTGCGGTGGCCGTCGGTGGACAGAAGGCCGGCACTCTGTATGAGGGGGACCGTCGATTCGACATGGTGGTGCGCTTGTCCGACGCCATGCGCAAGGACGTCGACGGGTTGTCGGCGCTGCTGATTCCGGTGCCGGCGGCGGGTGGTGATGCTTCCAGTCAGATCGGCTTCATTGCGCTGAAGGACGTTGCCAGCCTCGATCTGGTGCTGGGGCC
Source organism: Pseudomonas sp. 22085 (assembly GCF_052045815.1). Lineage (NCBI taxonomy): Bacteria > Pseudomonadati > Pseudomonadota > Gammaproteobacteria > Pseudomonadales > Pseudomonadaceae > Pseudomonas > Pseudomonas sp. 22085. The sequence goes on from NZ_JBQEQA010000023.1 coordinate 42,249, forward strand.
GAATCAAGTCAGTCGCGAGAACGGCAAGCGCCTGGTGATCGTCAGCGCCAACGTGCGTGGGCGCGACATCGGTTCTTTTGTCGCCGAGGCGGGCGCAGCGATCGAGCGTGATGTGCAGGTGCCGGCGGGTTACTGGACGACCTGGGGCGGGCAGTTCGAGCAACTGCAATCAGCGGCCAAGCGCTTGCAGATCGTGGTGCCGGTGGCGTTGCTGCTGGTGTTCGGGTTGCTGTTCATGATGTTCAACAACCTCAAGGACGGCTTGCTGGTGTTCACCGGGATTCCGTTTGCGCTGACCGGCGGGGTCATGGCGTTGTGGCTGCGGGATATTCCGCTGTCGATCTCGGCGGGTGTCGGGTTTATCGCGCTGTCCGGCGTGGCAGTGCTCAACGGGCTGGTGATGATCGCGTTCATTCGCAACTTGCGGGAGGAGGGGCGTTCGCTTGCCGAGGCGATTCACGAAGGTGCGCTGACGCGATTGCGCCCGGTGTTGATGACGGCGTTGGTGGCGTCCCTGGGCTTCATTCCGATGGCCCTGGCGACCGGCACCGGTGCCGAGGTGCAGCGCCCGCTGGCGACGGTGGTGATTGGCGGGATTCTGTCTTCGACCATTCTCACGTTGCTGATTCTGCCGGCGTTGTATCAGCTGGCGCATCGTCGGGACGAGGAATCGCCCGCTGCTGTTTAGTCACTTCGGGGTTGAAAAACAGGCCCGCCATTGCGGGCCTTTCTACATAACGGATATGTAATTTCGGCGCCACCGTCACGAAAGGTTCGGATTGTTACCTTGATCCCGTCAGTGACTTGAATGAGGAATCAATGATGAAACTTGCACAGATTGGCGCGTTTGCCGTGGCTCTGATGATGTCTTCCCTGGTGTTGGCCGAAGGTGGCGGCGACCGCACTTTCGAAAAAATGATGGCTGCCAATGGCCGCTCGATGGAAGTTTTTGCCGCAAAGGAAAAGGCCCGTGATCCGGTCGTCGTGAATGACAAGAAGGACGACAAGACCCAAGACCTGTAAGCGTGCTGCCAGTGAATGAGCCCGTCATCGCGCATCGATGGTGGGCTTTTTTATGAGTTTGTTTTGAAGGAGATGGATATGAAGCTTCTCAAGTGGATGGCGTTCACCAGTGTCATGGCCATGTCCGTGAATGCGCTGGCCGAAGGCGGTGGCGACAGAACGTTTGACCGGGCGCTCAGCGCCAATGCAAAAGCCATGGAGCAGTACGCGGCCAGTCAGGGCAAAGCGGCGCCGGTGGTCAAGGCATACGAGTACGGAATGAAGCTGGATGTGAAGAAGGTGGTCAGCGTTGTCCGGCCAAAGAATGAATGCGCTGTGGTGCCGGCTGCGATGACTTATGAGGACTCCAAGGGGCAGCTCAATACGGTCACTTACAACGTGATGGGGAATTGTCGTCAGCAGGGTGGCTGACGCTAATCCCGGCTGAAGCGCCCGGTTCATGTGCAGTGAGTCGGGCTTTTTTTCGGGCGTAAAAAAAGGCGTCCCGAAGGACGCCAAAGATTCACCTCTTACCAAAGGAGCAAGGAGCTTCTAAAGGTGAATGGGCATTGCTCGTGAAACTCAGAGAATCGCCAGCGGGTATTCGACGATCACCCGCACTTCATCCAGATCCGATTCGAACGCGGTGGCGCGGGTAGTGGCCTGGCGCAGACGCAGCGACAGGTCTTTCATCGAACCGCTCTGCACCACGTATTTGACTTCGATGTCACGCTCCCAGCGCTTCTGGTCAGTCAGCGGATTGCCCTCGGCATCGGGGCGCATGTACACGGCGTTGGCGTTGGAATAGTCAGCGTCAGTGCCGCGTGCATAACGGCTCATGAACGACAGGCCCGGCACGCCATAGGTGGTCATGTCGAGGTCGTAGCGCACCATCCACGAACGCTCTTTCGGCGAGTTGAAGTCGCTGTACTGAATGGAGTTGTCGAGGAAGATCGAGTCGGACTGACGCAGGTAATCGAAGTCATCATTGCCGTTGTTGCGCTGGTGGGAGAGGGCGACGGAATGCGCGCCGAGCTTCACGCCGACGCGGCCGCTCCAGATGTTGTTGTCGAACTCGCCGAGCAATTGTTTGCCCTCGTCGACCGCCTTGTAGTAATTCAGGCCGCCGAACAGCGACAGGTCATCCGACAGCGGATACGTCCAGGCGGTGCCGGCGTAGTACTGGTTCCAGGCATCTTTGAGGCGGCTGGAGTACAGGCTGAAACTCAGGTTTTTGTTCAGCGCGTAATCGCCGCCGCCGTAAGCAATCCACGGCGAATTGACCGGGCCGGCATAGAAAGTCGCGAAGTTCTCGCGCAAGTCGCTGGACACCGGTTGGCTCATCGCATGCAACCGGCCGCCCTGGATCGACAGACCTTCGATGCTGGTGTTGGTCGCCGTCACACCGCGAAAGCTTTCCGGCAGCAGTCGCGAATCACCTGCTGCCACCACTGGGTTGGCCGGGAACACATCACCGACTTTCACCACCGTATCGAAAGCCCGCACTTTGGCGGCTCCACCAACCTTGGTGTATTCGTCCCGCGCTTCACCGTCGCCGTTGACCGGCAACACGTCGAACGAACTGCGGCCACCGTTGCGGCCGTCGCCGGTGTCGAGTTTCAGACCGATCATCGCAAACGCATCCACCCCGACCCCGACGGTACCCTGGGTGAAACCGGATTCGAACTTGCTGATGACCGCATGGGCCCAGGCCTCGGAATATCCGTTGCCGGTGGGACTGGACTGGCCGTTGCGGTGGTCACGGTTGAAGTAAAGGTTACGGTTGAGCACCGTCAGGCTGCTGCCTTCGATAAACCCTTCGGGTTTTTCTTCTGCAAACACCGTGGACGGCCCGGCGCCGACAACCACTGCCAGAGCGGCCATCGACATTTTTGTGTTGTTAACCATCAATCACTCCTTGGGTTCGGCAGAACGGGAACGAGCTTCGGCGTGGGTTTTATTGTTCGAACGGGCAAGGGCCCGCCGGGAGAGTCGCCGGGTGACATCGTTGCAGGCTGCGGATAACGCGGAGGTGATGGGGGAATTACGATTTTGTCAGGTGGGGTGGAGTCGAAACTCACACACAGGGTGGATCTGATTGTTCCATGTATGCAGATGTCCGTTTCTACCGTTCGAAGCTATCCAGCACGTCTTCTGGCAGAGAGGTATCGATGTCATTGGGAAGTGTGAGTTTGCCCTTCATGGTTCCGATCCGTTGGGCGCGCGTTTTTTTCAAGGTGACTTTGTCTTTACGTTCATCGGCTAACGCCTCAAGGCCGTCCATCAACTCTGAAAAAATATCTCGCTTCATGGTTCATGTATCTCCACTTGATGGGTGACTTTCGAATTTAACGGCATAGGCCAACCGTGTGATGTCAGCCGTTGCTCATCGTTTTGAAGGCAAATTCCTTAAAAAGGAGAGGGCGTTGAAAATGAAAAACCCACGAAAACAAAAACGGCACCCGAAGGTGCCGTTTCTGTTTCTAGCTAGCTATCGCTAAGCGATCAGCCCGCCAGGCCCGATTGCTGAACCAGAGTCAGCAGCGGTTGTGGGTAGACGCCGAGGAAGAACGCAACCACAGCGATTGCCAGCAGCATCACGCCGCCTGCTTTCTGTTCCCAGTGCAGCTGGGCGTCGTGGCGGCGCAGGTTTGGTTCGATCAGGTACAGGGTGACCATCACGCGCAGGTAGTAGAAGACGCCGATGGCGCTGCCCAGTACCAGGGAACCGACCAGCCACCATTGGTGCGACTCGACACCGGTAGCAATGATGTAGAACTTGCCGATGAAGCCTGCAGTCAGCGGGATACCGGCCAGGGACAGCATCATCACGGTCAGTACGGCGGTCAGGTACGGACGGCGCCAGAACAGGCCGCGGTATTCGTACAGCGCGTCTGCGTCACGGCCGTTGTACGGCGAGGACATCAGGGTGATCACACCGAAGGCGCCGAGGCTGGTGATCACGTAGGTGACCAGGTACACGCCGATGGCTTCCACCGCCAGACCCTTGCTTGCCACCAGTGCGATCAGCAGGTAGCCGAAGTGCGCGATGGACGAGTAACCGAGCAGACGCTTGAGGTTGCTCTGGGTCAGGGCCAGCAGGTTACCGAACAGGATCGAGGCGATGGCGATGATGGTCAGCACGTTGCTCAGTACGCCACTGCTGGCGGCAGGGGAGATCTGGAACAGACGAACCATCACGGCGAACACGGCCACTTTCGAAGCGGTGGCGAGGAACGCGGCCACCGGTGCCGGAGCACCTTCGTACACGTCCGGCGTCCACAGGTGGAACGGTACCAGCGACAGCTTGAACGCCAGACCGATCAGCATCATGCCCAGGCCCAGTTGCGCCAGCGAGCTTGGCAGACCGGTCGCGGCCAAAGCCTGACCGATACCGACGAAGCTCAGCGAACCCGAGTCTGCGTACAGCAGCGCCATACCGAACAGCAGGAACGCGGAACCGGCGGCCGACAGCACCATGTACTTGATGCCGGCTTCCAGCGAACGCTTGTTGAAGAAGGCGTAGGCCACCAGACCGTAGACCGGCACCGACAGCAGTTCCAGACCGATGAACAGGCCGGCCAGGTGCTGCGCGCTGACCAGAACCAGGCCACCGGCGGCAGCCATCAGGATCAGCAGGTACAGTTCTTCACGGTTGCCCGGGTAACCCGAACCGCCATCGCCGAGGTAGGCGTGGGCGAGGGTGACGCAGGCGAGGGTGGCGACCAGGATCAGCGCCATGTACAGGCAGGCAAAGGTGTCGATCTGCAGCAATGGGGTCACGGCCAGAGGCGCGACTTTCAGGGCCGGCAGGATCGACAGCAAGGCCAGGTTCAGACCGGCCACCGAAATCAGGAAGGTCTGCGAGTGGTTGCGGCGCCAGGCGATTGCCAGCATCACCACGATAATGGTGAGGCTGGTGATCAACAGTGGCGCAAGCGCAATAAAGTGTTGAATCGTGAATTCCATAGCGCTCTTACCGGGCCGAAGCGAGTTGAGTGAAGGCGGTGCCGAGCCACTGCTGCACGCCATGCATCGTGGCGGCAGAAGTGTCGAGGAACGGTTGCGGGTAGACGCCGAGGTAAATCAGCAGTACCGCAAGGCCCAGCACCATGATCAGTTCGCGACCGTCCATGCCGTGCAGGATCGAATCCGATTTGGACGGACCGAAGTAAGCGCGGTGGATCATGATCAGCGAGTAGACCGAACCGAACACCAGACCGGAGGTGGCAATCGCGGTGATCCATGGAGCACTGGCGAACGTACCGATCAGGATCAGGAACTCGCCGACGAAGTTACCGGTGCCCGGCAGACCCAGAGAGGCGGCTGCGAAGAACAGGCTGATCGCCGGCAGGTAAGCGATACGCGACCACAGACCGCCCATCTCACGCATGTCACGCGTGTGCAGACGCTCGTACAGCTGACCGCTGAGGATAAACAGTGCAGCGGCCGACAGACCGTGCGCCAGCATCTGGATCACTGCACCTTGCAGCGCCAGTTGGCTGCCGGAGTAGATGCCGATCAGTACGAAGCCCATGTGGGAAACGGACGAGAAGGCGATCAGACGCTTGATGTCGGTTTGCGCGAAAGCGAGGAACGCACCGTAGAAGATCCCGATCAGACCGAGGGTCATGGCGATCGGCGCGAACTCGGCCGAGGCGTTCGGGAACAGCGGCAGGGCGAAACGCAGCAGACCGTAGGCTGCGGTTTTCAGCAAGATACCGGCGAGGTCGACGGAACCTGCAGTCGGCGCCTGGGCGTGAGCGTCAGGCAGCCAGGAGTGGAACGGAACCACGGGCAGCTTGACCGCGAAGGCGATGAAGAAGCCGAGCATCAGAATGTACTCGGTGGTCATCGACATCTTGGTCTTCAACAGATCGGCGTAGTTGAAGGTGATCACGCCGGTGCTGTTGTAGTTGACCAGGACCAGACCGAGGATCGCCACCAGCATGATCAGGCCGGAAGCCTGAGTGAAGATGAAGAACTTGGTCGCCGCGTAGATCCGGGTTTTCTTGCCGTCCGAAGAACTGTGACCCCAGAGCGCGATGAGGAAGTACATCGGCACCAGCATCATTTCCCAGAAGAAGAAGAACATGAACAGGTCGAGGGCGAGGAACACGCCGACAACGCCGCCCAGGATCCACATCAGGTTCAGGTGGAAGAAGCCGACGTGACGCTGGATCTCTTTCCACGAGCAGAGTACCGACAGGATACCCAGCAGACCGGTCAGCAGGATCATCAGCAACGACAGGCCGTCGAGGGCCAGGTGCACGTTGATGCCGAAGCGCTGGATCCAGACGTGCTTGAACTCAAGCGCCCAAGTCGGATCGGCGCCAGGCGCCGGAGCAAATGAATAGTCACCGTGGGCCCACAGCCAGAGGCCGAGGGCGAGTTCCAGGGTCATGGTCAACAGCGCAATCCAGCGGGGGAGGGTGGCGCCGAAGCGCTCACCCAGCCAGCACAGCAGGCCGCCGATGAAGGGGATCAGGATTAGCCAAGGCAGAATCATGACGGGCTCGTTTCCTTTCGCAAATTCGCAAGGTTCATATCAGACCGCTACCAGCACGACAGCGCCGATGACCAACACGGCACCAGCAGCCATCGAAGCAGCGTACCAACGCAGTTGACCGGTTTCGGTACGGCTCAGGGCGGTGTGACCCCCCTTGGCCATGCGCGGGATCAGACCGATGGTCTGGTCGAGCGGGTCTTTGCGCAGCATGTGGCTGATCGCAAGGTACGGCTTCACGAACAGTTTGTCGTAGATCCAGTCGAAGCCCCAGGCAGCGAACCACCAGGCCGAAAGGAGACGGCCGATGCCGCTGTTGGCGATCGCGGTCACAAAGCGACGCTTGCCGAGGAACAGCAGGGCCGCCAGCAGGATACCGGCCAGGGCGATGGCGCCCGAGGCGATTTCCAGACTGTGCTTGGCTTCGCCACCGGCATGGCCAACGCTCTCGGGCAGTACGCCGTGCAGCGGTGGAACGATCATGGCGCCGACGAAGGTCGACAGCACGATCAGCACCGACAGTGGCAGCCAGTGAGCGATGCCGTGACCGGCGTGGGCTTCGGTCTTGGCTTCACCGTGGAACGCGATGAAGATCAGGCGGAAGGTGTACAGCGACGTCATGAATGCGCCGACCAGACCTGCGTAAAGCAGACCGTGGTTGCCGCTGGCGAACGCTTCCCAGAGGATTTCGTCCTTGGAGTAGAAACCTGCGGTCACCAGCGGCAGGGCGGCCAGAGCGGCACCACCGACGATGAAGCTGGCGTAGGCCAATGGCAGTTTCTTCCACAGGCCGCCCATCTTGAAGATGTTCTGCTCGTGGTGGCAGGCAACGATCACCGCACCGGAAGCAAGGAACAGCAAGGCCTTGAAGAAGGCGTGGGTCATCAGGTGGAAGATCGCGCCTTCCCAGGCGCCAACGCCCAGCGCCAGGAACATGTAGCCGATCTGGCTCATGGTCGAGTAGGCGAGGATACGTTTGATGTCGGTTTGCACCAGTGCGGCGAAACCGGCCAGTACCAGGGTCACACCGCCGACGATGCCGACCAGGTGCAGAATGTCCGGCGCCAGGGCGAACAGACCGTGGGTACGGGCGATCAGGTAGACACCGGCAGTCACCATGGTTGCGGCGTGGATCAGTGCCGAAACCGGGGTAGGGCCGGCCATCGCGTCCGCCAGCCAGGTTTGCAGCGGCAGTTGAGCCGATTTACCGACCGCACCACCCAGCAGCATCAGGGTTGCCAGCACGATCCAGAAATCGCCGACCTTGAAGTGCTCAGGCGCCTTCACCAGCAGTTCCTGGACGTTCAGCGTGCCCAGTTGCTGGAACAGGATGAACAGGCCGATCGCCATGAACACGTCGCCGATACGGGTGACGATGAAGGCTTTCAGTGCAGCGTTACCGTTGTTGCGGTTGCTGTAGTAGAAACCGATCAACAGGTACGAGCACAGGCCCACGCCTTCCCAACCGAAGTAGATGAACAGCAGGTTGTCGCCCAGGACCAGGAACAACATGCTGGCGATGAACAGGTTGGTGTAGGCGAAGAAGCGCGAGTAACCGGCTTCACCGCGCATGTACCAGGAGGCGAACAGGTGGATCAGGAAACCCACGCCGACCACCACACCGAGCATGGTCACGGACAGACCATCCAGGTACAGGGCGAAGTTCGGCTGGAAGCCTTCCACCGAGATCCATTTCCACAGTACGTGGACGTATACGCCACCTTCCGGTGGAGCGACGTTGAACTGCCAGATCACGTAGGCCGCGACGATGGCAGACAGGCCGATGGAGCCGACACCGATCAGCGCCGACAGGTTTTCCGAGAAGCGGCCGCGCGAGAACGACAGCAACAGGAACCCGATCAGAGGGAATACGAAAGTCAGAAAGAGTAGGTTCATCCGCGCATCTCACTGGCAGCGTCGATATCGAGCGTGTGGAAGCGGCGATACAGTTGCAGCAGGATCGCCAGGCCAATACTGGCTTCGGCGGCTGCAAGGCTGATCACCAGGATGAACATGATCTGTCCATCCGGTTGCGCCCAGCGGGCGCCCGCAACGATGAAGGCCAGTGCAGAGGCGTTCATCATCACTTCCAGACTCATCAACACGAACAAAATGTTGCGGCGGACCATCAGGCCGACCAGACCAAGGCAGAACAGGATGCCGGCAACCGCCAGACCATGTTCGAGAGGGATAGCAGGCATGTCTTACTCCTTCGCCTCGTTACGGCCCAAATGGAACGCCGTGACGGCTGCAGCGAGCAGCAGCATCGAGGCGAGTTCGACCACCAGCAGGTACGGACCGAACAGGCTGATGCCCACGGCTTTCGCGTCCACGGTGGTTTGACCGATGGCCTGACCGCTCTGGTGAGCGAACAGCACATACAGCAGTTCGGCCAGCAGCAGGGCGGCGAGAATCACCGGTCCTGCCCAGATGCCGGGCTTGAGCCAGGTGCGTTCCTGCTGAACCGAGGCAGGCCCCAGGTTCAGCATCATCACCACGAACACGAACAGCACCATGATGGCGCCGGCGTAGGCGATCACTTCCAGCACGCCGGCGAACGGTGCGCCGAGCGCGAAGAAGGTCATGGCCACGGCGATCAGCGAAATGATCAGGTAGAGCAGGGCGTGCACAGGATTGGTGTTGGTGACCACACGCAATGTGGACACAACAGCGATACCCGATGCGAAATAGAAAGCGAATTCCATCGTTCTTCCTTAAGGCAGCAAGCTCTTCACGTTGATCGGCTCGGCTTCGTTTTGTGCGGCGCCTTTCGGCTTGCCCGCAACGGCCATACCTGCAACACGATAGAAGTTGTAATCAGGGTTTTTGCCGGGGCCGGAGATCAAAAGATCTTCTTTCTCGTACACCAGGTCCTGACGTTTGAACTCGGCCATCTCGAAATCCGGGGTAAGCTGGATCGCGGTGGTCGGGCAGGCTTCCTCGCAGAGACCGCAGAAAATGCAGCGCGAGAAGTTGATACGGAAGAAGTCCGGGTACCAGCGACCGTCTTCGGTTTCAGCTTTCTGCAGCGAGATGCAACCCACCGGGCACGCCACGGCGCACAGGTTGCAGGCTACGCAGCGTTCTTCGCCATCGGGGTCGCGGGTCAGGACGATGCGGCCACGGTAGCGTGGCGGCAGGTAGACCTGCTCTTCCGGGTATTGCAGGGTGTCGCGCTTGCGAAAACCATGGCCGAAGACCATGACCAGGCTGCGCAACTGGGTACCGGTACCCTTAACGATGTCGCCAATATATTTGAACATGGGTCAAATCCTCACTGAACCGCAACCGCAGGCGTGTTCCACAACACGATTGCAGCGGTCACCAGCAAATTGATCAGGGTCAGTGGCAGGCAGAATTTCCAGCTGAAATCCATCACCTGGTCATAACGCGGACGCGGGATGGAAGCGCGCAGCAGGATGAACAGCATGATGAAGAACGCGGTCTTCAGTGCAAACCAGACGAAGGACAGTTGCGGCAGGATGCCGAACGGACCGTGCCAGCCACCGAAGAACAGGGTGACCAGCAGCGCCGAGATCAGGATGATGCCGATGTATTCACCGACGAAGAACATGCCCCATTTCATACCGGCGTATTCAATGTGGTAACCGTCGGCCAGTTCCTGTTCCGCTTCCGGCTGGTCGAACGGGTGACGGTGAGTCACGGCCACGCCAGCGATGAAGAAGGTACAGAAGCCGAAGAACTGCGGAATGATGAACCACAGGTTCTGCGCCTGGTACTCGACGATGTCGCGCATGTTGAACGAGCCGACCTGCACCACGATGCCCATCAGGGCCAGGCCCATGAACACTTCGTAGGACACGGTCTGCGCCGAGGCACGCAAGCTGCCGAGCAGGGCGAACTTGTTGTTACTCGACCAGCCGGCGAACAGCACCGCGTAGACCGAAAGACCGGCCATGGCGAAGAAGAACAACAGACCGATGTTCAGATCCGCCACGCCCCAGGTCGGGGTGATCGGGATGATCGCGAACGCGATCAGCAGGGCGGACATGGCCACCACCGGCGCCAGGGTGAAGATCACCTTGTCGGCAAACGGAGGGGTCCAGTCTTCCTTGAAGAACATCTTCAGCATGTCGGCCGCGATCTGGAACATGCCGAATGGGCCAACGCGGTTCGGACCGTAACGGTCCTGCCACCAGCCCAGCAGGCGACGTTCGACAAAGCTGAGCAAAGCGCCTGCGACCACCACGGCCAGCAGGATCACGATGGCCTTGATGACCGTCAGGATCACATCGATCACTTCAGGGGTGAACCAGGTCATTGCGCTGCCTCCTGCAGACCATCAACGGATACGCCGGCGAATGCCGGTGGAATGCCGGCGATGCCCGCAGGCAATGCCACCAGACCTGCGCCCAGTTCTTCATTGATACGCAGCGGCAGGCGCAGGGTCTGGCCGGCAACGTTGAGGCTCAGCAGTGCGCCGTCGTTGACGCCCAGGCGATCCGCTTCGGACTTGGCCAGTGCAACGTAGGCGGCCGGGATGCGTTCCTGAACCGGAGCGGCTTTCGACGAGTTCTCGTCGCTGCCGAACAGGTGGTAGAACGGCACGGCTTGCCAGGTGCCCTGGGCCGGGTTGAACGCGCGCGGAACACTGGCGAACCAGTTCAGCGAATCACCGCTGCTTTCGATCAGGCGGGTGCCCGGATCGCCAGCGCGCAGGTGACCACCGACTTCGTCCTGGAACTTGTTCCAGGCTTGCGGCGAGTTCCAGCCCGGCGACCAGGCGAACGGCACTTGCTGACGCGGTTCGGCGGAGCCCGAGTAACCTTCCATCGAGAAGGCGAACGCGGTGTCCTTGTCTTGCGGGGTGCGTGGTTCGTGAACGCTGATGTCGGCGCGCATCGCGGTGCGACCGGAGTAACGCAGCGGCTCACGGGCCAGTTTCAGACCCTTGATGCGGAACGAGGCGGACGGCGCGGCGTCGACGATACGGGCCAGCTGCGGGGTGCTCGAAGCAACGGCAGCGGTCACGTGGTCGAGTTGCGTCCAGTCGATCGGCTGGTTCAGCAGGGTGGCGCGCAGGGCGTGCAGCCAGCGCCAGCCTTCGTGGACCAGAATGCTCGCGTCCATGTATTGCGGGTCGAAAACCTGGAAGAAGCGCTGGGCGCGGCCTTCCTGGCTGACCAGCGTACCGTCGCCTTCAGCGAAGCTGGCGGCCGGCAGAACCAGATGCGCGCGGTCGCTGGTGGCGGTCTTTTGATGGTCGGCAACGATCACTACTTTCGCAGCGTTCAGTGCCGCATCGACCTTGGCCTTGGCGGTACGGGTGTACAGATCGTTTTCCAGCACGACGATGGCGTCGGCCTTGCCGTCAATCACTGCTTGCAGCGCAGCATCAACCGATTCGCCACCGAGCATGGCCAGGCCGAGGCTGTTGGCTTCCGGCACGATCAGGCTGATCGAACCGTTTTTCTCGCGCAGCTTCAGGGCCTTGGCGATGTTCGCAGCCGCTTCGATCAAGGCTTTGGAGCCCAGCGAAGTACCGGCGATGATCAGCGGACGCTTGGCAGCGAGCAGGGCATCGGCGATGCGCTTGGCCAGTTCCAGGGCTTCAGCGTCCAGGCCTTCAACGGCAGGCGCGCTGGCGTCCAGGGCGTGAGCCACGGCGAAACCGATGCGTGCCAGATCGTCAGGAGCGGCGTGTACGCATTCTTCGGCGATGTCGTCGAGCTTGGTTTCAGCCAGGCTGGCGATGAACAGCGGGTTCAGTTCGTGCTGACCGATGTTCTTCACCGCAGCGTCGAGCCAAGGCTGAACGCGCATGGCTTCGGCCATGTCTTCGGCCTTGCCTTTTACCGACTGACGCAGGGCCAGGGCCATGCGGGCGGCGGTCTGGGTCAGGTCTTCACCGAGGACGAACACGGCGTCGTGGTCTTCGATGTCGCGCATGTTCGGCACTGGCAGCGGGCTGTCTTTCAGCACTTGCAGGACCAGACGGATGCGTTCCAGCTCGGAGGCTTCGATACCGGAGTAGAAGTGCTCGGCGCCTACCAGTTCACGCAACGCGTAGTTGCTTTCCAGGCTGGCACGCGGTGAACCGATACCGACGATGTTGCGACCGCGCAGCAGGTCGGCGGCTTTGTCCAGCGCGGCATCCAGTCCAAGCTTGGTGCCGTCGGCCAGCAGTGGCTGACGTGGGCGGTCGGTGCGGTTGACGTAGCCATAACCGAAACGGCCACGGTCGCACAGGAAGTACTGGTTCACCGAACCGTTGTAACGGTTTTCGATGCGACGCAGTTCGCCGTAACGCTCGCCCGGGGAGATGTTGCAACCGCTCGAGCAGCCATGGCAGATGCTTGGCGAGAACTGCATGTCCCACTTGCGGTTGTAGCGTTCGGAGTGAGTCTTGTCGGTGAACACACCGGTCGGGCAGACCTCTGTGAGGTTGCCGGAGAACTCGCTTTCGAGGGTGCCGTCTTCAACGCGACCGAAGTACACGTTGTCGTGAGCGCCGAATACACCGAGGTCGGTGCCGCCAGCGTAATCCTTGTAGAAACGCACGCAGCGGTAGCAGGCGATGCAGCGGTTCATCTCGTGGGAAATGAACGGGCCCAGTTGCTGGTTCTGGTGGGTGCGTTTGGTGAAGCGATAACGGCGCTCGTTGTGGCCGGTCATCACGGTCATGTCTTGCAGGTGGCAGTGACCGCCTTCCTCGCACACAGGGCAGTCGTGCGGGTGGTTGGTCATCAGCCATTCAACAACACTGGCGCGAAACGCCTTGGATTCTTCATCGTCGATGGAGATCCAGGTGTTGTCGGTGGCAGGCGTCATGCAGGACATGACGATGCGACCACGGGTGTCGTTCTCGTCGGTGTACTGCTTGACCGCGCACTGGCGGCAGGCCCCGACGCTACCAAGCGCGGGGTGCCAGCAGAAATAAGGGATGTCGAGGCCCAGCGACAGACATGCCTGTAACAGGTTGTCTGCCCCGTCGACTTCGAGCGCTTTGCCGTCTACGTGGATAGTGGCCATGGTTCAAAGGTCTTCGTTGGCCCGGTGTCAGCGGGCGTGGCTAATGGAATCTTGTTATCCGTCCGAATCCAGTCAGCCCCGAAAGGCGTCATCGGACGAAAGGCGAAGGGCACGGACCCTTCGCCTTTTTTAAGCGTTTACGCGCCGACCGTGATCGGCTTCGCCAGAGGCGGGACGGCGGCGCTTGCGGGCGCGATACCGGCTTCGAACTCTGGACGGAAGTATTTGATGGCACTGCCCAACGGTTCCACGGCACCCGGTGCGTGAGCACAGAAGGTCTTGCCCGGGCCGAGGAAGTTGACCAGACCCAGCAGGGTCTCGATGTCACCCGGCTGGCCGCGACCTTGTTCGATGGCCATCAGCAGCTTGACGCTCCATGGCAGGCCATCACGGCATGGGGTGCAGAAACCGCAGGATTCGCGAGCGAAGAACTGCTCCATGTTGCGCAGCAGGGACACCATGTTGACGCTGTCGTCCACCGCCATGGCCAGGCCGGTACCCATACGGGTGCCCACTTTGGCGATGCCGCCGGCGTACATTTGTGCGTCGAGGTGTTCCGGCAACAGGAAACCGGTACCGGCGCCACCTGGCTGCCAGGCCTTGAGCTTGTAACCGTCGCGCATGCCGCCGGCGTAGTCTTCGAACAGCTCGCGACCGGTCACGCCGAAGGGCAGTTCCCACAGGCCGGGGTTCTTGACCTTGCCGGAGAAGCCCATGAGCTTGGTGCCCATGTCTTCGCTGCCGTCGCGGGCCAACGATTTGTACCAGTCCACGCCGTCGGCAATGATCGCCGGCACGTTGCACAGGGTTTCAACGTTGTTCACGCAGGTCGGCTTGCCCCACACGCCAACGGCGGCAGGGAAGGGCGGCTTGGAACGCGGGTTGGCGCGGCGGCCTTCGAGGGAGTTGATCAGTGCGGTTTCTTCACCGCAGATGTAACGCCCGGCGCCGGTGTGGACGAACAGCTCGAAATCGAAGCCGCTGCCCAGGATGTTCTTGCCCAGCAGGCCGGCTGCCTTGGCTTCTTCCACGGCACGGTTCAGGTGCTTGGCGGCGGTGGTGTATTCGCCACGCAGGAAGATGTAGCCACGGTAGGTTTTCAGCGCGCGGGCGCTGATCAGCATGCCTTCGATCAGCAGATGGGGCAGTTGCTCCATCAGCATGCGGTCTTTCCAGGTGTTCGGCTCCATTTCATCCGCGTTGCACAGCAGGTAGCGGATGTTGATGGATTCGTCCTTTGGCATCAGGCCCCACTTCACGCCAGTGGGGAAGCCTGCACCGCCGCGACCTTTGAGGCCGGCATCTTTCACGGTCTGGACGATGGCGTCCTGATCCATGTCGGCGAAGGCCTTGCGCGCAGCGGCGTAACCGTTCTTGGCCTGGTACTCGTCGAGCCAGACGGCTTCGCCGTCGTCACGCAGGCGCCAGGTCAGCGGGTGAGTCTCGGCCGAACGCTGGATGCGGTTGGCCGGACCGAAAGAAGTCAGGGTCATACGTAGCCCTCGAGCAGTTTGGCGACGCCGGCAGGCTGGACATCGCCAAAGGTGTCGTCATCGATCATCAGCGCCGGTGCCTTGTCGCAGTTGCCGAGGCAGCAGACCGGCAGCAGAGTGAAGCGACCGTCGGCGGTGGTCTGACCCAGGCCGATACCCAGGTTGTTCTGGATTTCGCTGACCACCGACTCGTGGCCACCGATGTAGCAGACCATGCTGTCGCAGACGCGAATGATGTGACGGCCGACCGGCTGACGGAAGATCTGGCTGTAGAACGTGGCCACGCCTTCAACGTCGCTGGCCGGGATGCCGAGGATCTCGCCGATGGCGTACAGAGCGCCGTCCGGCACCCAGCCGCGTTCCTTCTGGACGATCTTCAAGGCTTCGATCGACGCCGCGCGCGGATCTTCGTAGTGATGCAGCTCGTGCTCGATGGCCGAGCGCTCGGTTTCACTCAAGGTGAAACGGTCTGTCTGGATAAGCGTGCTGTTCATGCTTAGCGGTCCACGTCGGCCATAACGAAGTCGATACTACCCAGGTACGCAATCAGGTCCGCGACCATGCTGCCTTTGATCACCGAAGGGATCTGCTGCAGGTGGGCGAAGCTCGGAGTACGGATCCGGGTACGGTAGCTCATGGTGCCGCCGTCGCTCGTCAGGTAATAACTGTTGATGCCCTTGGTCGCTTCGATCATCTGGAAGGATTCGTTGGCCGGCATGACCGGGCCCCACGAAACTTGCAGGAAGTGCGTGATCAGGGTTTCGATGTGCTGCAGCGTGCGCTCTTTCGGCGGCGGCGTGGTCAGCGGGTGATCCGCCTTGTACGGGCCTTCCGGCATGTTGCGCAGGCACTGGTCGATGATCTTGACGCTCTGGCGCATCTCTTCGACGCGAACCATGCAGCGGTCGTAGGCATCGCCGTTGGAGGCCAGCGGTACTTCGAACTCGAAGTTCTCGTAGCCGGAGTACGGGCGCGCCTTACGCAGGTCGAAATCGCAACCGGTGGAACGCAGGCCGGCACCGGTGACGCCCCATTCCAGGGCCTCTTTGGTGTTGTACTGGGCAACGCCGATGGTACGCCCCTTGAGGATGCTGTTCTGCAGGGCGGCCTTGGTGTATTCGTCGAGGCGCTTCGGCAGCCATTCAACGAAGTCTTTCACCAGTTTTTCCCAGCCGCGCGGCAGGTCGTGGGCGACGCCGCCGATGCGGTACCAGGCCGGGTGCAGACGGAAACCGGTGATGGCTTCGATCACCGTGTACGCCTTCTGGCGGTCGGTGAACGTGAAGAACACCGGAGTCATCGCGCCGACGTCCTGGATGTAGGTACCCAGGAACAGCAGGTGGCTGGTGATCCGGAAGAACTCGGCCATCATGATGCGGATGACGTCGACTTTCTCTGGCACCTTGATGCCGGCCAGCTTCTCGACCGAGAGCACGTACGGCAGGTTGTTCATCACGCCGCCGAGGTAGTCGATACGGTCGGTGTACGGAATGAAGCTGTGCCAGGACTGACGCTCAGCCATCTTCTCGGCGCCACGGTGGTGGTAACCGATGTCCGGAACGCAGTCGACGATTTCTTCACCGTCCAGCTGCAGGATGATGCGGAACGCACCGTGCGCCGAAGGGTGGTTCGGGCCCAGGTTGAGGAACATGTAGTCCTCGTTCGGGCCGGAGCGCTTCATGCCCCAGTCTTCAGGACGGAAACGCGCGGCTTCTTCCTCGAGCTGTTGCTTGGCCAGGTTCAGGCTGAACGGATCGAATTCGGTGGCGCGCGCCGGGAAGTCCTTGCGCAGCGGGTGACCTTCCCAGGTCGGCGGCATCATGATGCGCGACAGGTGCGGGTGACCTTTGAAGTCGATGCCGTACATGTCCCAGACTTCACGCTCGTACCAGTTGGCGTTCGGCCAGATGCTGGTGACGGTCGGCAAGCTGAGGTCGCTCTCGGACAAGGCGACCTTGATCATCACGTCACTATTACGTTCCAGCGACATGAGGTGATAGAACACGGTGAAATCGGCACCGCTCGGCAGCCCTTGACGCTTGGTGCGCAGACGCTCGTCCACGCCGTGCAGGTCATAGAGCATGACGTACGGCTTGGGCAGATTACGCAGGAAGGTCAGGACTTCGACGAGCTTGGCGCGAGCCACCCACAGCACCGGCATGCCGGTGCGGGTCGGCTGAGCGGTGAACGCTTCGGCGCCAAAACGGTTGTTGAGTTCGACGACCACATCCTGGTCGTCTGCCTTATAAGGCGGGATGTACAGAGCACTGCCTGTAGTCATGGTTATTTTTTCGCTTTCGGTCAACGTAAAGAATGAAGCCAGCTTCTCGTTTCTTTGAAACAGACTGGATCAGACTTCGTCAGGGCTGCGCAGGTTGGTGACTGCGATTCGCTGTTCGCGGCGCTGTTCCTTCTGCGAAGGCATGTCGGCGCGATAGACGCCTTGATCGCCAACGACCCAGGACAGTGGGCGACGCTCCTGGCCAATGGATTCCTGCAACAGCATCAAGCCTTGCAGAAATGCTTCTGGACGGGGCGGGCAGCCAGGTACGTAGACGTCAACGGGCAGGAACTTGTCCACCCCCTGAACCACGGAGTAGATGTCGTACATGCCGCCGGAGTTGGCGCACGAACCCATCGAGATCACCCACTTGGGCTCAAGCATCTGCTCATACAGGCGCTGAATGATCGGCGCCATCTTGATGAAGCAGGTCCCGGCGATAACCATGAAGTCGGCCTGACGCGGTGATGCCCGGATAACTTCGGCGCCGAAGCGCGCGATGTCGTGGGGAGCCGTGAAGGCGGTGGTCATTTCCACGTAGCAGCACGACAGACCGAAGTTGTACGGCCACAGGGAGTTCTTACGTCCCCAGTTGACCGCGCCACTCAGCACGTCTTCCAGCTTGCCCATGAAAATGTTTTTGTGGACTTGATCCTCTAACGGATCGGAAACGGTTTCCCGCTGGCCGATCGGATACTGCTCGTTAGGAGCATCGGGGTCGATTCTGGTGAGATTGTATTGCATTGCCAAAGCCTCATTGTTTCAGCTTCGCCTGCCGCTTGCGACGAGCTTCCGGAGCCCAGTCAAGGGCGCCCACTCGGAACAGGTAGACAAGACCTGCCAACAGAATTGCTATGAAAACGAGAGCTTCGACGAATCCGGTCCAGCCGCTTTCGCGGACGGACACAGACCATGCAAAGAGAAAGAGGGCTTCGATATCGAAGATCACGAACAGCATCGCGACCAGATAGAATTTGGCTGAGAGCCGCAAGCGGGCGCCACCGGTAGGTAGCATGCCGGACTCGAACGGTTCGTTTTTGCTGCGGCCCCAGGCTTTTGACCCGAGGAGGCTGGAGACACCGAGCATGAAGGCACACAGGCCGACTACACCCAGAAGGAAAATGGCAAAGCCCCAGTTGTGGGCCATGAGTCCTGTCGCTTCGGGCATGCTGGAAATCCTTAACAGAGAGCAAAGGTCTCTGAGCTTGATAAAGAAATAAGGCAGTGACGATATGTCGCAGCAATCAATCGCGCTGATTTTATGGCTAAACACCCGGCAAGTAAAATTCCTATAGCGAAATTATTTATTGGAATAAGGACATAGCGCACCTCGAAGGGCCCGCAGCCCATGCGCTGCGGGCATTAGCCGGGATTTCACGAATTATGTTTTGTAGGAAATGTAACGAACATAGTTGTCGCTAAATGATAATTGATATCGTTTGGAGTGATTGCGTAACTGTTTAACGGGTCAGTAGTCGGGAAGTTGTCTTATATCCGCGTTACTGCAAGTAGCGGCGGCGCCCGTTTTAACCGGTTTTTCCGATACGGATACCGCTCTGGATCAATGTTTTGCCTGACAGGCTGTGCCATTTCCTAAGGTGCCCGGAAAAGCGCAGGCAAAAAAAACGCCCCGAACCAGTCGGGGCGTCAGTTTTTCGGCAGTGCGGTTAGCTTTCTATACGGTCCGCAAAGGCCGTTCGCTCAGGCGAAGTCGATCAGTGGAACTGTTCTTCTTCGGTCGAACCGGTCAGTGCGGTCACCGAGGACGTGCCGCCCTGGATCACGGTGGTCATGTCGTCGAAGTAGCCAGTGCCCACTTCCTGCTGGTGAGCCACGAAGGTGTAACCCTTGGCGGCGTCAGCGAATTCCTGCTCTTGCAGCTTCACGTAGGCAGTCATGTCGTTGCGGGCGTAGTCATGCGCCAGGTTGAACATGCTGTGCCACATGTTGTGAATGCCGGCCAGGGTAATGAACTGGTGCTTGTAACCCATGGCGGACAGTTCGCGCTGGAACTTGGCGATGGTCGCGTCGTCCAGGTTTTTCTTCCAGTTGAAGGAAGGCGAGCAGTTGTACGACAGGATCTGGTCCGGATATTCCTTCTTGATCGCTTCAGCGAAACGACGGGCTTCGTCCAGGTCCGGCTTGGCGGTTTCGCACCAGATCAGGTCGGCGTACGGCGCGTAGGCCAGGCCACGGGCGATTGCCTGGTCCAGACCTGCACGAACCTTGTAGAAACCTTCCTGGGTACGGGTGCCGGTCACGAACGGCTGGTCGTACGGGTCGCAGTCGGAAGTCAGGAGGTCGGCAGCGTTGGCGTCGGTACGGGCCAGGATGATGGTCGGTACACCAGCAACGTCGGCAGCCAGACGGGCAGCGGTCAGCTTCTGCACGGCTTCCTGGGTTGGAACCAGAACCTTGCCGCCCATGTGGCCGCATTTCTTCACGGAAGCCAGCTGGTCTTCGAAGTGAACGCCGGCGGCGCCTGCTTCGATCATGCTCTTCATCAGCTCGTAGGCGTTCAGTACGCCGCCGAACCCGGCTTCAGCGTCAGCCACGATTGGCGCGAAGTAGTCGATGTAGCCTTCGTCGCCCGGGTTCTTGCCGGCTTTCCACTGGATCTGGTCGGCACGACGGAACGAGTTGTTGATGCGCTTGACCACGGTCGGAACCGAGTCCACCGGGTACAGCGACTGGTCCGGGTACATCGATTCGGCGGAGTTGTTGTCCGCAGCGACTTGCCAGCCCGACAGGTAGATCGCCTGGATACCGGCTTTGACCTGCTGCACAGCCTGGCCGCCGGTCAGGGCGCCCATGCAGTTGACGAAGTCTTTCTCTGGGCGGAAGGACGGCTTGGCACCCTGGGTGACCAGGTTCCACAGTTTTTCGGCGCCCATTTTTGCAAATGTGTGCTCTGGTTGAACCGAGCCACGCAGACGGACGACGTCAGCAGCGGAGTAATTGCGAGTCACGCCTTTCCAGCGCGGGTTTTCAGCCCAGTCTTTTTCAAGGGCTGCAATTTGCTGTTCGCGTGTCAGTGCCATGGAGATAAACCTCGTCGCGTCTTTATGAAAAGTTGTTCTGCGGTGGAAAATTCCTTGCGCTCGCTGACCAGAAGCTTAGGTGGTCAGGTCGGGTTCGGCGGGGCAGGCGACGGGATGAACGATGGGCTCGAGGGGAAGTGAGCAGGTAAAGGCGAACTGGCGGGCGCATTCGGGCGTCGTGGGCCTTTATACGAACTACAGTGTAGAGCCGGGTTACCTAATTACGCTTCCGTCCCTCGGGACAACTTCGTTCCAGTCGGCAACCTCGTCAAACACACCTTGTGGGCGGTACAGACACGAAACGGCTCGCGGGGATGGTTGCGAGCAGCGCTTCGAAGGCCCTTGCCAGGGCCTCTGATTAGCGGGAGCGAGGCCATCATGCCTTCGCTTTTTTGGCTCGTCAAACGTTTTGTAGTGCTTTTTTTCAAGCACTACATCTTTCGTCTAATACGACTAATCAGTCAGTTTTCGGTGCTTTAGTCCAACGTGTCGACTTTCACCCGCAACGTCATGTCATCCCGGCCTTGAGTCGAGTAGCTGCGGGCCAGGCCCTGTTTGTCGGCCTGGGTCTGGCGATTCACGCCGGCGAGGGTGATCCACTCGCCCAGGCGTCCGGTGACAGTTGTGTCGGTGCTTTGAACGTTCACTACATCGGGACGTTCCTGGCTCATGCGGTCACGGTTGGTACTGATTGCCAGGTGAACGGTTTCGCCGGTGACGCTGGCGGTGACGTAAAAGCCCTGGGTGACGTTGCGATATTGCGTCTGGCTGCTGTAATCGCCGTAGGAGTTGGTCTGGCTGCTGGTGATCGGCACGCTCTGGCCGACCTGGATCAGTGCCGGTGCACCTTCGCTGGCCTGAATTTGCTGAATGCCGCCGTCACGGCTGGCGGTGCTGCGGCTGATGATGCGGGTTTGCGCGCCATTGACCGAATAACCTTCATCGCCACGACCGTTGTTTTCGTTGGTGTCGACCGTGATCAGCAAGCGCTTGGGCGCGGTGTCGAGCTGCGAGAGCAGGTCCTTGAGTTCTTGAATCTTGCCGGGCTCGGCCTTGACGATCAGTTGGTTGCCATAGGCGCTGACCTGGCCGTCCTTGCCGATGAAGTCCTGAGCCACCGGCAGCATGTCGGCACTGGTGTGGTACTTGAGGGGCACGATTTCTGTGGCTGCCATCACCGAAAAACTGCAGCCGAGCAGCAGGGTGGTGAGCAGGGTGCGTAGGGACATGTCCGTTATCTCCGCTTTCGAAAGGCTTGATATTGCCAGTTTGTCGGCCCGGGGTGGGGCAAGTTGAATCGTAGACAGCAAAACGCCCCGGCATCGTTAGATGGCGGGGCGTTTTAGGTGTTGATCGTTCCCACGCTCTGCGTGGGAATGCAGCCAGTGACGCTCTGCGTCACATGCCGCAAGGGACGCGGAGCGTCCCGAGAGGCATCCCCACGCAGAGCGTGGGAACGATCGGTGCCTGGGTCTTAAGCCGAATGACGAACCATGTCCACATGCGGAATCCCGGCCTCGAGGAATTCCTCGCTGACCAGATTGAAACCCAGACGCTCATAGAACGCCGTGGCCTGAACCTGGGCACTGAGCATCTGCTGCTTCAGGCCGCGTGCTTCCGCTTCGGCAATCACCGCTTGCATCAGCGCATCGCCGACCTTCAGGCCGCGCCAGTCCTTCAGCACCGAAACCCGGCCAACATGCCCGTCGGGCAACAGGCGGGCGGTGCCGATCGGAAAGTCGCCTTCGAAGGCCAGGAAATGCACCGCCGTAGCGTCATCGGCGTCCCACTCAAGCTCGGGTGGAACCGATTGTTCGGCAATGAACACCGTTTCGCGAATGCGGCGGATCTCGGCGTTGTCCTTTTGCCAGTCTGCAACACGTACGCGAATCTTATTCATCGTCGGCGAACCCCAGGCTTCCCTGTTTGACCAGTTCGCACAGCAGGCCGCGACCGTCTTCGTCGCTCAGCCAGTCACCGAGGTTGTCGGTGTGCAGGGCGTCGGCGGAGCAGATCAGCTTCAGCAGTTCGCGCAGCTTGCCCGGCAGGTAGCGGCTCTGGCCGCTGGCGAACAGAAGCAGATCGTCATCGACGTCCGACCACGCCAGGCGCGCGCTCGGGTTGCGGATCAGGATGGCGCCGTCTTCGAGCGCGCCGAGCAAGTCTTCTTCCTCGACCTCTTCCGGACCGACCACCAGCTCTGGATAACGCGGCTCGGTCATGTACTGGCCGAACCAGGTCAGCAGCAGGCGTTCGTCGCTCATGTGCTCGGCGAGCAGCGCTTTCAGGCGGCCGAGGGCATCGTGCTGGATCTGATGTGGATCATCGCTGACCGGTTTTGCATCGGCGTCGGTATAACGCTCTTCGTCAGTCAGGAACTGGCTGAGGAAGTCGGTGAAGTGGGTCAGCACTTCAGCGGCGCTCGGTGCGCGGAAGCCGACCGAGTAGGTCATGCAGTCATCAACGGCAACGCCGCAGTGAGCCAGGCGCGGCGGCAGGTAGAGCATGTCGCCGGGTTCCAGGACCCACTCTTCAGTCTCGTGGAATTCGGCGAGGATGCGCAGCTCTGCGTGTTGCCGCAGCGGGCTTTCGGAGTCGCACATCTGGCCGATTTTCCAGTTGCGCTTGCCGTGGCCTTGCAGCAGGAACACGTCGTAGTTGTCGAAGTGCGGGCCGACGCTGCCGCCCGGGGCCGCGAAGCTGATCATCACGTCGTCGACGCGCCAGCTCGGCAGAAAGCGGAAGTTTTCCAGTAGCTCGCTGACTTCCGGCACGAACTGATCGACGGCCTGTACCAGCAGGGTCCACTCGCGTTCCGGCAGTTTGCTGAATTCGTCTTCGGCGAACGGGCCGCGGCGCAGTTCCCAGGGACGCTCGCCGTGCTCGATCACCAGACGCGATTCAACTTCTTCTTCCAGGGCCAGGCCGGCGAGTTCGTCGGCGTCGATCGGGCTTTCAAAATCAGGAAACGCCTGGCGGATCAGCAGTGGTTTTTTCTGCCAGTAATCGCGCATGAACTCGCGCGCCGTAAGACCACCCAGAAGTTGAAGAGGAATATCGGGATTCATATGTAACCTATTGAAAAAAAGCATTTTTCAGACGGGAATAAAAACGCCCGGCGCGGCCGGGCGTCTCAAACGGGTCAAGCAGTCGATCAGATGCGTTTGGCTTGCGCTACAGCGTTGCCGATGTAGTTGGCCGGGGTCAGTTGCTTGAGCTCGGCTTTCGCAGCGGCCGGCATGTCCAGGCCATCGATGAAAGTCTGCAGTGCTTCAGGGCTGATGCCCTTGCCGCGGGTCAGTTCTTTCAGCTTCTCGTAAGGGTTTTCGATGTTGTAGCGGCGCATCACGGTCTGGATCGGCTCGGCCAGGACTTCCCAGCAAGCGTCCAGATCGGCAGCGATCTTGTCAGCGTTCAGTTCGAGCTTGCTGATGCCTTTGAGACTCGCTTCGTACGCGATCACGCTGTGGGCGAAACCCACACCGAGGTTACGCAACACGGTGGAGTCGGTCAGGTCGCGTTGCCAGCGGGAGATCGGCAGTTTGCTCGCCAGGTGCTGGAACAGTGCGTTGGCGATGCCCAGGTTGCCTTCGGAGTTTTCGAAGTCGATCGGGTTGACCTTGTGCGGCATGGTCGACGAACCGATTTCGCCGGCGATGGTGCGCTGCTTGAAGTAACCCAGGGAGATGTAGCCCCAGATGTCACGGTCGAAGTCGATCAGGATGGTGTTGAAGCGCGCAATGGCGTCGAACAGCTCGGCGATGTAGTCGTGCGGTTCGATCTGCGTGGTGTACGGGTTGAAGGCCAGGCCCAGCTCGTCTTCGATGAAGGCGCGGGCGTTGGCTTCCCAGTCGATCTGCGGGTAGGCCGACAGGTGAGCGTTGTAGTTGCCGACAGCACCGTTGATCTTGCCCAGCAGCGGAACGGCAGCGACCTGAGCGATCTGACGCTCGAGACGGTAAACCACGTTCGCCAGCTCTTTACCCAGAGTGGTCGGCGAAGCCGGCTGGCCGTGGGTGCGCGACAGCATTGGCACGTCGGCGAAGCGCAGGGCCAGTTCGCGGATGGCGGTGGCGGTCTGGCGCATCAGCGGCAGCATCACGTCGTCACGGCCTTCGCGCAGCATCAGGGCGTGGGACAGGTTGTTGATGTCCTCGCTGGTGCAGGCGAAGTGGATGAATTCGCTGACCTTGGCCAGCTCCGGCAGCTTGGCCGCCTGCTCCTTGAGCAGGTATTCGATCGCTTTGACGTCGTGGTTGGTGGTGCGCTCGATCTCTTTCACGCGCTCGGCGTGCTCCAGCGAGAAGTTTTCGGCCAGTTCGTTCAGAACGGCGTTGGCTTCGGCGGAGAAGGCTGGCACTTCCGGGATGCCGGCGTGAGCGGCCAGGCGCTGGAGCCAGCGCACTTCAACCAGAACGCGGGCACGGATCAGGCCGTACTCGCTGAAAATTGGGCGCAGGGCCTGGGTTTTGCCGGCGTAGCGGCCGTCAACAGGGGAAACCGCAGTGAGCGAAGAGAGCTGCATGGGGTGTTCTCGGACAGTCGGGCAACGAAATGGGGCGCGTATCATACATGAAAAAATCCGCCGGTCCGTCGCCAACTGACCGGCGTATTACGCGTTACAGACTACAAAGCTTTTGTTGCGCGGTGATTTACTCGCTGCGCATCAACGGATACAGCTCTTTGAGCAATTTGCGCCGACTGATGACCAGTTGCCAGCGATGACCGCCGAGCTGACGCCACAGGCGTGCAGAGCGAATGCCGGCGAGCAGCAGGGCGCGGATCTTCGAGGCATTGCTCGGCTGCTGCAGGTTGCGCATGTCGCCATGCACCTGAATGCGTTGGCGCAGCGTGCTCAGGGTGTCCTGATACAGCGCGCCGCAGGCCGCGATCACGTTTTCGTGGGCCGGGCCGAAATGCTCGACCTGCGACTGGATCTGCGGCAAGCGCTTGCCGATCACGTCGAGCATGTCGTTGCGCTTGGCCAGTTGTCGCTCAAGGCCGAGCATCGACAGGGCGTAGCGCAGCGGCTCGCGCTGCAAGGTGCTCGGGTCGCGCTCGAGGGCGCCGATCAGCGCGCGGTAACCCTCGCGCAGGTTGATATCGTCGCCGCCGTAAACATCCAGCGTGTCTTTCGGGTCACGAACCAGCAGGCTGCCGAGCATGCAGCTCAGGCCGGCCTCGTTGGTCTGACCGGTCTTGGCGATCCGGTCGACCAGCACGGCGGCGAGAAACACGCCGCCCAGAGCGGTCAATTGCTCCTGAGTCGGGCTCATGCCTGGCCGCTCCACGGCTCGGCGACTTCGATCACGCCGCCACCGAGGCAGATTTCACCGTCATAGAACACCACCGACTGGCCCGGCGTGACCGCGCGTTGCGGCTCGTCGAACACGGCGCGATAGCCGGTTTCGGTTTTTTCCAGCGTGCAGGCCTGATCGCTCTGGCGATAACGAACCTTGGCGGTCAGGCGCAGCGGCTGGCTCAAATCGATCGGGTTGACCCAATAGATTTCCGAAACGAGCAGGGCGCTGGAGAACAGCCACGGATGGTTGTTGCCCTGGCCGACGATCAGCTCGTTGGTGTCCAGATCCTTGCGCAGCACGTACCACGGCTCGTCGCCGGCGTCTTTCAGGCCGCCGATGCCCAGGCCCTGGCGCTGACCGATGGTGTGGTACATCAAGCCGTGGTGACGGCCGATGACTTCACCTTCGGTGGTCTTGATCTCGCCCGGTTGCGCCGGCAGGTATTGCTTGAGGAAATCGCTGAAACGACGCTCGCCGATGAAGCAAATTCCGGTGGAATCCTTCTTCTTGGCGGTCGCCAGTTCGTATTTCTCGGCAATCGCACGGACTTCAGGTTTTTCCAGCTCGCCGACCGGGAACAGGGTCTTGGCGATCTGTTCGCCGCCGACAGCGTGCAGGAAGTAGCTCTGATCCTTGTTCGGATCCAGGCCCTTGAGCAGCTCGGTGCGGCCATCGATGTCGCGGCGACGCACGTAGTGACCGGTAGCGATCAGGTCAGCGCCGAGCATCATGGCGTAGTCGAGGAACGCCTTGAACTTGATCTCGCGGTTGCACAGGATATCCGGGTTCGGCGTGCGGCCGGCCTTGTATTCGGCCAGGAAGTGCTCGAACACGTTGTCCCAGTACTCGGCGGCGAAGTTGGCGGTGTGCAGCTTGATACCGATCTTGTCGCACACGGCCTGGGCATCCGCCAGGTCGTCCATGGCGGTGCAGTATTCCGTTCCGTCGTCTTCTTCCCAGTTCTTCATGAACAGGCCTTCCACTTCATAGCCCTGCTCGATCAGCAGGAGAGCGGAAACGGAAGAGTCCACGCCGCCGGACATGCCGACAATGACGCGCTTCTTGGATGTGTCAGAAGGGGCTGGATCACGCATAGGGATTCAATGAGTGTCTTGAAAAAGGACGCGATTCTATCAGGCTCACGGCCTCAAGGCTAAAGGGAAGGGCGGATCAGTTCGAGGCCGAAGCGATTGCCGGCCAGATAATCATCAATGCAACGGATGATCAGCTCGCTGCGCCAGTTATCGCGCTGGGCCAATAATTCGTCGCGGGTCAGCCACTTGGCGCCGACGATGCCGTCGTCCAGTTGATAATCCGGGTGATGTTTCACGGCTTTGGCGCTGAAGCATACGCGCTGGTAAGTCACGCCGTTGCTCGGGGCGGTGTACAGATAAATGCCGATCACGGCGGTAGGTTCGACGTCCCAGCCGGTTTCTTCGAGGGTTTCGCGTACGGCGGCTTCGATCAGGGTTTCGTCCGGATCCAGATGGCCGGCCGGCTGATTGAGCACGTTGCGCCCGGCCTTGTGTTCCTCGACCATCAGGAAACGACCGTTGTCCTCGACGATGGTGGCAACGGTGATGTGGGGGAGCCAGTCCATAAGTCGTCCTCAATTTTCCAAATCTTGAAACACTATCCCTGTGGGAGCTGGCTTGCCAGCGATAGCGGTGGATCAATCACCATGATTGTTGGCTGATCGGCTGCCATCGCTGGCAAGCCAGCTCCCACAAGGGTTTGTGTTGTCTTCAGAAACACAAACCCCGGCACGGGGCCGGGGTTTGTGATGTTCCCTTTACAACCTTATACCAGCGCAGCAATCGCCGCGTTGAAGGTTGCGCTTGGGCGCATGGCCTTGCTGATCAGCTCGGCATTGGCGTGGTAGTAACCGCCGATGTCCACTGGCTTGCCTTGAACGGCGTTGAGCTCGGCGACGATGGTCGCTTCGTTCTCGGTCAGGGTTTTGGCCAGAGTCGCGAACTGCGCTTGCAGGGCAGCGTCTTCAGTCTGGGCGGCCAGGGCTTGTGCCCAGTACATTGCCAGGTAGAAGTGGCTGCCGCGGTTGTCGATGTTGCCGACTTTGCGCGATGGCGACTTGTTGTTGTCGAGGAACTGGCCAGTGGCCTGGTCCAGAGTCTTGGACAGCACCAGCGCTTTCGGGTTGTTGTAGTTCACACCCAAGTGCTCGAGAGAAGCGGCCAGGGCCAGGAATTCACCCAGCGAATCCCAGCGCAGGAAGTTCTCTTCGACCAGTTGCTGTACGTGCTTCGGCGCCGAACCGCCGGCGCCGGTTTCGAACAGGCCACCGCCGTTCATCAGCGGCACGATCGAGAGCATCTTGGCGCTGGTGCCCAGTTCCATGATCGGGAACAGGTCGGTCAGGTAGTCGCGCAGTACGTTGCCGGTCACCGAAATGGTGTCCTTGCCTTCGCGGGTGCGCTGCAGGGTGAATTTCATGGCATCGACCGGCGCCATGATCTGGATGTCCAGACCGGTGGTGTCGTGATCCTTCAGGTAAGCCTGAACCTTCTCGATCACCACGCCGTCGTGTGCGCGCATCGGGTCCAGCCAGAAAATGGCTGGAGTTGCGCTTGCACGAGCACGGTTGACGGCCAGTTTGACCCAGTCCTGGATCGGCGCGTCCTTGGTCTGGCACATGCGGAAGATGTCGCCGGCTTCAACAGCCTGTTCCATCAGCAGGGTGCCTTTGCTGTCGGTCACGCGAACCACGCCGTCGGCCTTGATCTGGAAGGTCTTGTCGTGGGAACCGTATTCTTCGGCTTTTTTAGCCATCAGGCCAACGTTTGGCACGCTGCCCATGGTGGTCGGATCGAAAGCGCCATTGGCTTTGCAATCTTCGATCACGGCCTGGTAGATGGTGGCGTAGCAACGATCCGGGATCACGGCCTTGGTGTCGTGCAGCTGGCCGTCGGTGCCCCACATCTTGCCGGAGTCACGGATCATGGCCGGCATCGAGGCGTCGACGATAACGTCGCTCGGCACGTGCAGGTTGGTGATGCCTTTGTCGGAGTTGACCATCGCCAGCGACGGACGAACGGCGTAGACCGCTTGAATGTCAGCTTCGATCTGGGCTTGCTGCTCGGCCGGCAGGGATTTGATGCGGGCGTACAGGTCGCCGATGCCGTTGTTCAGGTTGAAGCCGATTTCGGCCAGCACGTCGGCGTGCTTGGTCAGGGCGTCCTTGTAGAACTCGGCAACGATCTGACCAAACATGATCGGGTCGGAGACCTTCATCATGGTGGCTTTCAGGTGAACCGACAGCAGCACGCCTTGTTGCTTGGCGCTGTCGATTTCAGCGGCGATGAACGCGCGCAGGGCCTTTTTGCTCATCACGGAGCAGTCGAGGATCTCGCCCGCCTGAACGGTGGTCTTTTCTTTCAGGACGGTCGCGGTGCCGTCTTTGGCGATCAGTTCGATCTTCACGGCGTCAGCGGCGTCGATCAGGACAGCTTTTTCGCTGCCATAGAAATCGCCGGTGCTCATGTGAGCGACATGAGACTTGGAGTCTTTGGCCCAGGCGCCCATTTTGTGCGGGTGCTTGCGAGCGTAGTTCTTGACCGACAGCGGCGCACGACGGTCGGAGTTGCCTTCACGCAGAACCGGGTTCACGGCGCTGCCCTTGACCTTGTCGTAACGCGCCTTGGCTTCTTTTTCGGCGTCGTTGGTCACGGATTCCGGGTAGTCCGGCAGGTTGTAGCCCTGGGCTTGCAGTTCTTTGATCGCGGCCTGCAACTGCGGAACCGAAGCGCTGATGTTCGGCAGCTTGATGATATTGGCTTCAGGCGTAACGGCCAGGTCGCCCAGTTCGGCGAGGTGGTCGGCTACGGCTTTGTCGCCCAGTTGCTCGGGGAAGCTGGCCAGAATGCGTGCTGCAAGAGAGATATCGCGGGTTTCCACGGCGATATCGGCCGAGGCGGTGTAAGCCTCGATGATCGGCAGCAGGGAATAGGTGGCGAGGGCTGGAGCTTCGTCGGTGAAGGTATAGATGATCTTCGAGCGGGTGGGCATATTCGGATTAACTCTCTCTTCTTTGCTAAAGCGTGCGCAGAAACTCGAGGGGCGCCGGGTAAGCGCGTTCGTTCAAAGTCATCCATGAACCGAATGTCGAGAATCTTCGCGGTGATGTTGGGTGCATCAGTAGAGCGTCAAGCAGTCGGACTGCGGTAACAACCCGACCAATCAGGCGGAAAGTCTCGTGCTAGAGAGGCCAGCCGTCGTGACCCTGTGGTCAGCGGGCGGCATTATACATAGGTAGCTGGCAATCTGCCGATGGTTCATATGCAACGATTCTCGTCCATTGGTCTAAAGGTCGCAGGGGGGGGTGGGGCGTAGAGTCGCCGTGAATGCTTGAGATTGGCGCTTTTCCCTTTGCTTTCAGGCTTGTACGAAACGAGATGTGGTCGCGCCCGGAACAGAGGGTTTGCGTGTTGATTCAACTGGGTTACGCTCGAACCAAGCCAGATGTTCAATCCAAACAATGGAGTTCAGCATGGGTTACAAGAAGATTCAGGTTCCAGCCGTCGGCGACAAAATCACCGTCAACGCAGACCATTCTCTCAATGTCCCTGATAACCCGATCATTCCCTTCATCGAAGGTGACGGCATTGGCGTCGACGTCAGCCCTGTGATGATCAAAGTGGTTGATGCTGCCGTAGAAAAAGCCTACGGGGGCAAGCGCAAGATTTCCTGGATGGAGGTTTATGCTGGCGAAAAAGCAACTCAGGTTTATGACCAGGACACCTGGCTGCCCCAGGAAACCCTGGACGCGGTCAAAGATTACGTGGTTTCCATCAAAGGCCCGCTGACCACTCCGGTCGGTGGCGGCATCCGCTCCCTCAACGTCGCCCTGCGTCAACAGCTCGATCTCTATGTCTGCCTGCGCCCTGTGGTGTGGTTCGAAGGCGTGCCGAGCCCGGTGAAAAAGCCTGGCGACGTCGACATGGTGATCTTCCGCGAGAACTCCGAAGACATTTATGCCGGTATCGAATGGAAGGCCGGCTCCCCTGAAGCCACCAAGGTCATCAAATTCCTGAAAGAAGAAATGGGCGTCACCAAGATCCGTTTCGACCAGGATTGCGGCATCGGCATCAAGCCGGTTTCCAAAGAAGGCACCAAGCGTCTGGTTCGCAAGGCGCTGCAATACGTGGTGGACAACGACCGCAAGTCGCTGACCATCGTGCACAAGGGCAACATCATGAAATTCACCGAAGGTGCCTTCAAGGACTGGGGTTACGAGGTGGCGAAGGAAGAATTCGGCGCCGAGCTGCTCGATGGCGGCCCATGGATGAAATTCAAGAACCCGAAAACCGGTCGTGAAGTCGTCGTCAAGGACGCCATCGCCGACGCCATGCTTCAGCAGATCCTGCTGCGTCCGGCCGAGTACGATGTGATCGCCACCCTCAACCTCAACGGTGACTACCTGTCCGACGCCCTGGCAGCGGAAGTGGGCGGTATCGGTATCGCGCCGGGTGCCAACCTGTCCGACACCGTGGCCATGTTCGAGGCGACCCACGGTACCGCGCCGAAATATGCCGGCAAGGACCAGGTCAACCCGGGCTCGGTGATCCTGTCGGCGGAGATGATGCTGCGCCACCTGGGCTGGACCGAGGCGGCCGACCTGATCATCAAGGGCACCAATGGCGCCATCAAGGCCAAGACCGTGACCTACGACTTCGAACGTCTGATGGAAGGCGCCACGCTGGTGTCTTCTTCGGGCTTCGGTGATGCGCTGATCAAGCACATGTAATAAAGCCAGCTGCAACGAAACCGCCCGGCTCGAGTAATCGAGTCGGGCGGTTTGTTTTCTGGCAGGTGTTCGGGTCGCTTCAGCTGGTCACTGACTGGTGATGAGCAGCGGACGGGGCCGCATCTTTTGCGGCTTCGACATTCTGAATTTTTGTGGCATGCAGGCCTTTGGGGCCTTGCACGATCTCGAATTTGACGATCTGCCCGGCTTTGAGGGTTTTGTATCCGTCCATTTCAATGGCGGAATAGTGGGCAAAGAAATCGATCTCCTTGCCGTCCTCGTCCTTCCCCTCGCGGGAGTCGGTGTTTATGAAACCGAACCCCTTGGCATTGTTGAACCATTTCACCTTGCCGACAGCCATGCTCAAATCCCTCTGCAACAGTCTCCATCGCTGGAGTATCATCCAATTCATCCGCAGTCGAATCCGTTAAAAAGATTGACTCCGCGGATCTTTTTTCCCCACTGTGGGTTCTATTGGTTGTAACACCGTTTTCCCGATAGTCAAGGTGACCGGGCAGTCGGAGTTGAAAACGTGTCAAGCCGCCCCCACCACTGTATTTGCACAACTGACGAACCTTTCTTTCCATGCATGCAATCAGCCAGATTCGACTAACATTCAATCAGGATCGCCCGCTTCTCCAAAAGGATCTTCCACAGGAGCACGACGACGATTCGGCAGGCGTTGCTGTTCAGGAAGCAAAGCCTGCGTTACAGGCGCCGCCGATGTACAAGGTGGTTTTGTTCAATGATGACTACACACCGATGGATTTCGTCGTCGAAGTGCTCGAGGTGTTTTTTAACCTGAATCGCGAGCTGGCGACCAAGGTCATGCTGGCCGTCCACACAGAAGGGCGGGCAGTATGTGGAGTGTTTACCCGCGACATCGCCGAGACAAAGGCCATGCAGGTCAACCAGTACGCCAGGGAAAGCCAGCATCCGCTACTCTGTGAAATCGAGAAGGACGGTTAATCGCCGACCACTTGGGTATGAGGTGAAGCTATGTTAAACCGCGAGCTCGAAGTCACCCTCAATCTTGCCTTCAAGGAGGCACGTTCGAAACGTCATGAGTTCATGACCGTCGAACACCTGCTGCTGGCCCTATTGGACAATGAGGCTGCCGCCACCGTATTGCGTGCCTGCGGCGCAAACCTCGACAAACTCAAGCACGACCTGCAGGAGTTCATCGACTCCACCACGCCATTGATCCCCGTCCATGACGAGGATCGCGAAACCCAGCCAACCCTGGGCTTCCAGCGTGTGCTGCAACGTGCTGTCTTTCATGTGCAGAGCTCGGGCAAACGCGAAGTGACCGGCGCCAACGTGCTGGTTGCAATCTTCAGTGAGCAAGAGAGTCAGGCGGTGTTCCTGCTGAAACAGCAGAGCGTTGCACGCATTGATGTCGTCAACTATATCGCTCACGGCATTTCCAAAGTGCCGGGGCATGGCGATCACTCTGAAGGTGAACAAGATATGCAGGACGATGAGGGCGGTGAGTCTTCTTCTTCAGGCAATCCGCTGGACGCTTATGCCAGCAATCTCAACGAACTCGCACGTCAGGGCCGGATCGATCCGCTGGTCGGGCGGGAAACGGAAGTCGAGCGTGTCGCGCAGATTCTTGCGCGCCGTCGCAAGAACAATCCGCTGCTGGTGGGCGAGGCGGGCGTGGGTAAAACCGCGATTGCCGAAGGCCTGGCCAAGCGCATTGTCGACAACCAGGTGCCGGACCTGCTGGCCAACAGCGTCGTTTACTCACTCGATCTGGGCGCTCTGCTCGCGGGCACCAAGTATCGCGGTGATTTCGAGAAGCGCTTCAAGGCGCTGCTCAACGAGCTGAAAAAACGTCCGCAGGCGATCCTGTTCATCGACGAGATCCACACCATTATCGGTGCAGGTGCCGCTTCGGGCGGCGTCATGGATGCCTCGAACCTGCTCAAGCCGCTGCTGTCGTCTGGCGACATTCGCTGCATCGGTTCGACCACGTTCCAGGAATTCCGTGGCATCTTCGAAAAAGACCGCGCCCTGGCGCGTCGCTTCCAGAAGGTCGATGTCGTCGAGCCGTCGGTGGAAGATACCATCGGTATCCTGCGCGGTCTGAAAGGGCGCTTTGAACAGCATCACAACATCGAATACAGCGATGAGTCACTGCGCGCCGCTGCGGAACTGGCTTCGCGCTACATCAATGACCGGCACATGCCGGACAAGGCCATCGATGTGATCGACGAGGCCGGCGCTTATCAGCGTCTGCAACCGGTCGAGAAGCGTGTGAAACGCATCGAAGTCCCTGAAGTCGAGGACATCGTTGCGAAAATCGCGCGGATTCCGCCGAAGCACGTCACCAGCTCCGACAAGGAACTGCTGCGTAACCTCGAGCGTGATCTGAAGCTGACGGTGTTTGGTCAGGACGCGGCGATCGATTCGCTGTCGACTGCGATCAAATTGTCCCGTGCCGGCCTCAAGTCGCCTGACAAGCCTGTCGGTTCGTTCCTGTTCGCAGGGCCGACCGGTGTCGGTAAAACCGAAGCCGCGCGTCAATTGGCCAAGGCGTTGGGGATCGAACTGGTGCGCTTCGACATGTCCGAGTACATGGAGCGCCACACCGTATCGCGTCTGATCGGTGCGCCTCCGGGTTATGTCGGTTTCGATCAGGGCGGTCTGCTGACCGAAGCGATCACCAAGCAGCCGCATTGCGTATTGCTGCTCGATGAAATCGAGAAGGCGCATCCGGAAGTCTTCAACCTGCTGCTGCAGGTGATGGACCACGGCACGCTGACTGACAACAACGGGCGCAAGGCGGACTTCCGCAACGTGATCGTGATCATGACCACCAACGCCGGTGCTGAAACGGCGGCACGTGCTTCGATCGGCTTCACCCATCAGGACCACTCGTCCGATGCGATGGAAGTGATCAAGAAGAGCTTCACGCCGGAATTCCGCAACCGTCTGGATACCATCATTCAGTTTGGTCGCCTCAGTCATGAGGTTATCAAAAGTGTGGTGGACAAGTTCCTCACCGAACTTCAGGCGCAATTGGAAGACAAACGTGTGCTTCTGGAGGTTACCGATGCGGCGCGCAGCTGGCTGGCGGCCGGTGGGTACGATTCGGCCATGGGCGCTCGTCCGATGGCGCGTCTGATCCAGGACAAGATCAAGCGTCCGCTGGCGGAGGAGATTCTGTTTGGCGAGCTGGCCGAGCATGGCGGTGTGGTTCACATCGACATCAAGGATGGTGAGCTGACGTTTGACTTCGAGACCACTGCAGAAATGGCCTGACGGCTGGTAAGTGAAAAGGCGCCTTCGGGCGCCTTTTTATTGTCTGTTTGTTTGGTGTGAATATCCGTTGTTGCGGTAACGGCTTCTTAGGGTTCCGCCCTTACGGCGGGTCACTTTTGGCAAACGCCCGGAATGCCGGCCCAGCCAAAAGTAACCAAAAGGTCTCTAACCCTGACGTACGGCCCCTCGCTGAGGCTCGGGGTTCCTTCGCTCCGGGATCGATCCGGGGGCATCGCCTACGGTTTGCTTCGCTGCACCTCCTCTCGATGTGTTTGGCTTCGCCAAACGGTCGCTGCGCTCCCACCCCCGGATCAATCCCTCCACTCAGCCTGCCGACGGGCCCTGCGATCAAAAGCGGTACTCGAGCTAACGCTCATCGTTTTGAGTGGGAAGGAGCGGGGCGTGTTTGGTTTTGGTTTTGTGGTGGGTTTACCCCTCACCCCAGCCCTCTCCCCGAGGAGAGGGGGCCGATTTGTGGGCTTTTCAAAACTTGAGTTCGACTCGGTACTTCACGTCGGCGTCGTTCAGTCCCCTCTCCCTCCGGTACATACAGGGAGAGGGCTAGGGTGAGGGGCTCTTGATCTGGCTCTTGATCTGCTTTTGATCTTTAGCCCCTTCGGCAGGCCGAGCGGAGGTGTCCATCAGGGGGTAGGCGCATAGCGCCGTGCGGCGAAGCCGCATGCATCGAGAGGAGGTGCAGCGAAGCAAACCGTAGGCGATGCCCCCTGGTGGACACCGTAGCGAGGGAACACTGAGCCTAGGCGAAGTGCCGTACGCCGGGGCAAAAGCCTTTTGGTTCCTTTTTGGCGTTTGAAAAAGGGACTCGCTGTAAGAGCGAAACCATAAGAAGCCGTTACCGCAGCAACGGATATACACCCAAAACTCAAGCACAAACCCAAAACCCAGACAAACAAAAACGCCCGGCATTAAGCCGGGCGTCTTGTATTGACTTGATTAGCGAGCGCGGTAAGTAATACGCCCTTTGCTCAAGTCATAGGGCGTCAGCTCGACGCGCACTTTGTCACCGGTAAGAATACGAATGTAGTTCTTGCGCATCTTGCCGGAAATATGCGCGGTTACGACGTGCCCATTTTCCAACTCCACACGAAACATGGTGTTGGGCAGGGTGTCGACGACAGTGCCTTCCATTTCGAAGCTGTCTTCTTTCGACATGCAGTAAAGCCCTCGGTATCCAATGAATGGCCCGGTGCAACTGCGCCAGGCAAAAGCGGCGTGCATTGTGCCCGAAAAATGGGGTTTACGCCAAGGGGTTTAGGGTTTGCATTCAGTTCAGGATGACCCAGCGCTGATTAATGAGCAGTTCAATGGGCCGATATTGGGTCTTGTAGTTCATCTTTTTGCAGTTTTTGATCCAGTAACCCAGGTAGACCGCCTCAAGCCTCAGGCGCTGGGCTTCGGCGATTTGCCAGAGGATGGCGTAGCGCCCGAGGCTGCGGCGTTCTTCCTGCGGTTCGTAAAAGGTGTAGACCGCTGACAGGCCGTTGGGCAGGAGGTCGGTGACGGCCACTGCCAGCAACCGTCCGTCGAGCCGGAACTCGTAAAAGCGGGAGAAGGGCAGGTCGCGTACCAGAAAAGTCGAGAATTGATCACGGCTCGGCGGGTACATGTCGCCATCCGCGTGGCGCTGTTCGATGTAGCGCTGATAAAGGTCGAAATACTCTTCGCTGAACGCCGGCTTGACCGGGCGCACCTGCAAATCGCTGTTGCGTTTGAAAATACGTTTCTGCTGCCGGTTGGGGTTGAACTGCGCTACCGGAATGCGCGCAGGCACGCAGGCATTGCAGTTCTGGCAATGCGGGCGGTACAGGTGATCGCCGCTGCGACGAAAGCCCATTTCTGACAGGTCTGCGTAGACATGCACATCCATGGGCTGGCTCGGATCAAGGAACAGGGTCGTGGCCTGTTCCTCGGGCAGATAACTGCAAGAGTGAGGCTGAGTGGCATAAAACTTCAACCGCGCCAACTCGGTCATGATCAACCCTCAAGGGTAAGCTGGTGAATTAAGTGTAAGCCACGCGCGCAAAAGTCGCTCAGCAAACCCAGGTAGCAAGATTGGGTTGATCGAGGTATCTGGTCAGATAGTCGGCGAATGTCTGCCGTGAAATGGCCCGGGCGCCGAGGCTGTGCAGGTGGTCGGTTGGCATCTGACAGTCGATCAGCGCGAAACCCGCTTCCTTGAGATGTTGCACCAGTGTGGCAAAGCCGTACTTGGAAGCATTGTCCGCACGGCTGAACATCGACTCGCCGAAGAACAGTTGCCCCATCGCCAGGCCGTACAGGCCGCCGACCAGTTCGCCCTGATCCCAGACTTCCACCGAATGGGCAAAGCCACGTCGATGCAGTTCGATATAGGCGTCCTGCATCGCCTCGGTGATCCAGGTGCCGTCGGCGTATTCCCGGGGAGCGGCGCAAGCGCGGATCACGGCGTCGAAATCCTGATCGAAGGTCACTCGATAGCGTTGTTTACGCATCAATTTGCCAAGGCTGCGCGAGACGTGCAGTTCGTCGGGAAAAAGCACGGTGCGCGGATCCGGCGACCACCACAGAATCGGCTGGCCTTCGGAAAACCACGGAAAGCAGCCGTGACGATAGGCCTGGATCAGGCGATCGGCGGACAGGTCGCCGCCGGCCGCCAGCAATCCGTTGGGATCGCGCATGGCCTTTTCCAGTGGCGGGAAAGTCAGTGAATTGCGTTGTAACCAAGTCAGCATGGCGTCCAGGCTTGCAAAAGGGGAGGGCGGTGGGCGCTGGGCCCGCGCTAAAGTGTGCCGGGAAATGAGGCGAATGTCCTCCGTTGCAGTACGGCTTTTGCGTAGCTGCAACTTGAGCATCCGGATGCGGTCGTAATCGGGCGTTGCACCGGTGCGAGCAAGCTTGCCGACGTCAATGTGTGGCGTTCATGGGAGATGAGGTGCGCATGCTTCGCTACGTTCATCAAATACACCTCATAAGCCTTTGTCACAAAAGACAATGCATGCTCAAATTGAACGCCGGGTGTTGTGCGTTTGGCTATGCTTGAACCAGAGACCTGGAAGCATGGCATCGAACGCGCAAACCCGTACAATGCCGGGCTGTTACAGAATATTCGCCGCGTGCCGTGTTTATAAAAGGCGGGGCGCAGTGTTAAAAGTAGTCTCCGTTGCGCCCGTCAATTTTTTACCTGCCTGGATTGGGCAGTTTTTTATCGTCATTCAATAGATGGACGCGCCTCTGGCGCAGGAAAAGAAGCGTTTTGAAGAAATCCACGGAAGCACCAAAAACAGTCGTTCCGCTTTGGCGCCAGCAATTGCACTACCGGCTCAAGGAAGGTGCATTGATCGCCATCGGCGCCTTGTGCCTGTTCCTGATGATGGCTTTGCTGACCTACGGCAAGGACGATCCGGGCTGGAGCCACAACAGCAAGATCGATGACGTGCAGAATTTCGGTGGCCCGGCGGGCTCCTACAGCGCCGACATCCTGTTCATGGTGCTGGGTTACTTCGCGTACATCTTCCCGCTGCTGCTGGCGATCAAGGCGTATCAGATCTTCCGTCAGCGCCACGAGCCGTGGCAGTGGAGCGGCTGGCTGTTCTCCTGGCGCCTGATCGGCCTGGTGTTTCTGGTGTTGTCCGGCGCCGCGCTGGCGCACATTCATTTCCATGCACCCACCGGATTGCCGGCCGGCGCGGGTGGTGCGCTGGGTGAAAGCCTTGGTGACCTGGCCCGCAATGCCCTGAACATTCAGGGCAGTACGTTGCTGTTCATTGCGCTCTTCCTGTTCGGCCTGACGGTGTTCACCGACCTGTCGTGGTTCAAGGTGATGGACATCACCGGCAAGATCACCCTCGACCTGTTCGAACTGTTCCAGGGCGCGGTCAACCGTTGGTGGTCGGCGCGTACCGAGCGCAAGCAACTGGTCGCGCAGCTGCGTGAAGTCGACGATCGCGTGCATGACGTGGTTGCACCGACGGTCACCGACAAACGCGAGCAGGCCAAGGTCAAGGAGCGTCTGATCGAGCGCGAACAGGCCCTGAGCAAGCACATGTCCGAGCGCGAGAAACAGGTGCCGCCGGTCATCGCCCCGGCCCCGGTCAAGGCGCCGGAGCCAAGCAAGCGCGTGCAGAAAGAGAAGCAGGTGCCGTTGTTCGTCGACAGCGCCGTGGAAGGCACCTTGCCACCGATCTCGATCCTCGATCCCGCGGAAAAGAAACAACTCAATTATTCGCCCGAGTCCCTGGCCGCGGTCGGCCACTTGCTGGAGATCAAGCTCAAGGAATTCGGCGTCGAAGTGACCGTGGATTCGATCCATCCCGGCCCGGTCATTACCCGTTACGAAATCCAGCCTGCTGCGGGCGTCAAGGTCAGCCGTATCGCCAACCTGGCAAAAGACCTTGCGCGTTCGCTGGCCGTGACCAGCGTGCGGGTGGTGGAAGTGATTCCTGGCAAGACCACGGTCGGTATCGAGATCCCTAACGAAGACCGGCAGATCGTGCGCTTCTCCGAAGTGCTGTCGACCCCCGAGTACGACAACTTCAAATCGCCAGTCACTCTGGCCCTGGGCCACGACATCGGCGGCAAACCGGTCATCACCGATCTGGCAAAGATGCCGCACCTGCTGGTGGCCGGTACCACCGGTTCCGGTAAGTCGGTGGGCGTGAACGCGATGATCCTGTCGATCCTGTTCAAATCCGGCCCGGACGACGCCAAGCTGATCATGATCGACCCGAAAATGCTCGAGCTGTCGATCTACGAAGGCATTCCGCACCTGCTGTGCCCGGTCGTGACCGACATGAAGGACGCCGCCAACGCCCTGCGCTGGAGCGTGGCCGAGATGGAGCGTCGCTACAAGCTGATGGCGAAGATGGGCGTGCGAAACCTGTCCGGCTTTAACGCCAAGGTCAAGGAAGCCCAGGATGCCGGCGAGCCGCTGAGCGATCCGCTGTACAAACGTGAAAGCATCCACGACGAAGCGCCGCTGTTGCAGAAGCTGCCGACCATCGTCGTGGTCGTGGACGAATTCGCCGACATGATGATGATCGTCGGCAAGAAGGTCGAAGAACTGATCGCCCGTATCGCCCAGAAGGCGCGTGCGGCCGGTATCCACCTGATCCTTGCTACCCAGCGGCCGTCGGTGGACGTGATCACCGGTCTGATCAAGGCCAACATCCCGACCCGGATGGCGTTCCAGGTGTCGAGCAAGATCGACTCCCGGACCATTATCGACCAGGGCGGCGCCGAGCAACTGCTCGGCCACGGTGACATGCTCTACATGCCGCCGGGCACCAGCCTGCCGATTCGGGTCCACGGCGCCTTCGTGTCCGACGATGAAGTTCACCGGGTGGTTGAAGCCTGGAAACTGCGCGGCGCGCCGGAATACAACGACGACATCCTCAACGGTGTCGAAGAGGCGGGCAGTGGTTTCGAAGGCAGCAGCGGCGGCGGTGACGGCGACGATCCGGAAGCCGACGCGCTGTACGACGAAGCCGTGCAGTTCGTACTTGAAAGCCGTCGCGCCTCCATCTCCGCTGTACAGCGCAAGCTGAAGATCGGTTACAACCGTGCCGCGCGCATGATCGAAGCCATGGAAATGGCCGGGGTCGTGACGTCGATGAACACCAACGGTTCCCGCGAAGTCCTGGCCCCTGGCCCGGTACGCGACTGATTCGATTGATCCAAATGCAATGGGCGGTGCATGAAGCGCCGTCCTCTTTCCCACGAGTATTCAAGAGGACTCCCATGCGTCTTATCCGCATGTTGCTGCCGGTACTGGCTTTGACCACCCTCACGGCTCACGCCGATGACAAGGATGTGTCTCGCCTGACCCAATTGCTCGAAACATCCAAGACCCTGACCGCCAACTTCTCCCAACTGACCCTCGACGGCAGCGGCACCCAGTTGCAGGAAACCACCGGCGACATGACCCTGCAGCGTCCGGGCCTGTTCTACTGGCACACCAATGCGCCCGCCGAGCAGACCATGGTGTCCGACGGCAAGAAGGTCACCCTGTGGGACCCGGACCTGGAACAGGCCACCATCAAGAAGCTCGATGAACGTCTGACCCAGACCCCGGCTCTGTTGCTGTCCGGCGACGTATCGAAAATCAGCCAGAGCTTCGACATCACCGCCAAAGAGGCCGGTGGCGTGATCGACTTCACCCTGAAGCCGAAAACCAAGGACACCCTGTTCGACAGCCTGCGCCTGTCGTTCCGCAACGGTCTGGTCAATGACATGCAACTGATCGACAGCGTCGGCCAGCGCACCAACATCCTGTTTACCGGGGTCAAGGCCAACGAAGCGGTTCCGGCCTCGAAGTTCAAGTTCGACATCCCGAAGGGTGCCGATGTGATTCAGGAATAAACACAGAGGTTTCAACAGTACGTGATGGATCTGTTTCGCAGTGCACCGATTGCCCAGCCACTGGCCGCCCGTTTGCGGGCGACCAATCTGGATGAGTACGTCGGTCAGGAACACGTGCTCGCTCGCGGCAAGCCTTTGCGCGAAGCGCTGGAGCAGGGTGCCCTGCATTCGATGATCTTCTGGGGCCCGCCGGGCGTGGGCAAGACCACGCTGGCGCGGTTGCTGGCGGAAGTCTCGGATGCGCACTTTGAAACGGTTTCGGCGGTGCTGGCCGGGGTCAAGGAGATCCGTCAGGCGGTGGAAATCGCCAAGCAGCAGGCCGGCCAATACGGCAAGCGCACGATTCTGTTTGTCGATGAAGTACACCGCTTCAACAAGTCTCAACAGGACGCCTTCCTGCCGTACGTTGAAGACGGCACGCTGATCTTCATTGGCGCCACCACCGAAAACCCTTCGTTCGAACTGAACAACGCATTGCTGTCGCGGGCGCGAGTCTATGTACTCAAGAGCCTCGACGAAGCGGCGTTGCGCAAACTGGTGCACCGCGCACTCACCGAAGAGCGTGGTCTGGGCAAGCGTCATCTGACCCTCAGCGATGAAGGCTTCCAGATGCTGCTGTCTGCCGCCGACGGCGATGGCCGGCGCCTGCTGAACCTGCTGGAAAACGCCTCGGATCTGGCTGAAGACAACAGTGAGATGGGCACCGAGCTGTTGCAAAGCCTGCTCGGCGACACTCGCCGGCGCTTCGACAAGGGCGGCGAAGCGTTCTACGACCAGATTTCCGCGCTGCACAAGTCAGTGCGCGGCTCCAATCCGGATGGTGCGCTGTACTGGTTTGCGCGAATGATCGACGGCGGCTGCGATCCGCTGTACCTCGCCCGGCGCGTGGTGCGCATGGCCAGCGAAGACATCGGCAACGCCGATCCTCGTGCCTTGAGTCTGTGCCTCGCCGCGTGGGAAGTGCAGGAACGTCTCGGCAGCCCGGAAGGTGAGTTGGCAGTGGCTCAGGCCATCACTTATCTGGCCTGTGCGCCGAAAAGCAACGCGGTGTACATGGGCTTCAAGACCGCGCTGCGCGCCGCCGCCGAACATGGCTCGCTGGAAGTGCCGCTGCACCTGCGCAATGCGCCGACCAAATTGATGAAGCAATTGGGTTATGGCGACGAATACCGTTATGCCCACGACGAGCCAGACGCCTACGCGGCCGGCGAAGACTATTTCCCGGAAGAACTCGACCCGATTCCGTTCTACCAGCCGGTGCCCCGTGGCCTGGAGTTGAAGATCGGCGAAAAGCTCAACCACCTCGCCCAACTTGATCGATTAAGCCCCCGGCAGCGGAGAAAATAGTGGTTCCACTGATCGTTGCAGTCTCCGTCGGCGGGATTGCCGGCACCTTGTTGCGCTTCGCCACCGGCAATTGGGTCAGCGCCAATTGGCCGCGGCACTTCTATACCGCGACGCTGGCCGTTAATATCGTGGGCTGTCTGCTGATTGGCGTGCTGTACGGCCTGTTTTTGATACGCCCGGAAGTACCGATCGAGGTGCGTGCCGGGTTGATGGTCGGCTTCCTCGGGGGGCTGACGACATTTTCATCCTTTTCACTGGATACGGTGCGCCTGCTGGAAAGCGGGCAAGTGCCGCTGGCCCTGGGCTATGCGGCCATCAGCGTATTCGGCGGGCTGCTCGCGACCTGGGCCGGCCTGTCCCTGACCAAACTTTGATAACGAGAAACCGACATGCTCGATTCCAAACTGTTACGTAGCAACCTTCAGGACGTAGCGGACCGCCTGGCTTCCCGTGGCTTTGCCCTGGATGTCGCGCGCATCGAAGCGCTGGAAGAACAGCGCAAGACCGTCCAGACCCGCACCGAAGCACTGCAGGCTGAGCGTAACGCGCGTTCCAAATCCATCGGTCAGGCCAAGCAGCGCGGCGAAGACATCGCGCCGCTGATGGCGGACGTCGAGCGCATGGCGGGCGAACTGAGCGCCGGTAAAGTCGAGCTGGACGCGATCCAGACCGAACTGGATTCGATCCTGCTGGGCATCCCGAACCTGCCGCACGAATCGGTACCGGTCGGCGAAGACGAAGACGGCAACGTCGAAGTCCGTCGCTGGGGCACCCCGACCGCTTTCGATTTCCCGGTACAGGACCACGTGGCCCTTGGCGAGAAATTCGGCTGGCTCGACTTCGAAACTGCCGCCAAGCTGTCGGGCGCACGTTTCGCCCTGCTGCGCGGCCCGATTGCCCGCCTGCACCGCGCACTGGCGCAGTTCATGATCAACCTGCACGTCACCGAGCACGGCTACGAAGAGGCCTACACGCCTTATCTGGTTCAGGCTCCGGCGCTGCAAGGCACCGGCCAATTGCCGAAGTTCGAAGAGGACCTGTTCAAGATCGCTCGCGAAGGCGAAGCCGATCTGTACCTGATCCCGACCGCCGAAGTGTCGCTGACCAACATCGTGGCCGGTGAAATCGTCGATTCGAAACAGCTGCCGATCAAGTTCGTCGCTCACACTCCGTGCTTCCGCAGCGAAGCCGGCGCGTCGGGTCGTGACACTCGCGGCATGATCCGTCAGCACCAGTTCGACAAGGTCGAGATGGTGCAGATCGTCGAGCCGTCGAAGTCGATGGAAGCGCTGGAAAGCCTGACCGCCAACGCCGAGAAAGTTCTGCAACTGCTGGGTCTGCCTTACCGTACCCTGGCGCTGTGCACCGGTGACATGGGCTTCAGCGCGGTCAAGACGTACGACCTGGAAGTGTGGATCCCGAGCCAGGACAAATACCGTGAAATCTCGTCGTGCTCCAACTGCGGCGACTTCCAGGCCCGCCGTATGCAGGCGCGTTTCCGCAACCCGGAAACCGGCAAGCCTGAGCTGGTGCACACCCTGAACGGTTCCGGTCTGGCGGTCG
Organism: Pseudomonas sp. 22085; assembly: GCF_052045815.1. Classification (NCBI taxonomy): domain Bacteria; kingdom Pseudomonadati; phylum Pseudomonadota; class Gammaproteobacteria; order Pseudomonadales; family Pseudomonadaceae; genus Pseudomonas; species Pseudomonas sp. 22085. Next base: position 86,169 of record NZ_JBQEQA010000023.1, read on the forward strand.
GTCGTACCTTGGTGGCCGTGCTGGAAAACTATCAGCAGGCCGACGGTTCGATCCGTGTGCCGGACGTGCTGAAGCCGTACATGGGTGGCCTTGAGGTCATCGGTTAAATGAAATATCTGCCGCTGTTTCACAACCTGCGCGGCAGTCGTGTGTTGGTTGTCGGTGGGGGGGAGATTGCCTTGCGCAAGTCCCGCCTGCTGGCCGATGCCGGTGCGCTGCTGCGGGTGGTCGCACCTGAAATCGAAGCGCAACTGCGCGAACTGGTTGCCGCCAGCGGTGGCGAATGCCTGCTGCGTGGCTACACCGAAACGGATCTGGACGGTTGCGGGCTGATCATTGCCGCCACCGACGACGAAGCGTTGAACGCGCACGTCTCCGCCGATGCCCATCGGCGCTGCGTGCCGGTCAATGTGGTCGATGCGCCGGCGCTGTGCAGCGTGATTTTCCCGGCGATTGTCGATCGTTCACCGCTGATCATCGCGGTCTCCAGTGGCGGCGATGCGCCGGTGCTGGCCCGACTGATTCGCGCCAAGATCGAAACCTGGATTCCCTCGACCTACGGCCATCTGGCCGGTCTGGCCGCGCGGTTTCGCGATCAGGTCAAAGGCCTGTTTCCCGATGTGCAGCAACGTCGCGGTTTTTGGGAAGACGTGTTCCAGGGGCCGATTGCTGATCGGCAACTGGCAGGACAGGGCGCCGAAGCCGAACGTTTGCTGCAAGCCAAGATTGACGGCGAAGCCATGGTTACGACCGGTGAGGTGTATCTGGTGGGCGCAGGGCCGGGTGATCCGGATCTGCTGACCTTCCGCGCCTTGCGCCTGATGCAGCAAGCCGATGTGGTGCTGTACGACCGCTTGGTGGCTCCGGCGATTCTTGAACTGTGCCGCCGCGATGCCGAGCGGGTCTACGTCGGCAAGCGTCGCGCCGATCACGCCGTGCCGCAGGATCAGATCAACCAGCAACTGGTGGATCTGGCCAAGGCCGGCAAGCGTGTGGTGCGGTTGAAGGGCGGGGATCCGTTCATTTTCGGCCGTGGCGGCGAAGAGATCGAAGAACTGGCGGCCCATGGCATCCCGTTCCAGGTGGTGCCGGGCATCACGGCGGCCAGCGGTTGCGCGGCGTATGCCGGGATTCCGCTGACCCATCGCGATTATGCGCAGTCGGTGCGTTTCGTCACCGGGCACTTGAAGGACGGTTCCACCGACCTGTTGTGGGCGGACCTTGTCGCGCCGGCGCAGACCTTGGTGTTCTACATGGGCCTGGTGGGATTGCCGATCATCTGCGAGCAGTTGATCAAACATGGTCGTGCGGCCGAAACGCCGGCAGCGCTGATCCAGCAGGGCACCACGGTCAATCAGCGGGTCTTCACCGGCACGCTGGCCGACCTGCCGCGTCTGGTGGCGGAGCATGAAGTGCATGCGCCGACGCTGGTGATCGTCGGCGAAGTGGTGCAACTGCGCGAGAAACTGGCGTGGTTCGAGGGCGCTCAGGGTCAAATCTGACGACTCTGAGAGGATCGTCCCCACGCGGTGGGAACGATCCTGCTCTCAACCTCGGCGCCAAACCCCTTTCCCGCCCAACCGGTCCCGGTCATGGGCAACAGTGAAATCCTGCTTCGGCCCCTTCGGCACTACCCCGGTCGGGTTGATGGTCTTGTGGCTGCCGTAGTAGTGATGCTTGATGTGCTGGAAATCCACGGTCTCGGCAACGCCCGGCCACTGGTACATCTCACGCAGCCAGTTCGACAGGTTCGGATAATCGCTGATCCGCCGCAGATTGCATTTGAAGTGCCCGTGGTACACCGCGTCGAAACGAATCAGTGTGGTGAACAACCGCACGTCCGCCTCGGTCAGGTATTCACCCGTCAGATAACGGTTGGCGCCCAGCACCTGCTCCAGATGATCCAGTTCGGCAAACACGTCATCGAACGCTTCTTCATAGGCTTTTTGCGAGGTGGCGAAACCGGCGCGATACACGCCGTTGTTCACGGCAGGGTAGATCCGCTCGTTCAGCGCATCGATCTCGCTGCGTAATGGCGCTGGATAGAAGTCCAGATCGTTGCCGGTCAAGTCATCGAAGGCGCTGTTGAACATGCGGATGATCTCCGCCGATTCATTGCTGACGATGCGTTTGAGCTTCTTGTCCCACAGCACCGGCACGGTGACGCGGCCGGTGTAGTTGGCGGTGTCGGCGGTGTAGCGCTGGTGCATGAAATCGAAATGGTCGAGTTTGTCGCCGGTCGAACCGAGGTTCTGATCGAAGGTCCAGCCGTTTTCCAGCATCAGCCAGCTGACGACGGAAACGTCGATCAGACTTTCCAGGCCCTTGAGCTTGCGCAGGATCAGCGTGCGATGAGCCCATGGACAGGCGAGAGAGACATAAAGGTGATAACGCCCGGCTTCGGCGGCGAAACCGCCTTCACCGCTCGGGCCCGGCTCGCCATTGCGAGTGACCCAATTGCGGCGCTGCGCCTGTTCGCGCTGGAAGGCGCCGTCCTTGCTGCTTTCGTACCACTTGTCCTGCCAGCGGCCGTCGACGAGTAAACCCATGATCAAGACTCCAGAAACCAGTAATCGTTGGAGCCGAGTCTATTCCGATGAGTTCGAACAAAAAGCGCAAAGATCGGGCGTTTATGATCGGTTAAATCGATTTGTCCCGCGCGGCCCAGTATTGCTCGGCAGTTTCGAAAGCCTGCTCACGGCTCTGACCGAGGCCACGCAGTGCCAACGCCATGGTCGAAATCAGCGCCATTTGCGGGTAACTGTCGATCACATCCCCACGCCAGACGGCCTTCAAATGCTCGATATCCAGCGAAGAAGGTTTGACGTGACGCTGCGCCGACAGCTGCGGCCATTCCTCGTCCCAGCCCTTGCCGCCAGTGGTGCCGTACAAGTGGCTGTCGGCATCCGGATTGATCTCGATTTCGCCGCCGTCGCCCTTGATCACGATTGCGGTGTCGCCAAGCAGGCCGCTGGCATCGCGGTGCACCGCCTGATAGCCGGGGTGGAAAATACTCTGCAGGCCACAACGCGCTCCCAGCGGATTGAGAATCCGCGCCAGTGAGTGAATCGGCGAGCGCAGGCCGAGGGTGTTGCGCAGGTCGATCATCCGTTGCAGCTGCGGCGCCCAGTCCACCAGCGGCATGAACGCCAGGCCACCGTCATCCAGCGCCGCGCCGACCTGTTGCCAGTTGCGACACAGTGGGATTTTCAGCTGACCGAGCAATTGTTCGGAGTACAAGCGCCCGGCGGTGTGGGCGCCGCCGCCGTGCATGAAGATACGCACGCCGTTCTGTGCCAGGCACTTGGCGGCCAGCAGATACCATGGCAGGTGACGCTTCTTGCCGGCATAGGTCGGCCAGTCCAGATCGACGTTCAGTGCTGGCGCCTGCAAGCGCTCGCGCAGGGCCTCGGTGAACCCGGCCATTTCCTCGGCGCTTTCTTCCTTGTGCCGCAGCAGCATCAGGAAGGCGCCGAGCTGGGTTTCTTCGACCGCTTCGTCGAGCACCATGCCCATGGCTTCCCGCGCTTCCTCGCGGGTCAGGTCGCGGGCGCCGCGCTTGCCCTTGCCGAGGATGCGCACGAACTGGGCGAACGGATGTTCGGCGGGCGTTTCGAGGGTCAGCGCTGGATAGTCGGTCATAGGCAATTCGTCGGTTTGGGCAGGCCCGCCAGTTTCGCGGCGAGTTTGGCAGGGGTGCCTTTGAACAGTCGGTTCAGGTGCAGGCTGTTGCCTTTCTCCGCGCCGAGCTTGAGCGCGGTGTACTTGATCAGCGGCCGGGTGGCCGGAGACAACTGGAATTCGGCATAGAAGCTGCGCAGCAGTTCGAGGATTTCCCAATGTTCCGGGCTCAGCTCGATGTCTTCGGCAGCGGCGAGGGCGCTGGCGACTTCGGCCGACCAGTCGTTGAGGTCGACCAGGAAGCCGTCCTTGTCCAGTTCGATGGCGCGGGTGCCGACGGTCAGCGCATTCATAGCCAGGAGTTGACCTTGTCGTGGTGGATCGACAACTCGACGAAGGCGGGGTAATCGATGGCTCCGGCCCAGTCCGGAACCTGCACGGCACGGGCTTGCGCGTCTTCGGCCAGCACGAACAATTTCACCTGACGAGATTCCAGCGCACTGAACGGCGCAGTGCCAGGTTGCAGCGCATAAGCGGCATCGCCCGACAGCAACAGCGCATCGCTGGCACCCAGCAGGCGCAGGCAACTGGTCAGGCGTTCGTCACCGAACGGGGAATGGGACAACACATGCAGAGTCGACATCAGAGGGTGATCACCTGGTCGTAACGGTCAATAAGGGCGGTGATTTCATCGGCGGCCAAGGGCTGCGCCTCGTCCAGCGAACGATCGCCGAGGCCGCGAACCCTGGCGCTGTCGGCGCAGTAGAACAGCTCTTCGACGCCGAACATCGGCAGCGCTTGCAGGTTGGCGCTCAGGTCTTTCTGCTGCAGTGCCTTGGCGTTTTGCCCGGCCGCCAGTTGCAACACACCGTCGTCGAGAAACAGCAGGCCGATCGGCAGATCGAAGGCGCCGCCGGCGAGCACGATGTCCAGCGCTTCGCGGGCGCCGGGGCCTGACCAAGGCGATTGACGGCTGATAATCAGAAGGGATTTGGCCATGTCAGGCGCCTCCGAAACAGATCAGGCGGTCGGCATCCTGCACCGCGTCATGCAACTGGCCGAGGCCGGACAATTCCCACGGCGCGCTGACGGCCACGGCATCACGCTGATAACGCCCGGCTTCCTCGGTATTCAACACGCCGCGGCGCAGGGCGGCGGCGATGCACACCACGCCGTCGAGGTTTTGTTCGGTGATGAAAGATCGCCACTGCTTGGGCAGGTTCAGTTCGTCCTGCGGTGTGACCACCGCGTCGGACGCGTTGTGGACGCCGTCCTGATAGAAAAACAGCCGGACAATCTCATGTCCGCCGGCCAGTGCGGCTTGGGCGAATAGCAGGGCGCGGCGCGAGGAGGGCGCATGGGCGGCGGAAAACAGCGCAATGGCGAACTTCATGACGGACTCGATCAGCAAAACTGCGGCCATGATAAAGCTTTCTCGGCGGGGCGGCGAAGTCGATGTTTCCCGTGTCCGTCCTGATGCGATCAGGTGTCTGTCAGCGCGGCATGTAGCCCAACTGCCAGCGCCGCGGAATTTTCAGGGTCAGCAGCCCCAGTACGGCGGCGAACAGACCGCTGACCAGCATCGCCTTTAGCCCCAGATGATGTTCCAGCACTGCCCCCAGAATGGCCCCGACCAGCATCCCGCTCCACGGCACCATTTGCACCCGCCAGCCGCTTCGCCGTTCGCCGAGCACCCAGCGGCCCAATCCACGGCCGAATCGGGACAGGGCGCCGGTGACGTACGTCAGCCCGACCGGCAGACCGTTCACTTCCTCCACCGCTGCGTTGAGCATACCCATCGCAACAATCGCCGCCAGCAGGGCCGGCAGTTGAGTGTCAAAGGGCCAGGCTGCCAAACAGAGCAGAGCGGCGATGGACAACAACAGGGGCAGCGCCCGCCGTCCACCCAGTCGGCTGACTACAACCCCGAGGGCATTACCGACAATGAACGTCGCGACCAGCAGGATCAGCCTTAATGTCAGTGCGCTGTCGCCATCACTGATCGCCACGGCCAGCCGCGTGGTGTTGCCGCTCATGAAGGAAACGAAATCGCCGCTGGCCATGAAGCCGATAGCGTCGGTCATGCCGGCCAGTACCGACAGGCTGGCAACCAGCGCCAGGCCCACACGGCCGCGCCATTTCTGTATGTGAAGATGTCCGGGGCTGGCGCGGTGGGTCGAGGTCGAAGGCAGCATCGATAAAGCGTCCTTGAGCAGGGGTTACGGTTCTATGCCATACAGATCGCAATATTCCAGCCAATCCATGCCGGCCATTTCCGCCACTTCGCGATGCACTTCCAGACGTTGCGCCTGATATTCCTCGGGCGTCGCGGCAGTCAGTTGCAAGGTCAGTTCCCAGGCAAACAATCCTTGGCCTTCGGCCTCGGCTTCGAAGGCTTCGTGCAGGCGTTCTTCGCGGTACTGCGCCTGCGTTTCGCCCTTGGCCTGGGCCAGCAGCGGGTTGAGGTGGTCAAGGGCTTCGCGCAGTTCCGGACGCGCATCGAGAAACAGTTTCAGGGCCTGTTCGTGTCGCTGGTCAGTAGGCGCCATGGGCTTTCCTTGTAAGGCTGATGAACGTTAATGTGCCGCAGCGGCCGGCATGTGTCGCGCTTTAAATGCAGTAAAGCAGAACGATTTTTCCGGCTGCGGTGATACAGTCCGCTTTTTTCCGAATGAGCGAATGCAATGCGAATGCTGATGGTGGCACTGGCGGCAACCCTGCTGGCCGGTTGCGCGGGCTCGGCGATGGAAGACGCCCGCACGCAAACCCCTTACAAGACCCTGAGCTCGGAGAAGCCCGAAAAAGACGTGGCCCGATGCGTTCAGTTCGCCTGGCAGGACGAAGCGGTGTTCGGCGTGGACGCGGCGGCGTATCTGCAACCGGGCAAGAAGGGTGGTTCAACGGTTTACACGCGCTCGGCTGAGTCGTTTGTCGACTTGAGCACGGATGCGTCCGGCACCGTGTTGAACTACTACGCGCAGAAGGATGATTTTGTGGCCAAGCGCCGCTTGGCGGCGTTGGCGACCTGTCTGTAACGGGCGGTTGAATGCATTGAAGCATGCGCGACCCTCGCCAGCCTGCGGGCGAGGGTCGCTGAATTCAATCAATCAAACGCTTCTGGAAAAAATGCCGCTTGTGCCCCAGCGGATAATCCACAATCTCGCCACACTCGGTATACCCCAGTTTTTTGTAGAACCCGGGCGCCTGAAAATCAAAGGTATCGAGCCAGATCCCCACGCAGTCTTTTCCCCGGGCGAATTCCTCGACCATGTTCATCAGCTTCGAGCCGATGCCCTGTCCCCGGCCTTCTTCCGGCACCGCCAGTAACTCGATAAACAGCCACCGATAGAACGTGTGCCCATAGAGGCCACCGAGGATCGCGTCGTTATCGTCGCGCACCAGCAACGCGACCGGTTCGTACAGCGACGGCCCGGCCTTGGCAATGTTGTAGGCACGCAGCGGCGCCAGGATGGCCGCGCGCTGTTCTTCGGTGGGGTCCTGCGACAGCTCGATCCGCAACGTCATGTTGTCTTCCTTGTAGTAATGAATCGGCAGCCTATCGCGCCACCGTCGGTTGAAGCAATCGCTTGGAACCGTTGCTCCTGCGCCGCGGTCTAGCCCTTCAGGGCGTCCATCCGGAACGCGTTTGCCTGGGAGATTCCATGAACATTTTCGAAGCCCTGCGTGAAAGCCACGATCGTCAGCGGACCTATGCGAAATCGTTGATCAAGACCAGCGGTGACACCCCGGAAAGGGTCGAGGCCTACAAGCAGTTGAAGGCTGAGCTGCAAGCCCATGAAACGGCTGAAGAGCGCCATTTCTATATTCCGCTGATGGAGTACGACAACGGTATCGACCTCAGTCGGCATGCCATCGCCGAGCACCATGAAATGGACGAAATGATGGAAGAGCTCGACGAGACCGAGATGTCCAGCCCGGCCTGGTTGGCCACGGCGAAAAAGCTTTCGGAGAAGGTCCATCACCACTTGCAGGAAGAAGAGCAGAAATTCTTCCAGATGGCCGGCAAATTGCTCGACGACAAGCAAAAGGTACAGCTCGCCGGGCAGTATCAAAAGGAGTTCGAGGCACAGCTTCCCTGAACCGGTAAATGCGGGTTTTTGTAATAACGCGGTGTAGTCCTTTTGCCCTTCGTTGGGTGAGCGTCGTCGTAATGCACTGTGTTTATATACAGTGTTTTCGGCGTTTTTCGAGTTTCGCCAAGGCAGACTGCGACAAAACCGCCGATGGACAAAAAATCCCCCTCCGTTAGCTTGAAGGCCTCTCCTCGGACAGGAGAGTTCTTAAATCAACGGAGTGAAAAACATGAACCAACCACAAGCTCAAACCCAACTGCGACACGGTCGCGTCATCTCCCCTGCAAGCCGCGGTGCGGTGGCCATCGAGCAAGGATTGCTCGGTGGCTGGCAGGTCAACGAAATGGAAGGTGGCAAGAACTTTCCGGCGCTGGCAGCCGGCCCGTTCCCCGCGCCGTTCGAAAGCGACAATCCGAGCGTCGTGCCGCCGGCTGACGGCTATATTCTCAGCGGCGGCAAAAACGACGCACGTGACTGCGTGAACTTCACCGCAGAAGAAATGAGCAAGAAGCTCGGGCGTCCGTTCTCCTGGCCGCTGCTCAATGTCACGCCTGGCCAGACCCTTGAGGTCAAGTGGGAGTACACCGCCCCGCACACCACCCGCGGTTACCGCTGGCTGATCACCAAGGATGGCTGGGACCCGAAACAACGCATCACCCGAGCGCAACTGGAGGCTCAACCGTTCGCCGAGGATTTCTATCTGCAAGTGCCGTACTACAGTCATGCGGCGGAATTGAAAGCCAAGGTCAATCACGCGGTGAAACTGCCGGACAACAAGCACGGGCATCACGTCATCGTCCTGATGTGGATCGTCGCCAACACCGGCAACGCCTTCTATCAGGCCTTCGATGTGGACTTCAAATAAGCCCGCAACGTCAAACTCACACGTTCTGAAGGATTAGAACATGTCAAACATCGACTTTACCCTATTGAAAAGCCAGGCCAGCGACGCCGCGTCGCTGATGCCGAGCCTTGCCGGCAAGAAGATCCTCATGGGCTTCTGGCACAACTGGCCGGCCGGCCCGAGCGATGGTTACCAGCGCGGCCAGTTCGCCAACATCACCCTGGAAAACGTGCCCAAGGAATACAACGTGGTTGCGGTGGCCTTCATGACGGGCAGCGGGATTCCGACCTTCAAGCCGTTCAACGTCTCCGATGCCGAGTTTCGCCGTCAGGTCGGCGTGCTCAACAGTCAGGGACGGGCCGTGCTGATTTCACTGGGCGGTGCCGATGCGCACATCGAATTGCGCGCCGGTCAGGAGCAACCGCTGGCCAATGAAATCATCCGTCTGGTGGAAACCTACGGTTTTGATGGCCTGGACATCGATCTTGAGCAGAGCGCGATTGATTTCGCTGCCAACAAGACCGTCCTGCCGGCCGCGCTGAAACTGGTCAAGGATCACTACGCCGGCCAGGGCAAGCATTTCATCATCAGCATGGCGCCGGAGTTCCCGTACCTGACCACCTCCGGCAAATACGTCGGTTATCTGCAGGCGCTGGAAGGCTATTACGACTTCATCGCTCCGCAGTTCTACAACCAGGGTGGCGACGGGGTCTGGGTGCCGGAGGCCAATAACGGCAACGGGGCGTGGATCGCTCAGAACAACGACGCGATGAAAGAGGACTTCCTCTATTACCTGACCGAGAGCCTGGTCACCGGCACTCGCGGTTTTACGAAGATCCCGGCGGACAAGTTCGTCATCGGCCTGCCGTCCAACGTCGATGCTGCTGCCACCGGTTACGTGATCGACAAAACCGTGGTCGGCAACGCGATGAAACGCCTGGCGGTCAAAGGGCATCCGATCAAGGGCCTGATGACCTGGTCGGTGAACTGGGACAACGGCACCAGCAAGGATCGCGTGCCGTACAACTGGGAATTCAGTCGGCGTTATGGACCACTGATTCACGGGGCGCCGTCTGCGGCGCAGGGCACTGATGCCGCAACGGTGAACGTCGCTCATCAGTAGTCAGTGAAGGAAAAGCCCGGTAGCGCTGCCGGGCTTTTTTCGTCGGCGGTTCGCATTATTTCACCTACCATGGCCATCTTCCGATGACAAAAAAGGATCAGGCGTCATGTCCAACACAGCCGAGCGGGTCAACATCGTCGATACCCAGGTGTTGTCCCACGACTGGTATCTGCTCAAGAAAATCACCTTCGACTATCACCGTAACAACGGTGACTGGCAGCGTCAGACGCGCGAGGTCTACGACCGTGGCAATGGTGCGGCAATTCTGCTGTTCAACCGCGAGCAACGCACCGTGGTGCTGACCCGGCAGTTCCGCCTGCCGGTATTCGTCAACGGTCACGACGGATTGCTGATCGAAGTGGCGGCGGGATTGCTTGAGGGCGCGGCGCCGGAGCAGCGCATCCGCGACGAGGCGGAGGAGGAAACCGGTTATCGCGTGCATGACGTGAAGAAGGTGTTCGAGGCCTACATGAGCCCCGGCTCGGTGACTGAGAAACTGCACTTTTTCATCGCCGAGTACGATGCCTCGTCAAAGGTCAGTGAAGGGGGCGGTCTGGAAGAGGAAACAGAAGAACTTGAAGTGCTGGAGTGGCGTTTCGACGACGCGCTGGCGGCGTTCCAGCGGGGTGAAATCTGCGATGCCAAGACCATCATGCTGCTGCAGTACGCGGCGATGAATAACCTGTTCGGCGGTTAAAACAGATCGCCGGTTTTACCGATGTCCGACCACTGGCCACCCTCCAGAGTCAGCAAGCGCTCCTTGGCTTCCAGGCCTCCGGCAAACCCGGTCAGTTTTCCTGAGGCGCCGATGACTCGATGGCACGGTGCAATGATCGAGATCGGATTGCGCCCGTTCGCCGCGCCAACGGCACGCACCGCGCTCGGGTGGCCGATCTGTTCGGCGATCTGGCTGTAGGTCCGGGTTTCGCCAAACGGAATGGTCAGCAACGCGGCCCAGACCTTTTTCTGGAATTCGGTGCCGGCAAAGTCCAGCTCCAGATCGAACGCGTTTCGCGTTCCTGCAAAATATTCTTCCAGCTGTCGCGCGGCTTTCATCAATACCGGGTTGTCCGGTGCCTCGCTCATTGGCCCGAGGCGCACCCGGTTCGGTTTGTCGTTTTCCCAGAGGATGGCGGCCAGACGTGAGCCGTTCGCGACCAGCTTCAACTCGCCGACGGGCGAGGGCAGGGTGATGAACGTGTAGGTCATGGGTAGAACTCCGGGACGGGGGTGAAAACTGCGCCCAGCATACTGCCGGATCGGGGAGGCGCAAACCGCAATCACGACCATACTGGCTGATGCTCTTGAAGCGCTTTCCTACCTTATAAAAAGAAGAGACCGACTCATGAAGTACGAACCTTTTGCCAAATCGCTGATGGCGACCTCATTGGCGCTCAGTTGCCTGATGGCTCACGCCGCCTCGGTTGCTCCGGTCGCCGCCGAAAACGGCATGGTGGTCACCGCCCAGCACCTGGCCACTCACGTGGGCGTCGACGTATTGAAAAGTGGCGGCAACGCGGTGGATGCGGCGGTCGCCGTGGGTTATGCACTGGCGGTGGTTTACCCGGCGGCGGGCAACCTCGGTGGTGGTGGTTTCATGACCATTCAACTGGCGGACGGACGCAAGACCTTCCTCGATTTCCGCGAAAAAGCCCCGCTGGCCGCGACGGCCAACATGTACCTCGACAAGGACGGCAACGTCATTCCGGACCTGAGTACCCGTGGCCACCTCGCGGTCGGCGTTCCGGGCACCGTGTCCGGCATGGAGCTGGCGCTGAGCAAGTACGGCACCAAACCACGCAAGGAGATGATTGCCCCGGCCATCAAGCTGGCCGAAGAAGGCTTTGCGCTGGAACAGGGCGATGTCGAATTGCTGGAATACGCCACCGACGTGTTCAAGAAGGACATCAAGGATTCCGGCGCGATCTTTTTGAGCAACGGCGAGCCGATGCAGGTCGGGCAGAAACTGGTGCAGAAGGATCTGGGTAAAACCCTGCGCACCATTTCTGAAAAAGGCGCCGACGGCTTCTACAAAGGCTGGGTGGCCGACGCCATCGTCACCTCCAGTCAGGCCAACAAGGGCATCATCACCCAGGCCGACCTCGACAAGTACAAGACCCGCGAATTGGCCCCGGTGGAGTGCGACTATCGCGGTTATCACGTGGTATCGGCACCGCCGCCAAGCTCCGGCGGCGTCGTGATCTGCCAGATCATGAACATTCTCGAAGGCTATCCGATGAAGGATCTGGGCTTCCATTCGGCCCAGGGCATGCATTACCAGATCGAGGCGATGCGCCACGCATACGTGGATCGCAACAGTTATCTGGGCGACCCGGATTTCGTGAAAAACCCGATCGAACACCTGCTGGACAAGAACTACGCGACCAAACTGCGTGACGCGATCCAGCCGCAGAAGGCCGGCGTGTCGGCGGAACTCAAGCCCGGCGTCGCGCCCCATGAAGGCAGCAACACCACGCACTACTCGATCGTCGACAAATGGGGCAACGCGGTCTCGGTCACCTACACCCTCAACGACTGGTTCGGCGCCGGCGTGATGGCGAGCAAGACCGGAGTGATCCTCAACGATGAAATGGACGACTTCACCTCCAAGGTCGGCGTGCCGAACATGTACGGCCTGGTGCAGGGCGAGGCCAACGCCATTGCTCCGGGCAAGGCGCCGCTGTCCTCGATGAGCCCGACCATTGTCACCAAGGACGGCAAAGTGGTGATGGTGGTCGGTACGCCGGGCGGCAGTCGCATCATTACCGCGACGTTGCTGACCATGCTCAACGTCATCGACTACGGTATGGGACTTCAGGAAGCGGTCGACGCGCCGCGTTTCCACCAGCAGTGGATGCCGGAGGAAACCAACCTCGAAGACTTCGCCGCCAGCCCCGACACGAAGAAGATTCTCGAGAGCTGGGGCCACAAGTTCGCGGGCCCGCAAGACGCAAACCACATCGCCGCGATTCTGGTCGGCGCACCATCGCTGGGTGGCAAACCAGTGGGCAAGAACCGCTTCTACGGAGCCAACGATCCACGGCGCAACACTGGGTTGTCATTGGGTTACTGAGCGGAGTAAAAAGGGGGCGGGCACACGTCCGCCCCTGTCCCAAGGACCGATCAAGGAAGGCTCACCATGACCACCGCATTGCTGATCATCGATGTCCAGCGCGCCCTGTGCGCGGGCGAATACGAATGCCACGACGCCAATCGGGTAATCGACACCATCAACGGCCTCAGCGCCCGCGCGCGTCAATCGGGTGTGCCAGTGGTGCTGATTCAGCACAACGAAAAGGACAGCCCGTTCGCTCACGGTGCCGAAGGCTGGCAATTGGCTGAAGGCCTGAGCACCGCACCTGGCGATCTGCGCGTCGACAAGACCGCCAACGACTCGTTCTACCAGACCAACCTGCAGAAACTGATCCCCCGGGAAGACTTCGACCGCCTGGTGATCTGCGGCATGCAAACCGATTACTGCGTCAACGCCACCGTGCGTCAGGCCCATCAACTGGGCTACGACGTGGAGCTGGCGGCCGACGCCCACACGACGGTCGACAACGGCAACATGAGCGCCGAAGACATCATCGCCGAACACAACAAGGACTGGGCGCACCTGACCGGTTCTGTAGCGCGGATCGATGTGAAGCCGGCGGCTGAAATCAGATTCTGAGTCGTTCTTGCACAAGAGCCCGGTTGTCCGCCAGCAACCGGTGAAAAATCAGAGCATCAATAGCCCAGGCCCGGCATACTGCCGCCGCCTCAGGAATGGAATCTGTCGATGCTCGCTTTCAATCTCCGTCACGCCTTGCTGCTGACGTCTCTCGTATTTGCTACCACCTCCCACGCTGCCAGTTTTGACTGTGCTGGAGCTTCCAGTCCGGTTGAAAAAGCCGTTTGTGCGGATCCGTATACCTCGAGTCTCGATGAAAAACTCGGGGCGCTCTGGCGGACAGCGTTGGCGCAGGTGGCTGACCCGCAAGCGCTCAAGGCTGATCAAAGAGCATGGTTGAAGAACCGCAGCCTTTGTGGCGCTGAACCGGCGTGCTTGCATCGTGAATATCTGATGCGCCTGACTGAGCTGAAATATGCGACCAGAACGTTCTCATGGGATGCCACATGGCAGTTGATTCCTCACGGGGTTAACTCGGCATCCGAAGTGATCATCAAGCGTCAAGACTCCACACACATCCGCTTTGGGATTTCAGCACAGGAGGGCGCCAACTCTGGTGAATTGGAAGGTATTGCTGTGTTGAACGGTGGTGAAGCCCGTTTCGAAGAAGGTAGTTGCACGCTTGTTTTTCGAGCGATCAATGGTGTACTGGACGTCACACAGAATGGCGATGACGTTGATTGCGGTGCCGGTATGGGTGTCTTTTATTCAGGTCGTTATGTGGCGTCTGAAAAACCACTATCGATGAATTACAACCTGTTGAGCCTTGGACTTGCTCGTACGCAGCAAGAGGATCAGGCGATGCATGAACTGCTCAAGGGTGATTATCAGAAACTGGTGGACCGTACGAGTACGATGACCGTCGGCGACCCGGCGGTTGATGTGCCTGATGCAGAGGTCATCGAGATGTGGGTACGTGGGCTGGGCAATATGAACGCGGCCATTCTGATGCGTGCGGCCAGTAACCGTTTCTGGGTGCTGATGTTGGTGCCTGAAAAAGAGGGCCATACGCGAGCCCGTTACTACACCAATGTACCGGAATGGAAAAAGCGCCTGCCTGCTCAGTTCCAGGCATGGTACGAGCGGATGGAAGGCGACCGCACGCTTCCGCTGGATTTCATGCCCTGACGCTTCAGGTCGCAAACAGCACGTCACGGATTTCCCCCTTCCGTGGAGCCACGACCCCCTCCAGCACCAGCCGCGTAATCGTCTCCGCCGCCACCGCATAATCCTCATCCTGCGGCACTTCCCGCCCGGTGATGCGCCCCATCTGCCAGCCAATGTTGGTGTAGGTGCGCGTCGCCGACCAGATGAACAGCATCAAATGCTCGGGATCCACAGGCGCCAGCAGCCCACGGTCGATCCAGCTGCGCAGACACTCGACATTGCGCCGGGCTTCGCCGTGCAGCAGGTCACGGCATTCGTCGGGCAACTGACGGCCGCCGAGCAGCAACTCACCACTGAAAACCTTGGCGATCGCCGGATGCTCGCGGGCGATGCGGATGCGGGCGGCGACGTAGGCGCGCAGGCCGATCAGCGGGTCATCGCTTTCGCGCAGTACCGCCGAAGCTTCCAGTAACGGTTCGACGAAGCCGAGCAGCACTTTGCCGTAGAGGTTTTCCTTGCTCTGGAAGTAGTAATACAGGTTGGCCTTGGGCACACCGGCGCGGGCGGCGATGTCGCGGGTCTGGGTCGCGTCGAAGCCGTTGGCGGCGAATTCTTCACTGGCGGCGGCCAGGATCAGTTGCTGGTTGCGTTCGCGGATGCTGCTCATGGACGGCATGGAGGTCTGGCCATTTCGGGTTCGCAATATACAAAACTATATAGCGAGTAGGCCAGCAAACTCGTTTGTCAGCGCTATGCTGGTTTCAATTTCAATAACGTCAGGAAAAGGCCAATGACTCTCCGGGCCCTGCGCGCCACGACGACTCACCTCGACGCGGTGGCGAAGCTGTTCGACGCCTATCGCGGCTTTTATGGCCAGCCGTCGAACCTCGAGCAATCGCGAGCCTTTATTGCCGAGCGCATGGCCGGCAATGAATCGGCGATTTTTCTGGTTGAGGATGAAAGCGGTGAGGCGCTCGGATTCGTCCAGCTGTATCCGACGTTTTCCTCGATTGATGCCCATCGCACGTGGTTGCTCAGCGATCTGTTCACCACGCCGGCCGCCCGAGGTCGTGGAGTCGGACGATTGCTGATGAATACCGCCCGCGACTTCGCCGTCGAAACCGGCGCCAAGGGACTGGTGCTGGAAACCGCCACCGACAATGTCACCGCCCAGGGCTTGTACAAATCACTCGGTTGGATACGTGACACTGGCTATTACACCTACCTGCTGGACTTGCGGCAGGTCTGATCCGGTCAGCCGACCTGGGCCAGCAATCGCTCGATCTGCGCCAGCTCCCAGGTGCTGAGCAGGCTGACCGGGTCGGTGCCGAAACGCTGAGTCGTGTCGAGTCGCCACACCCGATCTTCCGGGCTCCGACATTGCAGGCAGTGGTGCAGGCGCTGACCGTCAAAGTCGAGCAACAGCCGCCAGCCGTCGATCTCGACCGAGATCTGTCCAGGCCGGTATTCCTGCGCAATACGCTGTAACGCGTAAACCTCCAACGCCGCATCGCGCAAGCGCTGGCAGACTTCGCGAGTGGATAGCGGTGACATGTTCAAACCCGTTGCTCGATGAAGCGTGCAAGCATAGAGCGCCAACCCGTTCCTGTCAGCGATCACTGGCCCACGCCGGCGCATTTGCGTAACATCCGCAACCCTCTTTTTCCGCGGCGCTCTTTTGCGCCAATGCATGCGGCCGCGCCCGTCGGCCGCTCTGTCAGGTAAGCCATGAAACCGATTCGTCTGCGCGCCGATGTCCTGGCCGGACTCACCACCTCGTTTGCCCTGTTGCCCGAATGCATTGCGTTTGCGCTGGTGGCCCACCTCAACCCGCTGATGGGCCTGTACGGCGCCTTCATCATTTGCACGCTGACCGCGCTGTTCGGTGGCCGGCCGGGCATGGTCTCCGGGGCGGCGGGTTCGATGGCGGTGGTGATCGTCGCGCTGGTGGTGCAGCACGGCGTGCAATATCTGTTGGCGACGGTGTTGCTCGGCGGCTTGATCATGATGGCGTTCGGGCTGTTGCGACTGGGCAAACTGGTGCGCATGGTGCCGCACCCGGTGATGCTCGGGTTCGTCAACGGCCTGGCGATCATCATTGCGCTGGCGCAACTGGAGCATTTCAAGAGCGGCGAGCAGTGGCTCAGCGGCACGCCGTTGTACCTGATGACCGGGCTGGTGCTGCTGACCATGGCCATCGTCTACATCCTGCCGCGCCTGACCCGTTCGGTGCCGCCGGCACTGGTGGCGATCCTCGGCGTAGGCTTGCTGGTTTACCTGCTCGGCCTGCCAACCCGCACCCTCGGCGACATGGCGCACATCGCCGGCGGTCTGCCGAAGTTTGCGCTACCGGACATCCCTTGGAATCTCGACACCCTGCGCATCATCGCCCCCTACGCGATTCTGATGGCGCTGGTCGGCCTGCTGGAAACCCTGCTGACCCTCAACCTTACCGACGAAATCACTGAAACCCGTGGCTACCCGGACCGTGAATGCGTGGCGCTGGGCGCGGCAAACGTGGTCTCCGGTGCATTCGGCGGCATGGGCGGTTGCGCAATGATCGGCCAGACCGTGATCAACCTGAGTTCCGGCGGGCGAGGACGGTTGTCCGGCGTGGTGGCGGGTGTGTTGATCCTGCTGTTCATTCTGTTTCTGTCGCCGCTGATCGAGCGCATTCCGCTGGCGGCGCTGGTGGGGGTGATGTTCGTGGTGTCGCAACAGACGTTTGCCTGGGCTTCGTTGCGGGTGCTGAACAAAGTGCCGCTCAACGATGTGCTGGTGATCATCGCGGTAACGACCATCACGGTGTTTACCGATCTGGCCACGGCCGTGCTGTGCGGGATCATCATTGCCGCGCTGAATTTTGCTTGGCAGCAGGCGCGCGAGCTCTACGCCGATGAACATCTGGAAGCGGACGGCAGCAAACTGTATCGCCTGCACGGCACGCTGTTTTTTGCCTCGACCACGCCGTTTCTCAATCAGTTCGACCCGGCCAGCGATCCGCAGCGGGTGACGCTGGATTGCCGGCACCTGAGCTTTGTCGATTACTCGGCCATCGCCGCGCTGAAAACCTTGCGTGAACGCTACGCCAAGGCGGGCAAGCAGTTGCAGGTGTTTCACCTGTCCGAGCGCTGCAAGAAGTTGTTGAAACGCGCCGGGGTCGATCACGACTGACGCGTCCGACGCAGTACAAAATTCAATGTGGGAGCGAGCTTGCTCGCGATGGCGGAGTATCAATCGACAAAGATGCTGACTGATCCACTGCCATCGCGAGCAAGCTCGCTTGTATGTTTAGACTTGAAGGGGTGGGCGGGACTAAAAGCTCGATTCCGACTCTAGCCAGTACGGACCGTGGGAGACTTCTCGTCCCGCCCTTTCTACCTAAAGCGCCGATAAGGAATTCATCGGTAAAACCGACGATAGAGGCAAGCCAGCGCTACGGTAGACCCCGACAAGCTCTTAAACCCTAGCTCCGAGGATTCGTCATGACAATCCTTACCTCGCCAACGGTGATTGGTGTCGATGTGGCCAAGGCCGAAATCGTTGTTTATCGCGAAGATCTGGAAATTACCCAGGTCATCAACAATGACCGCACGTCTGTAGGTCGTTGGCTGAAGACCTTGCCCGCACAAAGCTCGATCGCTCTGGAAGCCACTAATCTCTACCACCTGGACACGGCCGAACTGGCCCATGGTATGGGGCATCGGGTTTACGTCGTGGACCCTTACCGGGTGAGCCATTACCGCGAAAGCATCGGTCAGCGTGCAAAAACCGACCCTTGTGATGCACGTCTTCTGGCGCGTTATCTAACCAGTGAACAGCACCGGCTGCGGGTCTGGAGCCCACCACCACGGCACTACACGGTGTTGAAAAGTCTGCTTAACAAGCGTGCGCAGCTGATGAAGGCCCGAGTCAGTATCATGCTGAGCTGGTCAAACGAACCTCTCCTTGAAGATCTTTTGGCCCGTGGGTTGGAGCATTTCAAACAGCTTGATCAAGCCATTCAGGAATTACTCCGCAAAGTCAGCCAAGAGGCCGGCATTAGCGAAAACATCAGACGCTGCAAAGCGATTGAAGGGATTGGTGAACTCACGGCAACGGGCTTGGCAACTACGTATATGCGAGGTGAGTTCGCCAGCGCCGATGCGTTCATCGCCTTTCTGGGAATGGATTTGAAGGCAAAGGACTCAGGCAAGAAACACAGTCCTCGCCACTTGAGCAAAAAAGGTGACGGAGAATTACGGCGTCTTGCACACAATGCAGCTATGGCAGCTTGTCGGTCCCCTGTTTGGAAACCGTTCTATGAATCCTATCTGGCAAGAGGTCTAGCCAGAACTCAGGCTTTGGTCATCCTCGCCCGTAAGCTTTGCCGGGTGGCATTCGCCCTCATGAAAAATCAGAGCGAATACCAACCCAATTTAAGGTTGCAGGGTTCCCCTGCAACATAGAATCTC
>NZ_JBQEQA010000024.1:0-103345 GCF_052045815.1 Pseudomonas sp. 22085
GCCGATGGTAGTGTGGGGTTTCCCCATGTGAGAGTAGGTCATCGTCAAGATTAAATTCCGAAACCCCAATTGCGAAAGCAGTTGGGGTTTTGTTTTGCCCGCAGGAAAGTGCCTGGAGAAACCTCCAGCCGTCTCGACCGGAACCATTGGGGAAATCCTTCTGAAATGACCGCCTGGTTTTTGGTATGGTGCAGCTCGTTTTTTAACGGACTGATGTCATGCCCAAGGATCGGCGCTCATTTTTTGTCAAAGAGTGGCTGCAGAAATGCCTGAACCCATCCCTATCAAGGACCACGAAAAAGAGACGCGGCTGGTCAACAAACGCCTGATCGCCTGTGCCTTGTTCGTCTTCGCCATCAGTTGTGCCCTGGTGGTGCGCCTGTACATCCTGCAAGTCGTCGAGTTCGATTACCACTCGACCATCTCCGAAAACAATCGCGTCCATGTCCTGCCGATCCCGCCGACACGCGGCCTGATTTACGATCGCAACGGCGTGTTGCTGGCTGATAATCGTCCCAGCTACAACCTGACCATCACCCGCGAACGGGCGACTGACGTCAATCAAGAGCTGGATGAAGTCATCAACCTCCTGCACCTGCCCGCCGAAGACCGCGCAGTCTTTGACAAAGCCATGAAGCAGTCGCGTCATCCGTTTACACCCGTAACGCTGTTCTATGAGCTAACCGAAGAACAGATCGCCGTGCTGGCAGTTAACGAGTTCCGTCTACCGGGCCTGGATGTCGAGCCACAATTCGTTCGTAACTACCCGTTGGGTGCGCACTTCGCACACTCGATCGGTTACGTTGGCCGTATCAACGAAAAAGAATCCAAAACCCTCGACTCCGTCGAATACCGTGGCACCCAATCCATCGGCAAGACGGGTATCGAACGCTTCTACGAGCCACAGCTGCACGGCCACGTCGGTTACGAGGAGGTAGAGACCAACGCTCAAGGTCGAGTACTACGGGTTCTGAAACACACCGATCCGATACCAGGCAAAAACATTGTTCTAAGTCTCGACGTCAAACTCCAGGAGGCCGCCGAAGCTGCATTGGGCGACCGCCGTGGCTCAGTGGTTGCGCTGGATCCATCGACCGGCGAAGTGCTGGCCATGGTCAGCAATCCGAGCTTCGACCCTAACCTGTTCGTGACTGGTATCAGCTCCAAGGAATATTCCGCGCTGCGAGACTCCATCGACCGTCCGCTATTCAACCGCGTGCTGCGCGGCCTGTATGCACCCGGTTCGACGATCAAGCCGGAAGTGGCCATCGCTGGCCTCGACGCCGGTGTCGTCACTCCACAAACCCGAGTCTTCGATCCGGGCTACTACCAACTGCCGGATTTCGACCACAAGTATCGCAACTGGAACCACAGCGGCGACGGCTGGGTAGACATGGATGCAGCGATCATGCGGTCCAACGACACCTACTTCTACGACCTGGCGCACAAGCTCGGCATCGATCGCCTTCACGACTACATGGCGATGTTCGGCCTTGGCGAGAAAGTCTCGCTCGACATGTTCGAGGAGTCACCGGGCTTGATGCCGTCCCAGGCGTGGAAGCGCGCCACCCGGCGTCAGGCCTGGTTCCCCGGCGAAACCGTGATCCTCGGTATCGGCCAGGGCTACATGCAGGTCACGCCGCTGCAACTGGCTCAAGCCACCGCACTGATCGCCAACAAGGGCGTCTGGAACCGTCCGCACCTGGCCAAGACCGTGGATGGTGTGGCACCGGTGGACGAGCACCCGATGCCGAACATCCTGCTCAAGGATCCGCGGGACTGGGAGCAGGTCAACCACGGCATGCAGATGGTGATGCACGATGCCCGAGGCATTGCTCGTGCGGCAGCGGCCGGTGCGCAATACCGCATCGCCGGCAAGAGTGGTACGGCGCAGGTGGTGGCGATCAAACAGGGTGAGCGTTACAACCGCGAGAAAACCCTCGAGCGACATCGTGACAACGCCCTGTTTGTCGGGTTTGCCCCGGCCGAGCATCCGAAAATCGCGATCTCGGTGATGATCGAAAACGGCGAGGCCGGTGGCCGAGTTGCAGGTCCGGTGGTGCGGCAGATCATGGACGCCTGGCTACTCGACCAGGACGGTCACCTCAAGCCGCAATACGCGGCGCCGACCAAAGCGCCGGGCGATCCTCACGTGTAACCCGCTAAAGCTTCACAGCACAGGCTCACGCAAGCTGAGCATGTGCTGGAAGCTGTCGAGGAATACCGTTTCCGCCTGAGTCATCTTCTGCTCGCGGTTCCACAGCAGCTGAATATCGAAATCCACCACCCCGTCCTCCGGCGGCAAGCGCCACAGCAAACCCTGTTCGACATCCCGTCGCACCAAGTGAATCGGCAAGCAACCAATCCCGAACCCTGCACAGATCAGGCGGTAAATCTCTTCGAAACTGGTGGAGGAGGCGACGATCTTGCCGGTAAACCCCTGCTGATCGCGAAACAGTGTCAATGGCGAAAGATTGCCGCCGAGCTGATCGCTGGTGAAGCTGACGAAGTTCTCCGCCGCGAGCTGTTCCAGCGTCAGATTCTGTTGTCCGAACAGTCGATGCCGTTGCCCGCAAAAGTAGGCGTAGCGCTCTCGGAACAGTACCCGCTGCTCCAGCCGAGGCTGTGGTAGACGGCAAAGTCCGACGCCGACCGTAGCGGTCTTCTGCAGCAATGAACTGATGATGTTCGAGCTGCCCATCACCTCGACTTCCAGCTCGATTTTCGGGTGAGTTTCGTGGAAATCCGCAAGAAACTCGTCGTAATGCCGCGCCTGCACGCCACTGACGGTGAGGATACGTATCTTGCCCACTACGTCATCATGGCGATTCTCGACCACGGTGCCCAGACGGGAAATATCGCCGTAGATATCCGCCGCAATCCGCAGGACTTCCTCCCCGGTTTCCGTCAGATCAAAGCGCCGTCCGCTGCGCGCAATCAGTACACAATCCAGTTGCTCTTCGAGACGTTTCAACGCCTGGCTGACTGCCGACTGGGTGATGTGCAATCGCGCAGCGGCGCGGCTCATGCTGCCTTCCTGCCCGATCACCAGATACGTGCGAAGCAGGTTCCAATCCAGCCGGTCATTGAGAAAACGCCGGCCAATCCAGGGATTTGCGGAGGAGGTCATCTAGTAGTCACGCTAATAGTAAAGATAAGTTTTTGAAAATTGACTAATCCTGTCACGGAAGCGATAAAGCCCACAAGCGCCACAGAGCGCGACCGTCAGCCGCTTCGACACCTGCCCAAAACTATAAATACACAGGGTTCTTGCATGCACTCCACCGCTCAGCCGCGTCGCGCCGCGGCCGCTGCCTTCATTGGCACGACCATCGAGTTCTACGATTTCTATATCTACGCCACCGCCGCCGCACTGGTGCTCGGGCAAGTGTTCTTTCCCAGCAGCGACCCGGTGACCAGCACCCTCGCCGCATTCGGCAGTTTCGCCGTCGGCTTCATCGCCCGCCCGATGGCCGGGATGGTGTTCGGTCATTTGGGCGATCGTCTGGGTCGCAAGAAAATGCTGTTGGTGACCATGGCGCTGATGGGCCTGGCCACCGCCGGCATCGGTCTGCTACCGAGCTATGCCAGCGTCGGCATCTGGGCGCCGATCGGGTTGATTGTATTGCGCCTGATCCAGGGCATCTCCGTCGGCGGCGAGTGGGGCGGGGCGGTGTTGATGGCCAGTGAGCACGCGCCGGCCAAACGCAAAACCTTCTACGCCTCGTTCGCCCAGCTCGGCAGCCCGGCGGGTTTGCTGCTGGCGTTGATCGCGTTCCGACTGGTGACGTCGCTGTCGCCGGAAGACTTCCTCGTCTGGGGCTGGCGTCTGCCGTTTCTCGCCAGCGGCGTGCTGATGATGGTCGGTCTGATGATCCGTTCCGGGGTGCATGAATCGCCGGAGTTCGCCAAGGCCAGGGACAACAACGAGACGGCGAAATACCCGGTGAAAGACGTGTTCCGTCAGTGCTGGCGGCAGATCCTGTTCGCGGCCGCCGCCGTCACCATCGGCTCGGCCGGGTTCTTCTTCACCAACACCTTCATGATCACCTACGTCACTCAATATCAGGGCATACCGCGCGCAACCATTCTCGACTGCCTGTTCCTGGTGACGGTCATTCAATTGCTCTCGCAACCGTTTTCGGCGCTGCTCGCCGAGCGCATCGGCGAGGGCCGATTCCTGATGCTGGTGGCGTTGCTGTGCACGGTCACGCCGTACCCGATGTTCCTGCTGGTCGGCACTCAGAACATTCTGTTGATGACCCTCGGCATCGCCGTCGCGGTGGTGATTCTCTCGGCCCTGTACGCGGTGATCGCCGGGTACATGACCCAAGCCTTCCCGGTGCATCTGCGCTATTCGGGCATCTCCATCGCTTACCAATTGAGCTGCGCAGTAGCCGGCGGCACCACGCCGCTGATCGGTACGCTGCTGGCCAGCAAGTTCTCCGGGCAGTGGCTGCCATTGGCGGTGTTCTTCACGCTGCTGTCGGCCCTGTCTCTGATCGGTGTCTGCGGCCTCGCGCGTCTGCGGGCCAACCCGGTCGTCCTTCATACCAACAAAGAGGTGTATTCGTGAGTAAGCCCGCCCACATTGACCCGATCGAATGGCAAGCCCGTTGCGAGCTCGCCGCGCTGTACCGCTTAATCGCGCACTTTCGCATGACCGACCTGATCGACACCCACATCACCCTGCGGATTCCGGGGCCAGAGCATCATTTCCTGATCAATCGCTACGGGGTGATTTTCGACCGCATGCGCGCCTCGGATCTGGTGCGTATCGATCAGGACGGGCGCATCGTCGACCCTGAATACGCCGGGCATCGGGTCAACGCCGCCGGTTTCGTGATCCATTCGGCGATCCACATGGCGCGGCCGGATCTGAACTGCGTGATTCACACCCACACCGCTGCCGGCATGGCCGTCGCCGCGCAGAAACAAGGCCTGCTGCCGATCAGTCAGCACGCGCTGAAGTTCTACGGAAAACTCGCTTACCACACCTACGAAGGCATCGCCTTGTCGCTGGACGAGCGCGAGCGGTTGATCGCCGACCTCGGCCCGCATCGGGCGATGATCCTGCGCAATCACGGTTTGCTGGTCGGTGGCTCCGGGGTGGCCCAGGCGTTCCAGGAAATCCACTTTCTGGAACGTGCCTGCCAGGCTCAGGTTCAGGCGTTGGCCGGCGGTTGCGAGCTGCATTTCCCGTCGCCGGAAGTCTGCGCCCACACCGCCGAACAGTTCGACCGCGATGAACAGGACAACATCATCGACCTGGCCTGGGAGGCCGCACTGACCCTGATCGAATCCCAGCGCGAGTCCTATCTGTCATGAACACCGTTGCACTGATGTCCCGCGACACGCTGTTGCTCAAACAATTGCAGGAAGCCTTTGCCCGCCGTGCACCGCAGCTTTCTGTGGTGCTGGCCGACGATCCCCAAGCGGCGAATGCGCAGATCGCGGCGTGCTGGTTTCCGCTGCCGGACAGCCTCGCCGCGTTGCCCAATCTGCAAGTGATTCACTCGGTCGCCGCCGGCATCGATCATCTGGAGCACGATCCCTCATGCCCGGATCTGCCGGTGTGCCGGGTGGTTGATCCCGGGCATCGCCAAGGCATGACCGAGTTCGTGCGCTGGGCGGTGATTCACTTTCATCGCGGCTTCGATCAAGTGCTGGAGCAACAGCGCCAACAGCATTGGGAGCGACCGCTGCAACGCCCGGCCCATGAATTCCGGATCGGTGTGATGGGTCTCGGCTCGCTCGGCAGCGCGATTGCGCTAGACCTGGCCAGCGCCGGTTACGAGGTGCGTGGCTGGGCGCGCAGCAGCAAGGATTTACCGGGTGTGCAGACCTTTGCCGGCAGTGAAGCTTTCAGCCCGTTTCTGAACGGCCTGGAGTTGCTGATCAACCTGTTGCCGCTGACTCACGAGACGCGCGGCATCCTCAATCACCAGACGTTCGAACGTCTGGCCAACGGCGCGGCACTGGTCAACGTCGGTCGCGGTGGGCATCTGAACATCGAGGATCTGCAACAGGCACTGGCCCGTGGAAAACTGCGCGGTGCACTGCTCGATGTCTTCGAACAGGAGCCGTTACCCGCCGATCATCCACTGTGGAAAACCCCGGGCGTGACCATCACCCCGCACATGGCTTCGGCGGCCTCCCACGATTGCATCGCCGAGCAGATCGCCGAGAACTTCCGCCGTCTGAATGCCGGTGAGCCTTTGCTCAACAGCGCGGATCGACTGCTCGGTTACTGATCCGCCAGACAGGCCTGCAAACGTTCGATGAACAGCGTCTCGGCGCGGCTCATGCGCTGCTCGCGGTTCCACAACAGATGAATGTCGACATCGGCAATCCCTTCGTGGGGCGGCAGGCGCCAGAGCAATCCGGCCTCGACGTCCGCCGCCACCACGTGCTCCGGCAAACAACCGATACCGAACCCGGCGATCACCAGTCGCCGCACCTCTTCCAGGCTTGGCGAGGAGGCAACGATGCGCCCGCTGAAGCCTTGCTGATCGCGAAAAATCGTCAGCGGCGAGAGCATGCCGCCAATCTGGTCGCTGGTGAAACTGACGAAGTTCTCCCGCTGCAGATCGCCTTCGCCGATGTCCTGTCGGCCAAACAGCGCGTGGTGTTTGCCACAGAAAAACGCATAGCGTTGACGCAGAAACAGACGCTGTTCCAGACGCGGTTGCGGGCGGCGATTGAGGCTCAGACCAAGGGTCGCGGTTTTCTCCTGAAGCGCGCTGACGATGTCCGAACTGCGCATCACATCGACCTCCAGATCCACCCGTGGATACTGCCGATGAAAGTCAGCGAGGAAGTCATCGAAGCGCTCGGAGAAGATCCGGCTGATGATCAGCAGTCGCACCTTGCCGATCACCTCGTCGGCCGGTTGCTCCAGCAGGCTGCTGACCTGGGACATCTGCCCGTAGATCTCGCCGGCCAGTTCGAAGATCTGCTCGCCGACTTCGGTGAGGGCAAATCGTGGGCCGCGTCGGGCGATCAACTGGCGACCCAGTTGCTCCTCAAGACGCTTGAGCGCCTGGCTCACCGCCGGTTGGGTCAGATGCAGACGCGCGGCGGCACGGCTGATGCTCAGCTCCTGGCCGATCACCCGGAAGGTGCGCAGCAGGTTCCAGTCGAGGCGGTCGTTGAGCAGGCGTTGCACATCGCGTTCGGCCATGGCGGCTCTCGATTATAAGAAGAAGTAATACTCGGAATAATAAATAGAAAATTGACTAATCATAGCCCCGGGACGATAAATCACCCCACGACAGGCGCCGCCAGAGCGCCTCGGATTCAGCGTTTTCCTCCTGCCAAAAAAACAATCAAAGGAGCCCGACCCATGAAGCCCCACGCTTCGAACCAGCCGCGCCGTGCGGCGGCCGCAGCCTTCATCGGCACCATGATCGAGTGGTACGACTTTTACATCTACGCCACCGCCGCCGCGCTGGTGTTCGGCGCGCTGTTCTTTCCCTCCGACGATCCGCTGTTCAGCACCATGGCCGCATTCGGCACCTTCGCGGTGGGCTTCTTTGCCCGGCCATTGGGCGGGATCATTTTCGGTCATATCGGCGACCGTATCGGCCGCAAGAAATCACTGATCATCACGCTGTTGATGATGGGCGTGGTCACGGTGTGCATCGGTCTGCTGCCGACCTACGCGCAGATCGGCGCGACGGCGCCGGTGCTGCTGATTCTGCTGCGCATCGTCCAGGGCATCGCCGTCGGTGGCGAGTGGGGCGGGGCGGTGTTGATGGCTGGCGAGCACGCGCCAAAGGGTCGGCGCAATTTCTTCGCTTCGTTCGCGCAACTGGGTAGTCCGGCAGGTTTGATCCTGTCGCTGCTCGCCTTCAGCGCGGTGACCCGTTTACCGGAAGAAGACCTGATGAGCTGGGGCTGGCGTCTGCCGTTTCTCGCCAGTGCGCTGTTGCTGTTGGTGGGCCTGGCAATTCGTCTGGGTGTGAATGAGTCGCCGGAATTTCTCGCCAGCCGTGAGCAGGCCAGCAAGCAAATCAAGAATGAACAAGCGCCGGTGATGGAAGTGTTGCGCACCGCGTGGCGTCCGCTGTTGCTGTGCATCGGTGCCAACACGCTGGGCATCGCCGGGGTGTATTTCACCAACACCTTCATGATCGCCTACACCACTCAGCAACTGGCACTGCCGCGTTCGCTGATTCTCGAATGCCTGTTCTTCGTCGCGATCATCCAGTTCTGCATTCAGCCGCTGGCCGCGTGGGCGGCGGAGAAGATCGGCGCGACGCGATTCCTGTGCCTGGTATCGCTGCTGGCGATGGCCTCGCCTTACCCGATGTTCGTACTGGTCAGCTCGGCCCAGACGCCGCTGATCATCCTCGGCATTGCGCTGGCGGTGGTGTGCATGGCCTCGTTCTACGCGGTGATTGCCGGCTACGTCAGCGGCATGTTCGAGACCCGCGTGCGCTACACCGCGATCTCGCTGGCCTATCAGATCTGCGGCGCGGTGGCCGGTGGATTGACGCCGTTGGTCGGCACGATGCTGGCGCACAAGTTCACCGGGCAGTGGTGGCCGATGGCGGTGTTCTACAGCCTGATCGCCGGCATTTCGCTGGTCTGCGTGCTGTCCCTCGCCCGTCGCCACGCCAGTGCCCATCGCGCGGAAATGGCCCGCGCCTGACCCGGAATTTCAGGAGAACCTCATGTTGAAAATCAATGGCGAACGCCTGTGGGCGAGCCTGATGGCCATGGCCGAAATCGGTGCGACAGCCCGAGGCGGCAGCTGCCGTCTGGCATTGAGCGACGAAGATAAGGCCGGCCGCGAACTGTTCGCCCACTGGTGCCGCGAAGCCGGCATGACCCTGAGCGTGGACGCCATCGGCAACCTGTTCGCCCGTCGCGCCGGCACCGATCCGGACGCCGCGCCGGTGATGATGGGCAGCCACCTCGACACCCAGCCCGAAGGCGGGCGTTTCGACGGCGTCTACGGCGTGCTCGCCGGGCTGGAAGTGGTACGTTGCCTCAACGACCAGAACATCCAGACCCGCAAACCGCTGGAAGTGGCGGTGTGGACCAACGAAGAAGGTGCGCGCTTCACCCCGGCCATGTTCGGCTCGGCGGTGTTCACCGGGATCATGGGTCTGAATGCTGCGCTGGCGGTGCGCGATATCGATGGCATCAGCGTTGCCGAGGCTTTGCAGCGTACCGGTTACGCCGGTGAGCGTCCGTTGGGCGGCGTGGTGGATGCGTATTTTGAAGCGCACATCGAGCAAGGCCCGATCCTTGAAGACAACGCCAAAAGCATCGGCGTAGTCACGGGCGGTCAGGCGATCCGCTGGCTCGATGTGCGGGTGGAAGGCATGGCTGCCCACGCCGGTACCACGCCGATGCCGCTGCGCAAAGACGCGCTGTACGGTGTGGCGCGGATGATTCAGGCAATCGAAGGTCTGGCCGCAGATTTTGCCCCCGAAGGCCTGACCACGGTCGGCGAGTTGAGCATCAACAAATCTTCGCGCAACACCATTCCGGGTCTGGTGAATTTCACCGTTGATCTGCGTCATCACCGCGACGAAGCGATTGCTGCGATGGAGCAACAAGTCCGCGCCCGCTTACAGGCGATCGCCGATGGCCGAGGTCTGAACCTGACGATCACCCCGCACTGGATCAGCCCGGCCACGCCGTTCGACGCCGAATGTGTGGCGGCCGTGCGAGAGGCGGTGGATGCACTGGGCTACGCTCAGCAGTCGATTGTCAGCGGCGCCGGGCATGACGCGATTCACCTCGCGCGTTACTGCCCGACGGCGATGGTGTTCATCCCGTGCGTTGGCGGCCTGAGTCACAACGAAGCCGAAGACGTGTTGCCCGAAGACGTGAAACAGGGCACCGATGTATTGCTCAACGCCGTGCTGGCTCGCGCCGGTCGAATCGAACAGGGAGCCTGAACCATGCGCAGTTTTTTCCACCCCGAACAATTGCTCCACCATCCACGCAGTTACTACTCGCGGGGGCAGATGCGTACGCCGCAGGAAGTCCCCGAGCGTGCGCAGCGTCTGGTGCAGGCCGCCCACGGTCTGGGCTTCAGTGTCGAGCAGCCCGCCGATGCCGGCCTCGCACCGTTGCTGGCGGTGCATGGCGCGCCGTATCTGACCTTTCTTCAGGAAGCGCACGCACGCTGGAAAGAAATCCCGGAAGACTGGGGCGATGAAGTGATGTCGAACATCTTCGTCCGCGAGCCCAACGCCTTGCGCGGCATCCTCGCTCAGGCGGCGCGGTATCTGGCGGACGGCAGTTGCCCGGTCGGCGAGCAGACCTGGCGCTCGGCGTACTGGTCGGCGCAAAGCGCAGTGGCCGGTGCTCAGGCGCTGATCGATGGTGAGCCGGCCGCTTACGCGCTGTGCCGTCCGCCGGGGCACCATGCCCGGGCCGAAGCGGCCGGCGGTTTCTGCTACGTGAACAACGCGGCGGTGGCGGCGCAGGTGCTGCGCGCCAAGTTTGAAAAAGTCGCGGTGCTCGACACCGACATGCACCACGGCCAGGGCATTCAGGAGATTTTCTACGACCGCGATGACGTGCTCTACGTCTCGGTGCATGGCGATCCGACCAACTTCTATCCAGGCGTCGCCGGGTTCGCCGACGAACGTGGCAGCGGCGCGGGGGAGGGCTTCAACCTCAACCTGCCGATGGCCCATGGTTCAAGCGAAGCGGATTTTCTTGGGCAACTGGACGTCGCATTGAACGCGGTGCGCGAGTTCGGCGCCGAGGTGCTGGTGCTGTCGCTGGGCTTCGACATCTATGAGCTTGACCCGCAAAGCAAGGTCGCCGTGACCCGCGAAGGTTTTGCAGCACTGGGCCAGCGAGTTCGCAGCCTGGGCCTGCCATGCCTGATCGTACAGGAAGGCGGCTATCACCTGGAAAGTCTCGAAGACAATGCCCGAGCGTTTTTCGTGAATGGCGAGGTGTGGCAGATCTGAAATTGATGTGATCCGACAGGTCGCCATCGCTGACAAGCCAGCTCCCACAGGGGTTTGTGCAGTTGCAGTTTTTTGTGATCGACACAAAACCTGTGGGAGCTGGCTTGCCAGCGATGAGGCCTTCAAAAACTCTGGAAAATCAGGCTCCGGGCACCGGGCAGCTCATGTCCCCTTCCTCACATTTCAAGTACTGCTTGAGCGCCTCGGTTCGCGTCTTTGTCACCGAGGCGATGCAATTGTTGTAGATCAACGGATAAACACTCCCGCCTGCCACCCCGGATGCGGAAAACTTGCACTCGGCATCACGAAAGCCGATCCACGCCCGTTGCGCGCTCACCAGCAGTTTCTTGCCATCAGGGTTGTCCTTCAACCGGGCGGTAATCTGCTGATAAACCACGTTCAACTCCTTGTCCGCCGCCTTGTTTTCCTGTGCGGCACATTGATTCATCGTCGCCTGATCGCTGGCATTGGCGCAGTCCACGGCAGCGTGAGCAACGGAAGTGAAAAGAAAAGGCGTCAGGGCCAGAAGCAGGCGTGGGGACATGAGTCATCTCGCTTTGATGAATGAACGTGCCGGGCAGTTTAGCGACTTCGTGGCGCTAAGAAGGTGTGCGATGTCTGGATGCGTTGAGCAACCGCTCGGCAGTCGCGGCGATTTCTTCTCCGTCATGCAGCTTTTCCAGCCACCCGGACGGGATTCCCTGCACACCATAATGGGCGCCGGCCAACTGGCCGACGATGGCGGCCGTGGTGTCTGCGTCATCGCCCAGATTGGCCGCTCGCAGGACCGCTGCGGCAAAACTGTCGGTGTGGTGGAAGCACCATAACGCCGCTTCCAGAGATTCAATGCAGTAGCCACTGCCGCGAATTTCGCGCTCGGTCTTGTGCAGGTAGTGACCCCGGGCCATCGCCGCCACCTTGGGCTGGCTGAAGACTGTTTGCGCCAGAGTGCGCAGATCCGCTTTCGATGCACCTTCCAGGGCCTTGCCGAGCAGTTCGGCAAACAGTTGGCAGCATTCGATGGCCTCGGGCGCAGCGTGTGTGGTGCGTGAACTGTCGGCGGCGAATCGCCTGATTTTCCGGGCATCGGGGAAATAAAACAGCACCACGGGGATCAGGCGCATCAACGAGCCGTTTCCGGCGCTGTAGGGATCGGTGGCGCCGGCAAACGGCTCTCCGGTGTGTTGATAGCGATCCAGCGCCTGACTCACGGTCATGCCGATATCGAAACATTCGCCGGTCGAACTCAGATAACCCCATTGCCACCAGTTCAGATAGCGGCCCATCTGATCAGCGGCATCGAAGCCGTTTTTGTTCAGCAGACTTTCCGCCAGGCACAACGCCATCGAGGTGTCGTCGGTCCATTGACCGGGCTTCAGGCGAAACGGCCCGCCGCCGACCATGTCGGTCAGGGGCTGGAAGCTGCCGCGAGGCTGGAATTCGACAGTGGTTCCCACGGCATCGCCGCACGCCAGGCCGAGCAGGGCGCCACGATAACGTTCGGGGAGGGAGAGCTGCATGATGACGTCCTTGTGTCGTTCAATTCGCTGGGAACGTTAGCAGTTTCGCCGCGCTGATCCGTGCGCATTCTGACGAACCGGTGATCCAAAATACTGCCGGATATTTCAATCAGACCTGATCGTTGCACTGGATTGATACAACTTCGCATTGGACATGTGGTCATACAAGCCTACTGTTCAAAACAGGAGGTGACGTATGAAACCAGTACCCAACAGCTTTGAACGCAAGATCATGCTCAGGTCGCCGCGCTCCCATGTCTGGCGCGCCCTGGTCGATGCCGAGGCGTTCGGCCAGTGGTTCGGCGTTGCGCTGGAGGGCCGGCGGTTTATCGCCGGCGAATGGACGCAGGGGCAGGTCACTTACCCCGGTTATGAACATGTGCTCTGGAACGTGCTGGTGGAGCGAGTCGAGCCGCAGCAGCTGTTCTCCTTCCGCTGGCACCCGTACGCGGTGAACCCGAAAATCGACTACTCCCAGGAACCGACCACGCTGGTCAAATTCGAACTGCAGGACTACGAGAACGGCACGCTGCTGAAGGTCTCCGAATCAGGCTTTGCGCACATCCCCGACGTGCGCCAGAAAGAGGCGTACTACATGGACAGTCGGGGCTGGGAGGAGCAGTTGAGCCGGCTCGAACATTTCCTCACGGAGAGCGACCGGGCCCGCGAGCGTGAAGGTGGCTGATCTCGACCTGTTCAGTCCGTGGCTGAAAGTCGCGCAACTGGCGGCTTTTGCGCTTGATGCCTGACATGTCTAAGGGTTTTCGGAAGGCCTGCTATGGCGAATGTCTTACACGCGCTGGTAGCTTTTTCGACTATTGCCGATTGGATCCAGAGCGTAATCTAGCCTCATCAACTGAAGCACAGGGAGTGTTTCAGGATCACGGATGATCGACCATTAGCAAGGATCGCTGCCGACAGGGAGTCGATAATGGTCTTGGGAAAAACCCGCTTCGGCGGGTTTTTTTTCGCCCGCAGAAAAGTGTCACGTTCAAACAGAAACACCGCCGATCCGGCGGTGTTTCTGCATCTGCAGGTCTACGAGGCGATCAACTGGCGCAACACGTAATGCAGAATCCCGCCGGACTTGAAGTACTCCACCTCGTTCAAGGTGTCGATGCGGCACAGCACTTCGATTTTCTCCTGCCGTCCGTCTTCACGAGTGATGACCAGGGTCAGGTTCATCCGTGGCGTCAGCTCGACACCGCTCAGGCCCTGGATGTCCAAGGTTTCCTTGCCGGTGAGGTTCAGGCTCTTGCGGTTCTGATCCAGCTTGAACTGCAACGGCAGCACGCCCATGCCCACCAGGTTGGAGCGGTGGATGCGCTCGAAGCTTTCAGCGATCACCGCTTTCACGCCCAGCAGATTGGTGCCCTTGGCCGCCCAGTCGCGGCTGGAACCGGTGCCGTATTCTTGCCCGGCAATCACCACCAGCGGGGTTCCAGAGGCCTGATAACGCATGGCCGCGTCGTAGATCGCCAGTTTCTCGCCGGTCGGAATGTAGATAGTGTTGCCGCCTTCCTCGCCGCCGAGCATTTCGTTGCGGATACGGATGTTGGCAAACGTGCCGCGCATCATCACTTCGTGGTTGCCCCGGCGCGAGCCGTAGGAGTTGAAGTCCCGTGGCTCGACGCCTTGCTCGCGCAAGTAACGTCCGGCCGGGCTGTCGGCCTTGATGTTGCCGGCAGGGGAGATGTGGTCGGTGGTCACCGAATCGCCTAATAGCGCCAGCACTCGAGCACTTTTCACATCGGCGATCACCGGCAAAGGCCCGGCAATGTCATCGAAGAACGGCGGATGCTGGATGTAGGTCGAATCCGCTTGCCAGACGTAGGTCGCGGCTTGCGGGACTTCGATGGCTTGCCACTGTTCGTCACCGGCAAACACCTCGGCGTATTCCTTGTGGAACATCGCCGTGTTGACCTGATTTACCGCGTCGGCGATTTCCTTGCTGCTCGGCCAGATGTCGCGCAGGTACACCGGGTTACCCTGTTGGTCGTTACCCAGCGGTTCGCTGCTGATGTCGGTGCGCACAGTGCCGGCCAGGGCGTAAGCGACGACCAGCGGTGGCGAGGCCAGCCAGTTGGTTTTCACCAGCGGATGCACCCGGCCCTCGAAGTTGCGGTTACCGGACAGTACCGAAGCCACGGTCAGGTCGGCTTTCTGGATGGCTTTTTCGATCGGTTCCGGCAGCGGCCCGGAGTTGCCGATACAAGTGGTGCAACCATAGCCGACCAGCGAAAAACCGAGCTGATCGAGGTACTGCGTCAACCCGGCGGCTTTGTAGTAATCGGTGACGACTTTCGAACCCGGAGCCAGCGAGCTCTTCACCCACGGCTTGCGGGTCAGGCCTTTTTCCACGGCTTTTTTCGCCAGCAGGCCGGCAGCCATCATCACGCTGGGGTTGGAGGTGTTGGTGCACGAGGTGATCGCGGCAATCACCACCGCGCCGTTTTTCAGGCGATAGGTATGGCCGTCGTACTCGTAATCCGTTTCGCCGACCAGATCGGCATTGCCCACCGCCACGCCACCGCCACCCTCGCTTTCCAGACGTCCTTCTTCCTTGCTGGTGGGTTTGAACTGCAAGTCGAGGAAGTCGCTGAACGCCTGACCGACATTCGGCAGCGAGACGCGGTCCTGCGGGCGTTTCGGCCCGGCGAGGCTGGCTTCGACGCTGCCCATGTCCAGCGCCAGACTGTCGGTGAACACCGGTTCCTGACCGGGCAAGCGCCACAGACCCTGAGCCTTGGTGTAGGCCTCGACCAGCTTCACCACTTCCGGCGGACGGCCGGACAGGCGCAGGTAATCCAGCGTCACGTCATCCACCGGGAAGAAGCCGCACGTCGCGCCATATTCCGGAGCCATGTTGGCGATGGTCGCGCGGTCGGCCAGCGGCAGGTCGGCGAGGCCGTCGCCATAGAACTCGACGAATTTGCCGACCACGCCTTTCTTGCGCAGCATCTGGGTCACGGTCAGCACCAGATCGGTGGCGGTGATGCCTTCCTTGAGCTTGCCAGTGAGTTTGAAACCGATCACTTCCGGAATCAGCATCGACACCGGTTGCCCGAGCATCGCGGCTTCCGCCTCGATCCCGCCCACGCCCCAGCCAAGTACGCCGAGGCCGTTGATCATGGTGGTGTGGGAGTCGGTGCCGACCAGCGTGTCGGGGAAGGCATAGGTGCGGCCGTCTTCGTCCTTGGTCCACACGGTGCGGCCGAGGTATTCGAGGTTGACCTGATGGCAGATTCCGGTACCTGGCGGCACCACACTGAAGTTGTCGAAGGCGCTCTGGCCCCAGCGCAGGAAAGCATAGCGTTCGCCGTTGCGCTGCATTTCGATGTCGACGTTCTGTTCGAAGGCGCTGGCGCTGGCGAATTTGTCGACCATCACCGAGTGGTCGATCACCAGATCCACCGGCGACAGCGGGTTGATTCGCTGCGGATCACCGCCGGCCTTGGCCATGGCGGCGCGCATCGCGGCCAGATCGACCACGGCCGGTACGCCGGTAAAGTCCTGCATCAGCACGCGGGCAGGGCGGTACTGGATTTCCCGGTCGGAGCGACGCTCCTTGAGCCACGCGGCAATGGCCTTGAGATCGGCGCCGGTGACGGTTTTTTCATCTTCCCAGCGCAGCAGGTTTTCCAGCAGGACTTTCAACGACATCGGCAGCTTGTCGAGATCGCCTAAGGTCTTGGCGGCATCCGGCAGGCTGAAATAGTGGTAAGTCTTGTCATCGACTTTCAGGGTTTTCAGTGAATTCAGACTATCGAGGGACGGCATTACGATCACTCCTTTGAGTCCGCACGGCTACGGACTGAGGGGACGGGCAGAGCTATCAACGTAGCCCTGTTTTCAGTAGCTGGCTAATAACTGGACTCTATGGGCAAGTCCAAGGTTCCGACATGGGCTATCATGCGCCGGTTTTCGTGACAGGCTTTGCTTCAGCGCAGGTCTGGGCATCGCGCAGGGGATGAATGATCGCCCTCTGCCCAGGAGTAAGAATGAACACCCTATTCATGCATTGCCGGCCAGGCTTCGAAGGCGAAGTCTGCTCGGAGATTTCCGACCTCGCCGCCCAACTCAACGTGGCCGGCTACGCCAAGGCCAAACCGGCCACCGCTTGCGCCGAGTTTGTCTGCACCGAAGAAGACGGCGCCGAACGCCTGATGCGCGGCCAGCGTTTCGCCGAGCTGATTTTCCCGCGCCAGTGGGCGCGCGGGTTTTTCATCGATCTGCCGGAAAACGACCGTATCAGCGTGATCCTCGCGCACATGAGTGAATTCCCGGTGTGCGGCAGCCTGTGGCTGGAAGTCGTCGACACCAACGACGGCAAGGAGCTGTCGAACTTCTGCAAAAAGTTCGAAGGCCCGCTGCGCAAGGCCCTGACCGGCGCCGGCAAACTGGTGGAGGACACCAGCAAGCCGCGTCTGCTGCTGACCTTCAAGAGCGGTCGTGAAGTGTTTCTCGGTCTGGCCGATGCCGGTAACTCGGCGATGTGGCCGATGGGCATTCCGCGTCTGAAGTTCCCGCGTGAGGCGCCGAGCCGTTCGACCCTGAAGCTGGAAGAGGCCTGGCACCACTTCATCCCCCGCGACCAGTGGGAAGATCGTCTGCACAGCGACATGACTGGCGTTGACCTCGGCGCAGCGCCGGGCGGCTGGACCTGGCAACTGGTCAACCGCGGCATGCTGGTAACCGCCATCGACAACGGTCCGATGGCCGAAAGCCTGATGGACACCGGTCTGGTGCAGCACTTGATGGCTGACGGTTTCACTTTCAAACCGAAGCAACCGGTGGACTGGATGGTCTGCGACATCGTCGAGAAACCGGCGCGCAACGCCGCGATGCTCGAAGAGTGGATCGGCGAGGGTCATTGCCGGGAAGCGGTGGTCAACCTGAAGTTGCCGATGAAGCAGCGTTACGCCGAAGTGAAGCGCTTGCTCGAACGCATCGCCGACGGTTTCAAGGCCCGTGGGATCAAGGTCGACATCGGCTGCAAGCAGCTGTACCACGACCGCGAGGAAGTGACCTGCCATTTGCGCCGCCATGACGTGAAGAAAGCCAAAGCCCGCTGAGCGCACGACAGGTGACCGAACACCCGGCATTGGGCGACAATGCCGGCCAGTTTCAGGAGTGAATCATGAGTGAAATGATTGATACGCCGGTCGACGGCACCCTCGACGCTACGGGCCTCAACTGCCCGGAGCCGGTGATGATGCTGCACCAGCACATCCGTGACCTGGTGCCTGGCGGCCTGCTCAAGGTGATCGCCACCGACCCGTCGACCCGCCGCGACATCCCCAAGTTCTGCGTGTTTCTCGACCATGAACTGGTGGGGCAGCACGAAGAGGCCGGGACCTATCTGTACTGGATCCGCAAGAAGTCCGGTTGATCGAAAGGCAAAAAAAGACCTGCAAATGCAGGTCTTTTTTTTATGGCCGGTCAGCCCATCGAGCGACTGATGCGAATGCGTTTGCGTGCGCTGCGCGTCAGGCGGATCGACAGCATCAGCGCCGCGCAGCTGAGGCCCACGATCAAACCTTCCCACAAGCCGCTCGGGCCGCGTGGTTCGCCGAGCCAGTCGGTCAGGCCGAGGGCGTAACCTACCGGCAGGCCGATGCCCCAATAGGCGAACAGGGTCAGGATCATCGTCACGCGAGTATCCTGATATCCGCGCAACGCACCGGCGGCAGTAACCTGAATCGCGTCGGAAAACTGGAACAGCGCCGAATACACGATCAGCATCGCCGCGATGTGAATCACCATCGGGTCAGAGGTATAGATCGCCGCAATGTGCTCGCGCATCAGCAGCATCATGCTCGCCGACAGGCAGGCGTAAGCCAGCGCGGTGCCCATGCCGACACCCGCGGCGAATCGCGCTTCACGGGGTTCTTCACGGCCCAGCGCCTGACCGACCCGCACGGTCACGGCCATGCCCAGCGAATACGGAATCATGAACACCAGCGAGCTGACGTTCAGCGCGATCTGGTGCCCGGCCACCACCGTGGCGCCTAGGCTGCCGATCAGCAGCGCGATCACCGCGAAAATGCTCGACTCGGCAAACACTGCGACGCCGATCGGCAGACCGATGGCCAGCAAACGCTTGATCACCGCCCATTGCGGCCAGTCGAAACGGCTGAACAGTTCGCTCGACTTGTAGGCCGGGGCCCAGCGCTCATAACCGGCCAGGCCCAGCGCCATCACCCACATCACGATCGCCGTGGCCCAGCCGCAGCCGACGCCGCCCATGGCCGGCACGCCGAAGTGCCCGTAAATGAACACGTAGTTCAACGGAATGTTCAGCGCCAGCCCACACAGGCCCAACACCATCGCCGGCCGCGTGCGGCCGAGGCCATCACTGGTGCAGCGCAGCACATGGTAGAAGGCCACAGCCGGCAGACCGCTGGCGATGCCGTGCAGGTACTGCATGCACGGGCCGATCAGCTCCGGATCGACCTTCATCAGGTGCAGGATCGGTTCGGCGCTGAACAGCATGGTGGTAGCCATCAAGCCCACCACCAGTGCCAGCCACAAGGCCTGACGCACGATCGGGCCGATCTCGCTGTGGGTGCCGGCGCCGAAGCGCTGGGCGACTTTAGGCGTGGTCGCCAGCAAAGTGCCGGTCATCAGCAGGAACACCGGCACCCAGATCGAGTTGCCCAGCGCCACGGCCGCCAGATCCTTGGGCCCGACGCGCCCGGCCATTACCGCATCGACGAAGCCCATGGCGGTGGTTGCCAGCTGCGCGATCATGATCGGCAGGGCCAGGCCGAGCAGATTCTTCAGCTCCAGGCGAACCCGGGCAGGGCGGTTGAGGGAAACGGCAGCAGGGCGGTCAGTCACGGAATTCACAGGCAAAGCGTCCACAGGGGTTGATGCGCAAGGCCGGGCATTCTACGCCGCTGACGTAACGGTCAGGAAAAATCCTCTGTTGCGTATTTGTAATCGCCGCGCCTCATCAAGAAATCAAAGCCTGCTGGCTCATCGCAGTCCCAGCGCCTACACTGCCGATCCGCCCAAGGAGCCTCGCCATGCTGATTGTCGCCGACGAAAATATCCCGCTGCTCGATGCCTTTTTTGCCGGTTTCGGCGAGATCCGCCGGGTGCCTGGCCGCTCCATCGACCGAGCCGCGGTCGAACAGGCCGATGTATTGCTGGTGCGCTCGGTGACCAACGTCAATCGCGCATTGCTCGAAGGCAGCAAGGTGCGTTTTGTCGGCACCTGCACCATCGGCACCGATCATCTGGATCTCGACTATTTCAACGAGGCCGGCATCACCTGGTCCAGCGCCCCCGGCTGCAATGCCCGGGGCGTGGTCGATTACGTGCTTGGCAGTCTGATGACCCTGGCCGAAATCGAAGGCGTCGAGTTGAGTGAACGCACTTATGGCGTGATCGGTGCCGGTGAAGTCGGCGGCCGCCTGATCAAGGTACTGAAAGGCTTGGGCTGGAACGTGAAAGTCTGCGACCCGCCACGTCAGGCGGCCGAGGGCGGCGACTATGTCAGCCTGGAGCAGATCATCGCGCAGTGCGACGTGATCAGTCTGCATACCCCGTTGACCCGCCACGGCGATGACGCGACCTGGCATTTGTTCGACGAGCAGCGTTTGCAGCAGCTCAAGCCCGGCGCCTGGTTGATCAACGCGGCTCGCGGTTCGGTGGTGGATAACACCGCGTTGCGCGAAGTGCTGCTGGAGCGTGAAGACCTGCAAGCAGTGCTCGATGTCTGGGAGGCCGAGCCGCAAGTCGATGTGGCGCTGGCCGAGCTCTGCGTGCTGGCGACGCCGCACATCGCCGGTTACAGCCTCGACGGCAAGCAGCGCGGCACGGCGCAGATCTATCAGGCTTACTGCGACTTTATCGGTGAGCCCGCCATCATTCAGCTCGGCGATTTGCTGCCGGCGCCGTGGTTGTCGGTAGTTTCTTTGCATGCCGACAGCGATCCGGCCTGGGCACTGGCGATGTTGTGCCGTGGCGTGTACGACCCGCGCCGGGATGACGCGGATTTCCGTCGCACGCTGCTGGGCAGTGTCGGTGAGCAACGTGCCGCGTTTGATCTGCTGCGCAAACAGTATCCGTCGCGACGCGAGATCGAAGGCTTGAAGGTGCGGATCGAAGGTGATTCGCCGGCCCTGCGCCAGATCGTGACCGCGCTGGGCGCAATGGCCGTATAAACAGCGGGCAGAAAAAACCCGGCCTGCAGAGGCCGGGTCAGGAAGACGGTGGCGATATCACTTTTGTTCGGCAGGCTTGACCAATCGCTTCTCCAGTTCGCGGCAGGCGTTCTGGATCATGTCTTCAGTGATTGGCACTTCGCGCCCATCCTTATCGATCATCGAGCAACCCAGAGGTTGGCCGGGCTTGGTGCGGATCACTTCAATCTTGTCATCGCTGCTGTGTTGCAAGGACATGGCCTGTCTCCTCATCAGGTTGTGTGCCTAGATTAAAACCGTCAGGTGACCAGGCTGTGACAACTCCCTGCGGTCGGATCGGAACGGCATCTCCACTCAAACAGAAATGACCGTCCGTCTCAACCCGGACCTTAGACCAATAGCATCTAGAGGGTAGTCGAGCCGGTCATATTTAACCTGACTCATTGTGATTTACAGAGTTCCACCCCATTTGAGTCTGTAGGCTGGCCCTATCCACCCGCACACGACGTGAACCTGAATGATCCCGATGCTTTCCTCGCGCCACCGCCGGGCCTTGCGCCTGACCAGTCATTTCCTTGCTCCCTATCGCTGGCCGGCCTTCGGCGCACTGCTGGCGCTGATCGTCACGGCGGGCATCACCCTGTCGATGGGGCAGGGCATCAAGCTGCTGGTCGACCAAGGCTTCATGACTCAATCGCCGCACTTGCTCAATCAATCCATCGGCCTGTTCATGTTGTTGGTGTTCGGTCTGGCGGTCGGCACCTTTGCGCGGTTTTATCTGGTGTCCTGGATCGGTGAGCGCGTGGTGGCGGATATCCGCCGGCAGGTGTTCAACCATCTGGTGTACCTGCATCCCGGGTTTTACGAGGACAACCGCAGTTCGGAAATCCAGTCGCGGCTGACGGCTGATACCACGCTGCTGCAATCGGTGATCGGCTCGTCGCTGTCGCTGTTCCTGCGTAATCTGCTGATGGTCATTGGCGGTGTGGTGCTGCTGTTCATCACCAACGCCAAGCTCACCAGTATCGTGGTGATCGCACTGCCGCTGGTGATTGCGCCGATCCTGATTTTCGGTCGTCGTGTGCGCAACCTATCCCGGCTGAGTCAGGACCGGATCGCCGACATCGGCAGCTACGTCTCGGAAACCCTCGGCCAGATCAAGACCGTACAGGCCTACAACCATCAGGTGCAGGACGAACAGCGTTTCGCCAGTACCGTCGAGCAGGCGTTCGAGACTGCGCGCAAACGGATTTTCCAGCGGGCCTGGCTGATCACGCTGGTGATCGTGCTGGTGCTCGGCGCCGTCGCGGTGATGTTGTGGGTCGGCGGCATGGACGTGATCGCGGGGCGGATTTCTGCCGGTGAACTGGCGGCGTTCGTGTTCTACAGCCTGATCGTCGGCAGTGCGTTTGGCACGTTGAGCGAAGTGATTGGCGAGTTGCAGCGAGCGGCCGGCGCCGCCGAGCGCATTGCCGAATTGCTGCGGTCGGAGAACATCATCCAGCCACCGACCACGGGATTGGTGACGCTGCCGGAACGAGTCAAAGGCGAGCTGGAATTGCAGGATGTGCGTTTTTCCTACCCTTCGCGTCCCGAAAGCCTCGCCGTCGATGGCTTGAGTCTGACGATCAACGCCGGCGAAACCCTGGCGCTCGTAGGACCGTCTGGCGCGGGCAAGTCCACGGTGTATGACTTGCTGCTGCGTTTCTACGATCCCCGGGAAGGGCGGATTCTGATCGATGGCGTACCGCTGACGAGCCTCGATCCGCTGGACCTGCGTCGCTGCTTCGCGCTGGTCTCGCAAACCCCGGCGCTGTTCTTCGGCAGTGTCGAAGAGAACATCCGTTATGGCTGCCCGTCGGCGACCCTTGAACAAGTCCGTGAGGCCGCCAGAATTGCCCACGCCCACGACTTCATCGAACAGATGCCCGACGGTTACCAGACCCACCTGGGCGATGGCGGCCTCGGCCTGTCCGGCGGGCAACGCCAGCGCCTGGCCATTGCCCGGGCGTTGCTGGTCGACGCGCCGATCCTGCTGCTCGACGAAGCCACCAGCGCCCTCGACGCCCAAAGCGAACACCTGATCCAGCAAGCATTGCCGAGCCTGATGCAAAACCGCACCACGCTGGTCATCGCCCACCGTTTGGCCACGGTGAAAAACGCCGACCGGATCGCGGTGATGGATCAGGGCAAACTGGTGGCGATCGGCACGCATCAGGAGTTGATCGCCAGCAATCCGCTGTATGCGCGGTTGGCGGCGTTGCAGTTCAATGATGGTCGTCAGGTTTCAACCGACCCTGTAACCGACTAAGTAATCGACCTAGTGGAACGCCATAAAAAATGCCCGCATCTCTCGATGCGGGCATTTTTGTTTACGTCGATCTATCGGCGATAGGCGCCCCGATCACTGATCGTCGAAATACCGCTCATGCCAGTCCACCAGCGGTTGTGGCGAGTTGAGTTTCTGGCCGTAGATCACCGAGTAGGACAGCACGTTCTGTACGTACTGGCGGGTTTCGTCGAACGGGATGCTTTCCACCCACACGTCGAAGCTCAGATGGTCGGCGCCACGCAGCCACTGGCGCACGCGGCCGGGGCCGGCGTTGTAGGCGGCGGAGGCGAGCACGCGGTTGCCGTTGAACTGGCTGTGCACCTGGCTGAGATAAGCGGCGCCTAGCTGGATGTTTTTGTCCGGATCCAGCACCTGCTGTGGCGAGGCCAGTGGAATGCTGAACTTGCGAGCGGTTTCCTTGGCGGTGCCGGGCATCAGTTGCATCAGGCCGCTGGCGCCGACGCTGGAGCGGGCGTCGTCCATGAACGCACTTTCCTGGCGGGTAATGGCGAATACCCAGCTCGAATGCAGGCCACGCACCTTGGCTTCGCGCACCAGAGTGTCGCGATGGGCCATCGGGAAACGGATGTCCAGATCATCCCAGTACTGCGCCTGACTGATGGTGCGGATGGCCGGGAAATACCATTTCAGGTCGTAGGCCAGTTTTGCCTGGGCGACCATTTCATCGCGGCTGAAATGCCGGCTGACGTGATACCACTCGCGGCGGCCGTCGACGATCTGCCCACGGGCGTGGAACTCCAGCGCACGACGCACGCCCGGGGTGTTGCGCACCTTGTTGATCAGCGCCTGACTGAGCACCAGCGGCTTGTTGTTCAGCGAGTACGGCGATTGCGAGCGGTCGGCGGCGAGGAAGCCGTAGAAATCCCGTTCCCGCGACAGATTCTTGTACAGCGTCTGTGCTTCCGGGTTTTGCGGTTGTGCCAGTTCCAGGCTGCGGGCCTGCCAGTAGCGCCAGCGGTTGGTGGTGGCCAGGTCCTGTGGCAAACGACGGGTCAATTGGTAGGCGTCATCCCAGCGCGCCAGACGCAACAACAGACGCAGACGCCATTCGGACACGGTGTTGTCACGCAGTTCCGGATCGTACTTGGTCATCACATCCAGCGCGCGGCTGTCGAAGCGACGGGCGAGGGTCAGGCCGATTTCCCGGGCGATCGCGACTTTTTCATCCCGGGAGAAATGCATGCTGCTGGCATAACCGTCGAGCAGGGCCATGGCCTTGTCCGGGTCCTGACGCGCGAGGCGGCGCAGGCCGAGGCTGACCACATCGGACATCGGCTCATCGGCCGGCGTGAAACGCGAGGGTTGGTTGAGCAGTTCCGGCTTTTGCGCCACATCCACCAACAGTCGACCGCGCGGGGCGAGGGTGGTCAGGCCGTTGACGAGGCTGTTGGCCAGCGGATAGTTACGGTGCTGGGCGGCGAGTTTGGCGCGTTCCCAGCGTTTCTGTTCGGTCAACTGACCTTCGGCGGCCCACATGCCGAACAGCGCATCACAGGCGGCAGGCTGGGATTTGCCGGTCAGCCAGAGCTTATCGGCATTGGCGAAACCCTCGGCCTTCTTGTTGTGGCTGATCTGGTACTGCGCGTTGAGGCAGTCAAGTTCAGTGAAATTCAGTTTCGGGTCGTAATACTTGACGAACGTCGCCCAATCGCCGCGATCGGCCAGCCAGCGCAGCCAGCGCAATTTCATCCAGTTGGCCTGCGGCAGGTCACCGTGCTCGGCGAGGAATTTCTCGATCTCCGCGTTGCTGGCGGTTTTCAGCCGCGCAGTCAGCTCGTCGTAAGCCAGGTACGGCTCCAGTGGATAGTCGGCGAGGGCCTGGCTGTAACGGAAATAGGGACCGCTGTCGCCCTTGGCCAGGGCGCGCTTGGCTTCATCGTAATACTGGCGTTGGGTGGACAGGTCCACCGCCTGGGCGGATTGAACGGCAGCGGCGGAAAGCAGCAAACATGACAAAACACTGAAGAGGCGACTGCGCATGAGACATCCGGGCAGAGAAATCATGACAAGTGCCGGCCCAAAAC
Organism: Pseudomonas sp. 22085; assembly: GCF_052045815.1. NCBI lineage: Bacteria > Pseudomonadati > Pseudomonadota > Gammaproteobacteria > Pseudomonadales > Pseudomonadaceae > Pseudomonas > Pseudomonas sp. 22085. The sequence continues at coordinate 24,997 of NZ_JBQEQA010000024.1, forward strand.
CCGCACTGAATTGTCTGTAGCTTAGCCTTTTGCCAGCAGGCGGCGAAAGCTTTGCCGGCCTCGCAGCACAAGTTCGCAACAAATGTTGTGCAGAGTGCGTCAGCGGCGAAATTGCCGGCCTGCTCGGGCCCCGATTCAGGTAGAATGCGCCCCCGGTTTTTGGAGAAGCTCATGACCCTGCTCAAATTCAGCGATGTGTCCCTTGCATTCGGCGCGATGCCGTTGTTGGACAAGGTGTCCTGGCAGATCGCCCGTGGTGAGCGGGTGTGCATCATCGGCCGCAACGGCACTGGCAAATCCAGCATGATGAAACTGGTCAAGGGCGACCAGAAGCCTGATGACGGCTCGGTGTGGCGTGCCCCCGGTCTGAAAATCGGTGAATTGCCGCAGGAATTGCCGGTGGCCGACGAGCGGACAGTGTTCGATGTGGTCGCCGAAGGCCTCGACGGCGTGGGTGCCTTGCTCGCCGAATACCACCACCTGAGCCAGAATATCGTCACCGACGCCGATCTGGACAAACTGATGCACGTCCAGCACGACCTTGAAGCCCGCGATGGCTGGCGCTTGCAGACCCTGGTCGACAGCACCCTGAGCCGCCTGCAACTGCCGGCCGACAAGACCCTCGCCGAACTGTCCGGCGGCTGGCGTCGTCGCGTGTTGCTGGCGCAGGCGCTGGTGTCCGAGCCGGACCTGCTGCTGCTCGACGAGCCAACCAACCACCTGGACATCGGTGCGATTGCCTGGCTTGAAGAAGCACTGAAGGATTTCCAGGGCGCCGTGCTGTTCATCACGCACGACCGTTCTTTCCTGCAAAACCTCGCCACCCGCATCCTTGAACTGGATCGCGGCGGCCTGATCGACTGGAACGGCGACTACGCCAGTTTCCTCGTTCACAAAGAAGCCGCGCTGGCCGCCGAAGAAACCGCCAACGCGCTGTTCGACAAGCGTCTGGCCCAGGAAGAAGTGTGGATTCGCCAAGGCATCAAGGCCCGTCGCACCCGTAACGAAGGTCGCGTACGTGCGCTGAAAGCATTGCGTGTGGAGCGCAGTGAGCGTCGTGAGCGCACCGGCAAGGCCAACATCCAGCTGGAAACCGCGGAGAAGTCCGGCAAGCAGGTGATGGTGCTGGATAACGTGAGCTTCGCGCATCCGGGCGGTCCGTTCCTGATCCGCGATTTCTCCATGGTGCTGCAACGTGGTGACCGGATCGGCCTGCTCGGTGCCAACGGTACCGGCAAAACCACTTTGCTGAAGCTGATGCTCAGCGGTCTGCAACCGACCAGCGGCAAAGTGGAGGAGGGCACCAGGATCGACGTGGCCTACTTCGACCAGTTGCGCCATCAGCTGGATCTGGAGAAGACCGTGATCGACAACGTCGCCGAAGGTCGCGACTTCATCGATATCGACGGCCAGAGCCGCCACGTGCTGAGTTACCTCGGCGACTTCCTGTTCAGCCCGCAGCGTGCCCGCACGCCGGTGAAGGCGTTGTCCGGTGGCGAGCGTGCGCGACTGTTGCTGGCCAAATTGTTCAGCAAGCCGGCGAACCTGCTGGTACTCGACGAACCGACCAACGACCTCGACGTGGAAACCCTCGAGCTGCTCGAAGAAGTGCTGCTGACCTTCAACGGCACGGTGCTGATGGTCAGCCACGACCGGGCATTCCTCGACAACGTGGTTACCAGCACCCTGGTCTTCGAAGGTGAAGGCAAGGTTCGCGAATACGTCGGCGGCTATCAGGACTGGATCCGTCAGGGCGGCTCGCCGCGTCTGCTGGGCGTGACCGAAAGCAAATCCGGCAAGGCTGACCTGAATTCGGCGGTGGTCACTGCCGAACCGGCTCCGGTTGCCGCGCCGGTTGCTGCGGCCCCGGCTGCGAAAAAGAAGCTGAGCTACAAGCTTCAGCGCGAGCTGGAAGCGCTGCCGGGCGACATCGATGCCAAGGAGCAGCAGATTGCTGCTGTTGAGGCTGAAATGGCCGAGGCCGGCTTCTATCAGCGTCCGCCGGCCGAGACGGCCAAGGTGATTGCTTCTCTGGAGCAGTTGCAGGCTGAGCTGGATGCGCTGGTGGAGCGTTGGGCCGAGCTGGACGCCTGATTGTTTCCAGGCATGAAAAAGCCCGGCGTCCAGTGATGGGCGCCGGGCTTTTTTAGTTTTTTTTCAAGTGCCTGGGATCAGCGTTTGACCAGGTGCACCGCCAGCACATCGCAAGGTGCGCCGTGCAGCACGTCATTGGCGGTCGAGCCCAGCAACAGCGCCAGACCATGCCGGCCATGGCTGCCGACCACGATCAGGTCGCAGCCCTGTTCCTTGGCGAAATGGTGGATTTCCTGACGTGGCTGGCCGTAGGTCAGATGGCAGTTGGCGCCTTCGAGTTCGGTGTATTTGTGCTTCAGGCGTTCGAGACGTTCCTTGGCCTGATCGAACTGCTGCTGTTGCAGTTGTGACAGATCCATCGGCACGTCACCGCCAAAGGCCATGGCCATCGGTTCGACGATATGCACCAGTGACAACTTGGCGCCATTGCTCACCGACAGCTCTCGGGCGCGGTGGATCACAGGGTCGCACTCTTCGGTCAGATCTACGGCGACCAGGACATGGTGGTAGGGCATGAGGTGCTCCTCGTGAGGGATCAATATTGGTAAGTATGGCTGGTTTCAAGCGCATTGGTTCCAAAGTGACGCAATGGGCTCATCAAGATTCGGGAGTAGAGATATGACGGTCTGGCTGGTGGTGTCAATCCTGCTGGTGGTGTTGAGTCCACTGGCGTGGTTGCGTCCGTCCCGTGCACAGAGTGGCCGGATAGCCTTGCGCACGGAGGCCCGGCGTATCGGGCTGGCCATGCAGCTGGCACCTCAAGAGTGGCCGCACTGGCTGAGCCAGGAGCCGCCAAACCCGTGCGCGCAATACCATCGGCCACGCCGTGGCAAGCAGCCGGCGTGCTGGGCGTATTGGCAGAAATCGCCGGGGGTTTGGGTGAATCAGTGGCAGGAAGTCTGTGAGGATCCGCTGCTGCTCAATCATTTCGAAAAATTGCCGGGCAACGTTTTCAAGGTCGAGGCGGACAAGCAGATGATCGCGCTCTATTGGGGCGAGAAGGGTGACGCTTCGGTTTTGCTGGAAATTGATGCCACGCTGAAAGCGCTGGCATGACTCACGGACTTTTCGCGCTGCAACGGTGCGAAACGTCCGGCAGACGCGCAATAAAAAGCCCGACATGATTCATCGGGCGGGGTTGGCCAGGCAGGCCGGAAATTCTTCTTGGCGTTGACCCGGAGTGATCCGGTCAGCAAACGTGCACCTGTTTTCCTTCGTAGTCCAGCCAGCGTAGCCTGTTAAACAAGGCTTGCGGTGAATTAGGGCGACTTTTCTAACTATTAATCTTATGAATGCCCTCACATGCAAGCATGTGTGGCCGGGCTGCGTCCTACAGAAATGACCGCAAAGTCGCATTTCAACCCGTATTTAGGGCGATTGACAATTGTCGGAAATTCCGTGAAGGTGGCGTACCCAAATCAAACGGGCGTATGAATTGAGCGTTTGTATTGCAGACTGCTCCTACAGAATCCCGACTATCGCGTTGGCGGGTGTGCCGGGTGGATGGGTGTCAGCATCGACGAAAAAACGTCCTGCCGAGCCATTTGCCTGCGTCCGACGTGTACTGTTCAGCTTCCATATCGTGGAGATCAGTTGATGATTTACGAAGGTAAAGCCATCACGGTTAAAGCTCTTGAAAGTGGCATCGTCGAATTGAAATTCGACCTCAAGGGTGAGTCCGTCAACAAGTTCAACCGTCTTACCCTGAACGAACTGCGTCAGGCCGTAGACACCATCAAGGCAGATGCTTCGATCAAGGGCGTGATCGTCAGCAGTGGCAAGGACGTGTTCATCGTCGGCGCCGACATCACCGAATTTGTCGACAACTTCAAGCTGCCGGATGCCGAGCTGGTTGCTGGCAATCTCGAAGCCAACAAGATCTTCAGCGATTTCGAAGACCTCAACGTTCCGACCGTCGCCGCGATCAATGGCATCGCTCTGGGTGGCGGTCTGGAAATGTGCCTGGCAGCGGACTACCGCGTCATGTCCACCAAGGCCAAGATCGGTCTGCCGGAAGTCAAGCTGGGCATCTACCCGGGCTTCGGTGGTACCGTGCGTCTGCCGCGTCTGATCGGTGCCGACAACGCCATCGAGTGGATTGCCGCCGGCAAGGAAAACCGTCCTGAAGACGCGCTGAAAGTCGGCGCCGTCGATGCCGTGGTTGCTCCCGAAAAGCTGCAGGATGCCGCCCTTGAGCTGATCAAGCGCGCCGTCTCCGGCGAGTTCGACTACAAGGCCAAGCGTCAGCCGAAGCTGGAAAAGCTCAAGCTGAACGCCATTGAACAAATGATGGCTTTCGAAACCGCCAAAGGTTTCGTGGCTGGCCAGGCCGGTCCGAACTACCCGGCCCCTGTCGAAGCGATCAAGACCATCCAGAAAGCCGCGAACTTCGGTCGCGACAAGGCGCTGGAGGTCGAAGCCGCAGGTTTCGTGAAACTGGCCAAGACCTCTGCCGCGCAGAGCTTGATCGGTCTGTTCCTGAACGATCAGGAACTGAAGAAAAAGGCCAAGGCCTACGACGAAATCGCCAAGGACGTGAAGCAGGCTGCCGTACTGGGCGCCGGCATCATGGGTGGCGGTATCGCCTATCAGTCGGCTTCCAAAGGTACGCCGATCCTGATGAAGGACATCAACGAGCACGGCATCGAGCAAGGTCTGGCGGAAGCCGCCAAGCTGCTGGTCGGTCGCGTTGATAAAGGCCGCATGACTGCCGCGAAGATGGCTGAAGTGCTCAACGGCATTCGCCCTACGCTGTCCTACGGCGATTTCGGTCACGTCGACCTGGTCGTTGAGGCCGTGGTCGAGAACCCGAAGGTCAAGCAAGCCGTTCTGGCGGAAGTCGAAGCTCAAGTCAAAGAGGACACCATCCTCGCGTCCAACACTTCGACCATTTCCATCAGCCTGCTGGCCAAGGCCCTCAAGCGTCCGGAAAACTTCGTCGGCATGCACTTCTTCAACCCGGTGCACATGATGCCGCTGGTGGAAGTGATCCGTGGCGAGAAGTCCAGCGAGCTGGCCATCGCCACCACCGTTGCCTATGCCAAGAAAATGGGCAAGAACCCGATCGTCGTCAACGACTGCCCGGGCTTCCTGGTCAACCGCGTCCTGTTCCCGTACTTCGGCGGTTTCGCCAAACTGGTCAGCGCCGGTGTGGACTTCGTCCGTATCGACAAGATCATGGAAAAATTCGGCTGGCCGATGGGCCCGGCATACCTGATGGACGTGGTCGGCATCGACACCGGTCACCACGGTCGTGACGTAATGGCTGAAGGCTTCCCGGACCGCATGAAGGACGACCGTCGTTCGGCCATCGACGTGCTTTACGAAGCCAAACGTCTGGGTCAGAAGAACGGCAAGGGCTTCTACGCCTACGAGGCCGACAAGAAAGGCAAGCAGAAGAAAGTCGCCGACCCGTCGGTACTGGAAGTGCTCAAGCCGATCGTCTACGAGCAGCGCGAAGTCACTGACGAGGACATCATCAACTGGATGATGATCCCGCTGTGCCTGGAAACCGTGCGTTGCCTGGAAGACGGCATCGTCGAAACCGCCGCCGAAGCCGACATGGGTCTGGTCTACGGTATTGGTTTCCCTCCATTCCGTGGCGGTGCGCTGCGCTACATCGACTCGATCGGTGTTGCCGAGTTCGTTGCCCTGGCCGACCAGTACGCTGATTTGGGCGCGCTGTACCACCCGACCGCGAAGCTGCGCGAAATGGCCAAGAACGGCCAGAGCTTCTTCGGTTAAGCGCCCCCAACTAGAGTGAGAGTGAACTTATGAGCTTGAATCCTAGAGACGTCGTGATTGTCGACTTCGGTCGTACTCCGATGGGCCGCTCCAAGGGCGGCATGCACCGCAACACCCGCGCCGAAGACATGTCGGCGCACCTGATCAGCAAACTGCTGGAACGCAACACCAAGGTCGATCCTGCCGAAGTCGAGGACGTGATCTGGGGCTGTGTGAACCAGACCCTGGAACAGGGCTGGAACATCGCGCGCATGGCGTCGCTGATGACCCAGATCCCGCACACCTCGGCCGGCCAGACCGTCAGCCGTCTGTGCGGCTCGTCGATGAGTGCGCTGCACACTGCTGCGCAAGCGATCATGACCGGCAACGGTGACGTGTTCGTGGTTGGTGGCGTCGAGCATATGGGTCACGTGAGCATGATGCACGGTGTCGATCCGAACCCGCACATGTCCCTGTACGCGGCGAAAGCCTCGGGCATGATGGGCCTGACCGCTGAAATGCTGGGCAAAATGCACGGCATCACTCGCGAACAGCAGGACGCCTTTGGCGTGCGTTCCCACCAGTTGGCCCACAAGGCGACTGTGGAGGGCAAGTTCAAGGACGAAATCATCCCGATGCAGGGTTACGACGAGAACGGTTTCCTCAAAACCTTCGACTACGACGAAACCATTCGTCCGGAAACCACCCTGGAAAGTCTGGCGGCTCTGAAACCGGCATTCAATCCAAAGGGCGGCACCGTGACCGCCGGTACTTCGTCGCAGATCACCGATGGTGCTTCGTGCATGATCGTGATGTCGGCACAGCGTGCACAGGACCTGGGTATCCAGCCTCTGGCCGTGATTCGCTCGATGGCGGTAGCGGGTGTGGACCCGGCCATCATGGGCTATGGTCCGGTACCGGCTACTCAGAAAGCACTGAAACGTGCCGGCCTGGGTATCAACGATATCGACTTCTTCGAGCTCAATGAAGCGTTCGCCGCACAGGCCCTGCCAGTGCTGAAAGACCTGAAAGTGCTCGACAAGATGAATGAGAAGGTTAACCTGCACGGCGGCGCGATCGCCCTGGGTCACCCGTTCGGTTGCTCCGGTGCCCGTATTTCCGGCACGTTGCTGAACGTGATGAAGCAGAATGGCGGCACCTTCGGGGTGGCCACCATGTGCATTGGCCTCGGCCAAGGCATCTCCACCGTCTTCGAACGCGTTTAAGCGTCTCGTCGATGGAAGCCGGGGCCAAGTGCCCCGGTTTTTGTTTTTGCGGATTTATTTTTGTTTTTATTTTGAAAAAATTTGAGTGAGGGCCGAAGCATGCCGATACAACCTGGGCTCTACCAACATTACAAAGGTCCGCAGTACCGCGTATTCAGTGTCGCGCGGCATTCCGAGACTGAAGAAGAAGTGGTCTTTTACCAAGCCCTGTATGGCGATTACGGCTTTTGGGTACGTCCCTTGAGCATGTTCCTGGAGTCCGTCGAGGTTGACGGGGAGCAGGTCCCACGCTTTGCTTTGGTGCAAGCCGAACCGAGCCTTTTTTCGAAGCCATAAGGCGAGTGCGCGCAAAACCCTGCGCTTGACCTCACCTTGTAGCCACTATATATAGCGGTGCCGCGTCAGGCGCCAACCGCCTTTCACTTCTAGAATTCAGGAATTTTCTGATCCATGGGCAAATCGCTGGTCATTGTGGAATCCCCGGCTAAGGCCAAGACCATCAACAAGTATCTGGGCAACCAATACGTGGTGAAGTCGAGTATCGGCCATATCCGAGACCTGCCCACCAGCGGTTCGGCTAGCGCCAGCAAGGAGCCTGCCGCCAAGCGCGGCAAGGCTGCTGCGGGCGAAGCGCCAGCGCTGTCGCCGAAAGAGAAGGCGCGCAAGCAGCTGGTCTCGCGCATGGGGGTCGATCCCGAGCACGGCTGGAAAGCCAAGTACGAGATCCTCCCGGGCAAGGAAAAGGTCATCGAAGAGCTGCGCCGGCTCGCCAAGGATGCTGACACCATCTATCTCGCAACCGACTTGGATCGCGAGGGGGAAGCCATTGCCTGGCACCTGCGCGAAGCCATCGGTGGCGACGACAGCCGCTACAAGCGCGTGGTGTTCAACGAAATCACCAAGAAGGCGATTCAGGAAGCCTTCTCGGAGCCGGGCGAACTCGACATCGATCGAGTGAACGCGCAGCAGGCCCGTCGTTTCCTCGACCGCGTTGTCGGCTACATGGTTTCGCCGCTGCTGTGGGCCAAGATCGCCCGTGGCCTGTCCGCCGGCCGCGTGCAATCGGTTGCCGTGAAGCTGGTGGTCGAGCGTGAGCGTGAGATTCGTGCGTTCAACCCGGAAGAGTACTGGGAAGTGCATGCCGACCTCGGCACCGCCAAAGGCTCGACCGTGCGTTTCGAAGTGGCTCGCGAGAAAGGCGAAGCCTTCAAGCCGCTGAACGAAGCCCAGGCCACCGCGGCCCTGGAAAAGCTCAAGTCCTCCAGCTACAGCATCGTCAAACGTGAAGACAAACCGACCAGCAGCAAGCCGTCGGCACCATTCATTACTTCCACGCTGCAACAGGCCGCGAGCAATCGCCTGGGCTTCGGCGTGAAGAAAACCATGATGATGGCCCAGCGTCTCTATGAAGCCGGCTACATCACTTATATGCGTACCGACTCGACCAACCTCTCGGCTGATGCCGTGGCGATGGCGCGCGACTACATCGAAACCGAGTTCGGCAAGAAGTACCTGCCGGAGTCGCCGAACGTCTATAGCAGCAAGGAAGGCGCACAAGAGGCTCACGAAGCGATTCGACCTTCCGACGCCAACACCACGCCAGCCAAGTTGGCCGGCATGGAGCGCGACGCCGAGCGCCTCTACGAGCTGATCTGGCGTCAGTTCCTGGCTTGCCAGATGCTGCCGGCGCAGTATCTGTCGACCACCGTCAGTGTCGCTGCCGGTGACTTCGAGCTGCGTGCCAAGGGCCGCATCCTGAAGTTCGACGGTTACACCCGCGTGCTGCCGCAAATCACCAAGCCTGGCGACGATGATGTTCTGCCGGACATGGCGCAGGGCGACGTGATGAAGCTGATCAAGCTCGATCCGTCCCAGCACTTCACCAAGCCGCCGGCCCGTTATTCGGAAGCCAGCCTGGTGAAGGAAATGGAAAAGCGTGGCATCGGTCGTCCTTCAACCTACGCAGCGATCATCTCGACCATTCAGGATCGCGGCTACGTGACCCTGCACAACCGTCGTTTCTATTCGGAAAAGATGGGCGATATCGTTACCGAGCGTCTGTCGGAAAGCTTCTCGAATCTCATGGACTACGGCTTCACCGCCGGCATGGAAGAGAACCTCGATGACGTGGCCCAGGGCGAGCGCGACTGGAAAAACGTGCTGGACGAGTTCTACGGCGACTTCAAGAAAAAACTCGAAGTGGCTGAAAACCCAGAAGCTGGCATGCGTGCCAACCAGCCGGTGATGACCGACATTCCGTGCACCACTTGCGGCCGTCCGATGCAGATTCGTACTGCCTCGACTGGCGTGTTCCTCGGCTGCTCGGGCTACAGCCTGCCGCCGAAAGAGCGCTGCAAGGCCACCGTCAATCTGGTGCCGGGCGATGAAATCGCGGCGGACGACGAAGGTGAGTCGGAATCCCTGGTACTGCGCGGCAAGCACCGCTGCCCGATCTGCAGCACGGCGATGGACGCCTACCTGCTCGACGAGAAGCGCAAGCTGCACATCTGCGGTAACAACCCGGATTGCGCAGGCTACGAAGTCGAAGAAGGCAGCTACCGCATCAAAGGCTACGAAGGTCCGAGCCTGGAATGCGACAAGTGCGGCAGCGAGATGCAGCTCAAGACCGGCCGTTTCGGCAAGTTCTTCGGTTGCACCAATCCGACCTGCAAGAACACCCGCAAGCTGCTGAAGAGCGGTGACGCGGCGCCGCCGAAGATGGATCCGGTGAAGATGCCTGAGCTGAAATGCGAAAAGGTCAACGACACCTACATCCTGCGCGACGGTGCGTCCGGCCTGTTCCTGGCGGCCAGCCAGTTCCCGAAAAACCGCGAGACCCGTGCTCCGCTGGTGATCGAGATTCTGCCGCACAAGGACGAAATCGATCCGAAGTACCACTTCCTGTGCGAAGCGCCACAGAAGGATCCGGATGGCCTGCCAGCCGTGATCCGCTACAGCCGCAAGACCAAGGAGCAATACGTTCAGACCGAAGTCGACGGCAAGCCGACTGGCTGGAAAGCGTTCTTTGACGGTGGCAAGTGGACGGTCGAGGACAAGCGTCCGGCGAAAGCCAAGGCTTGAGCTGACTCTGACCTTGTGTTGGGCTGATGCTGTCGGCCCAACACATCAAAAGGCCGCATGACAACCTTAGGGTTTTCATGCGGCCTTTTTGTTTAAAGCTTGCGGTCGGATCGGCTGATCCATGACACTGTCCGGCCTGTGTGAAGCAATTATTTCGTTGTGGAGAGTGCCGACATGGCCCACGAACTCTATACCCGTACCAATCAGAAGATCTATTTCGCGGGTTTGTCGCTGGAAGCGCTGGCCAGGGCCGAAGAGGGGCGGGCGATGAACTCGCTGGCGCTGATTCAGGCCGGGCGCGAATCCGCACTGTTTCATCTCTACGGTGCGTTGTTGGGGCTGTGTCATGAAATCGCCGGCTTCTATCGTCTGCCGCAAGCCAATGCGTCGCGGGCGGAAGCCTTGCTGACCCGCGAAGTGCTGGAGTCGATTGCCATTCCTGAGCTGGCGGAGATGATCGAGCTGGCAGGCAATCCGGAGACCTGGCTGGCTAAATTGCTGGCCGCGCACTCGGCGCTGTTCCAGCCGCCACGGGTGCCACACAAGCCGAAGGGCGATGTGACGCAACCATTGATTCAGGCGGTGAATCTGGATGAAAAAGAAGTGATTGAAGAGTTGAGCCGCGAAGAGCTCGAGAGCTGGCGGCAGAACCTCAAGGGGTTGGCGATCCGCTTCCGTGAAGGCTTGAACGAGTGCTGAGGAACTTTGGACTGGCGGCGACGAGAGGCGTGCTGCTGGTCAAGATCCCGAGCGAAGCCTGAATGATGTCTATATAATCCCTGCCTTTCGTGGAGAACAGACCCATATGCCAACGTCCTTTCTAGAAATTGTCGAGCTACCAGACGGCCGAATCGAACTGCGCAGGGCCGAGGACGAGGGTTCTCTGGTGACTCTGGATTTCTCCGAGGATGCCAAGGCGTTTCTGCAGGGCCAGCACGTTGAAATTGCCAAAGCGATGTTGAGCGTTGGCGTGCAAATGGCAGGACGTATGGTTGAAGGCGAATTCGATAAGGATGAGGGGCCGCGGGTTCTTCATTGATACGCTGTCTGTCAGTTACTGCCCTAGATCGGCTTCTCTATCCCTGGAGAAGCCCTGCGCTTTACATGGCGCACATTGTTGCTGAATCACCCCAAACGAATGTTCAGGCTTTGAGCGTCCCCGGTACGGGCGGCGCTGATCAGCTGTTGCCGTGATCCTGCGCTCAGCGGGTTCAGCCACGTGACGACTGTGTGGCTGCGGCCCAGGCGTAATGCTTCGCAGGCCAGTTGCTGAGCGCTTTGAGCGCCGCGCGGTTGCAGGAGCAGGATGCGTTCGCGATTCAATCCGGCGTCACGCAGCCAGGTCTGGGTCAGACTCGCTGGTGGTGCAATCAAGGTCAGCCAGCGTGCGTCCTGATCATCACTCAATTCGCGAAGAATAGGCGCCAGCAGGTTCAGGCAGTTCCCGGCCGCGCCGCGCAGTGACAGCTCACTGAACGTTTCGGGTTCGGGATTCCACGGACGCTCGACGACATCTTTGAGGATGGGGGCGAGCGGTTGCGCCAGAAACGCTTCGAACAACGGCAGTTGTGTTTGCTGAGGTACGTGTGGGAACTGCATAAAGCCTCCTTTAGCGGCGGATAACGCCGACACTCAAGCCTTCGATCACCAGTTCCTGATCTTTCAGGTTGACTTCGATGGGGGCGAACTCGGGGTTTTCGGCAATCAGCCAGACTTTGCTGCCGTCACGCTTGAAGCGTTTGACGGTGACTTCGTCGCCGATCCGCGCAACCACGATCTGACCGTTGCGTGCCTCGCGAGTGGTATGAACCGCCAGCAGATCACCGTCGAAAATGCCGATGTCCTTCATGCTCATGCCATGAACGCGCAACAGGTAGTCGGCACGCGGATGAAAGAAGGCCGGGTTGATGTTGCAGGACTCTTCGATGTGTTGTTGGGCGAGAATCGGCGCGCCGGCAGCCACTCGACCGATGATCGGCAGGGTGGATTCGTCGACCTTGGCTTCGAAGCCGGGAATACGAATGCCGCGAGAGGCGCCGGGGGTCATCTCGATCGCGCCTTTGCGGGCGAGTGCCTTGAGGTGCTCTTCGGCCGCATTGGGTGACTTGAAACCCAGTTCCTGAGCGATTTCCGCACGGGTCGGCGGGTAGCCGTTGTCTTCGAGGCAGCGTTTGATAAAGGCCAGAATCTCGGCTTGGCGTGGCGTCAGCTTAAGCATATTGATCGCTCTGTCTTTTTATACAGTGACTGGGATTATATACAGTGAAGCGGTCTTGGCAATGATCGTTTTTTGCCATGCCGCCGGACGGTCAGTGACGACGCCGATTAATGTCGCGTCCTTGTTGTGGTTAAATATCTGACCGACCATTCCCAAAACGAACGGGCAGGCTTGACAAGGCATGGGCTGAAACGTATGTTTCAAACAAGTGTTTGTCAGGCGGAGTAGCCATGGCCCAGTCGGAAACCGTTGAACGCATTCTTGATGCTGCAGAACAGCTGTTCGCGGAAAAAGGTTTCGCTGAAACCTCATTGCGTCTGATCACCAGCAAGGCAGGGGTCAACCTCGCTGCGGTGAACTATCACTTCGGCTCGAAGAAGGCGCTCATCCAGGCGGTTTTCTCGCGCTTCCTCGGTCCGTTCTGCATCAGCCTCGACAAAGAGCTGGAGCGCCGCCAAGCCAAGCCAGAGAACAAGCCTTCGCTCGAAGAACTGCTGGAAATCCTCGTCGAGCAGGCGCTGGTGGTACAGCCACGCAGCGGCAATGATCTATCAATCTTCATGCGTTTGCTTGGGCTGGCCTTCAGTCAGAGCCAGGGCCACCTGCGTCGGTATCTGGAAGACATGTATGGCAAGGTATTCCGTCGCTACATGTTGCTGGTGAACGAAGCCGCGCCGCGCATTCCTCCGATCGAACTGTTCTGGCGTGTGCACTTCATGCTCGGTGCCGCAGCATTCAGCATGTCGGGTATCAAGGCCCTGCGTGCGATTGCCGAGACCGACTTCGGCGTCAACACCTCCATCGAGCAGGTGATGCGTCTGATGGTGCCGTTCCTGGCGGCCGGCATGCGTGCCGAAACCGGTGTCACCGATGCTGCGATGGCTACAGCGCAGTTGCGGCCACGCAGTAAATCCGCGCCGGCACCTGCCAAGGTTTAACCCTCCATGGGTGGGCGCGGCAGCTGACATCCGCTAAGCTAGCCGCCCATGTCGACTCTCGTTCTGAACCCGTTTCTCATTGAAATCACCGACCCGCCGGGCAATGCCCCAGGTGGTGGTTTCGTGGGCGACGGGTTTTTCGTTTTCAAGGAATCTCTATGACTGCTGGCCTGCAAGGCTCGTTGATGGTGGACGTCGCCGGTACCTGGCTGACGGCCGAAGATCGCCAATTGTTGCGCCAGCCCGAAGTGGGCGGCCTGATCATCTTTGCTCGCAACATCGAGCATCCGCGTCAGGTGCGCGAGCTGAGCGCGGCGATCCGGGCCATTCGTCCGGACTTGCTGCTCGCTGTGGACCAGGAGGGCGGTCGCGTTCAGCGTCTGCGTCAGGGCTTCGTCCGTTTGCCAGCCATGCGCGCCATCGCAGATAACCCGAACGCCGAATACCTGGCCGAACAATGCGGCTGGATCATGGCCACCGAAGTGCTGGCCGTCGGACTCGATCTGAGCTTCGCGCCGGTACTGGATCTGGATTACCAGCGCAGCGCCGTCGTCGGCACCCGCTCGTTCGAAGGTGACCCGGAGCGCGCCGCGCTACTCGCCGGCGCGTTCATCAAAGGCATGAACAGCGCCGGCATGGCCGCCACCGGCAAGCATTTCCCTGGCCACGGCTGGGCGGAAGCCGACTCCCACGTCGCAATCCCCAACGACGAGCGCAGCCTTGAAGAGATCCGCGCCAACGACCTCGTGCCGTTCGCCAGACTCAGCAAGCAACTGGCCGCCGTCATGCCCGCCCACGTTATTTATCCGCAAGTCGACGCACAGCCCGCCGGATTCTCCCGGCGCTGGTTGCAGGACATCCTGCGCGGCGAGCTGCAGTTCGATGGCGTGATCTTCAGCGACGACCTGTCGATGGCCGGCGCTCATGTGGTCGGCGACGCCGCCAGCCGTATCGAAGCGGCACTCAGTGCCGGTTGCGACATGGGTCTGGTGTGCAACGACCGCGCCGCCGCTGAACTTGCCCTGAGCGCCGCGCAGCGCATGAAGGTCAAGCCGTCGCCGCGCATCGCACGCATGCGCGGTCAGGCATTCGCCAATACCGAATACCGTCAGGATCCGCGCTGGCTGACCGCTGTCGGCGCGCTCAAAGACGCTCAACTGATCGATTAAGGATTTTTCGCTATGACGGTTTACGCAATCATTGGCGGCACCGGCCTGACCCAGCTGGAAGGCCTGAGCATTCGTCAGTCGCTGGCGGTGGATACGCCTTATGGTGCGCCATCGGCCGAGGTTCAGATTGGCGAATACGCCGGCAAGGAAGTGCTGTTCCTCGCTCGTCACGGTCACCCGCATCGCTTCCCGCCGCACAAGGTCAACTACCGCGCCAACCTTTGGGCGTTGAAGCAGGCCGGGGCCGAAGCGATCATCGCGGTCAACGCCGTGGGCGGAATCCATCCTGCAATGGGCACTGGGCATTTCTGCGTGCCGCATCAGATCGTGGACTACACCAGTGGTCGCGAGCACACCTATTTCGCCGATGACCTGGAACATGTCACTCACATCGACTTCAGCTTTCCCTACAGCGAACCGCTGCGTCAGCAACTGATTGCTGCGTTGGCCGCCGAAGGTTGCGAGTACAGCGATCAGGGCGTTTACGCCTGCACCCAGGGCCCGCGGTTGGAAACCGTTGCTGAAATCGTGCGTCTTGAACGTGACGGTTGCGACATCGTCGGCATGACCGGCATGCCGGAAGCGGCGCTGGCCCGTGAGCTGGATCTGGATTACGCCTGTCTGTCGCTGGTGGTGAACCCGGCTGCGGGCAAGACCACTGAAGTGATCACCATGGCTGAGATCGAGCAGGCGTTGCACGATGGCATGGGCAAGGTGAAGTCTACGTTGGCGCGCGTGCTCAAGGGCTGAGTCTGGCTCGAAACCGAGTCGAGCCTTTCGCGGGCAAGCCCGCTCCCACAGAGGTCACGCTAAACCTGTGGGAGCGGGCTTGCCCGCGAATCGATCTGATAGCCGATAAAGATCTCAGCGCTTTTCAAACTTGTCCGGCAACGGCGCAAACAGCGCCTCGATATCATCACTCTGCAACTTCCAGTCCCCGGCCTTGCGCCCATCCAGCACGCCGGCCGCCAGGTCGGATTTCTCCCGCTGCAGAAGCTGAATTTTCTCCTCGACCGTGCCCCGGGCAATCATCTTGTAAACGAACACCGGCTTCTCTTGACCAATGCGATAGGCGCGGTCGGTTGCCTGATTCTCGGTCGCCGGGTTCCACCACGGATCGTAGTGAATCACCGTGTCCGCTTCTGTCAGGTTCAGGCCCACACCACCAGCCTTCAGGCTGATGAGAAAAATCTGACGCTTGCCGCTCTGGAATTCCTTCACCGGGGTGCGCCGGTCACGGGTCTGTCCCGTCAGCAGCGCATACGCGACATTGCGTTTTTTCAGCTCGTCCTCGATCAGTGTCAGCATCGAAGTGAACTGCGAAAACAGCAGAATCCGCCGACCTTCCTCAAACAACTCCTCAAGCATTTCCATCAGGCTGTCGAGCTTGCCCGAGGTGCTGCCGCGGGCGGGCAGGGTGGCGTCGTTGACCAGGCGCAAATCGCAACAGACCTGGCGCAGCTTGAGCAGCGCTTCAAGAATGATGATCTGGCTGCGCGCCACGCCTTTGCGAGTGATCTCGTCGCGAACCTTTTTATCCATGGCCAGGCGCATGGTTTCGTACACGTCGCGCTGGGCCTCGTTGAGCTCGACCCAGTGGATGATCTCGGTTTTCGGCGGCAGCTCGGTCGCAACCTGTTCCTTGGTGCGACGAAGCAGGAACGGTTTGATCCGACCGTTGAGGTGCTGAAGTCTGACTTCGCTGGCGCGTTTTTCGATCGGCACACGGTAATCGGCGTTGAAGCTTTTGACGTCGCCGAGCCATCCGGGCAGCAGGAAGTGAAACAGCGACCACAGTTCGCCCAGGTGATTTTCCAGCGGCGTCCCGCTCAGGCACAGACGCTGACGCGCATTGAGGTCACGGGCAGCCTGGGCGGCTTTGCTGTTCGGGTTCTTGATGTACTGCGCTTCGTCCAGCACCAGTACGTGCAGCGGCTGCTGGGCCAGACGTTCGACATCCTTGGGCAGCAGCGCATAAGTGGTGAGGATCAGGTCGTAATCGGCCAGATGCTCGAAATGCTTTTTACGGCTGGCACCGTACAGGGCGACAACCTTGAGTTGTGGAGTGAAGTGCGCCGCTTCGTCCAGCCAGTTGGGGATCAGGCTGGTAGGCATCACCACCATGCAGGGTCGATCCAGTTGCCCTGCGTTTTTCTCGCTGAGAATGTGCGCCAGCGTCTGTAGGGTTTTACCCAGGCCCATGTCGTCCGCGAGAATCCCGCCGACCTCCAGTTGCCGCAACGACTGCATCCAGCTCAAGCCTTCGAGCTGATAAGGGCGCAGCGTCGCATTAAGCCCCTTCGGTGTTTCGGCGCTGTAGTCGCGGATGTCGCGCAAGCGTTGGGCGAAGCTGCGGATCTGCTCGCCACCTTCCCAGAGCAGGGGAATGCCTTCCAGCGAGTTCAGGCGTGTGGCGTCGGCCTTGCTCAGGCGCAGGGTGGTTTCGCCCGGCTCCTGCAAATAAAACTCGCCAAGGGTCGCCAGCACCGGCTTCAGCCGGCCAAGGGGCAGGGCGACCTGCAATGGCCCGTGCTCGCTGTTGCGTTGCGGGATGTTCACCAGAATCAGTTCATCGTCGCGACGGCGGGCGAGACGTTCCGGGTTGAGGATTTCCGTGTGCGAACGCATCAGGTTGAGCAGGATCGGCAGCAGGCTCAGGCGCTCGCCGTTGACGATGATCCCCAGCTCCAGATCGAACCAGTCGCGTTCCGGCGTCTGCTCGACGGTGGCGTACCAATCGTCGACGGCGGTCAGGTCGAAACCGAACTCATCGTCGATCAATAGCTCCCAACCTTGGGTGCGCAGCTTCGGCAGATCGTTGAGGGTGAAGGTCAGCCACGCGCTGTCGTTGACCATCTCGTAGAGTTCGCCGGCGCTTTCCGGCAGGGCCTTGCTCTGCCGGGTGGCGATGCGAAAACCGAGAATTCGCAGCTGCTCGCGGTAGCTCTGTTCGACGTCCGGATGCCGTTTGACCCGCAGGGTCTGGGCTTCCTGGCGAATCAGGATGTCGCTGTTTTTCTGCCCGCTGACGTATTCGTCGAGGTAACTGAAGGACAGCGCCGCACGGTGCTGGATGTAACGCTGCATCTTGCCGTTGCGCGGCTCGAACGCGCTGAACTCGACGCTGGCCAGCCACAGGCGCGGCACTGGCTGCACATTGTCCACCAGCACTTGCGGCGGCGCTTTCGGGCTGCGGTTTTCCAGCACGGCCTGGAGTTTTTCCAGCAGTTCAGCGTCTTTGGCAGCAGCGGGGTATTCGAGGGTTTCCTGCACTTGCAGCAACACCGCCGCGCAATGTTTGCAGTTGCTGTGCACCGGGCAGGTGCATGTGGCGTCGACCATCAGCAACGTGCCTTTGGCCGACTCACGCAGATGAATCGTCTGACGGTAGACGTTACCGCCAGAGCCTTCGCAGCTGGCGGTAATGGTCGCGTCGCCGACCTGCACGAATCGCACCCGGTTTTCCAGCGCGTAGCGACGGCCACGCTCCAGGCTTTGTTCCTTGAATCGGCTGACCCAGGAGGAGGCCAGCGGTTTACTCAGTGGCGGGGGCATAAGGACTTCGATCAGTCCGGAACGACTTCAGGCGCTTCCCGAGGCGCGGGCGCCGTCAGTGAAGTGATCTTGATCAGCAGGGCCAGATGGCCGTTGTCGAGGTAGTTGAGTTGGCCGTTCTTGGTGTGGCTGTCCTGTTTAAGGCGCTCGCTGGCGGTGACCATGCCGTTGGCGTCGATCTGGTTGACCCAGAAATCGGCGTTCACGTCGGTAAAGCGCCCGAGCTTCATTTCAATCGTGCCTTCGATCGGGAATTGGCCGAACTGCTCCTGACCTTCGCTGACTGCAACCTTCGCCGGCGTCTCGCCGAGCGTCTGCTGCCAGGCTTTGTGCATCAGCACGCTGTACTCGCCGCTGGCGGTGAGTTTGGTCACAACGTCGTTCAGCGCCGGGGTGCGTTTGCTGTCATCGCCCAGGCGTTGCGCGCCGGCCGCCCAGTCTTCCGGTGCGGCGCGGCTGACAATTGCCGGCACGGCGTTCTGGCGTACCAGAATCATTTCGACCTGATACAGGTCATCGGCAAACGCCGTCGGTGCTACGAGCGTCAGTAGCAAAGTCAGAGAGCGAAACAGGCGCATGCGGCGTCCTTCAAGCAGTTTTCGGGATGAGGCGTTCGAACAACGCCTCCACAGTATTAAAGCGCTCTTCCGGGCGCTCCATCGGCACCTGGAACTTGAACATCGTGGCGCCTTCGAATTTGTAGCGTTTCGGCTGGCTCTGGATCAGTTTGATCAGGGTCATCGGATCGACCGGCGTCTGCGCCGCGAACTCGATACGGCCACCTTGCGGGCCGCCATCGACTTTCTTGATGCCCAACTGCTCGGCCTGCAATTTAAGCGCCGTGATGCGCACCAGATTCTTGGTCGGCTCCGGCAGCAGACCAAAGCGGTCAATCATCTCGACCTGCAGATCCTTCAGACCTTCCTCGTCGGTGGCCGAAGCGATGCGTTTGTACAGGATCAGGCGTGCGTGAACGTCCGGCAGGTAATCTTCCGGAATCAGCGCCGGCACCCGCAGGTTGACTTCCGGGCCACCGCCGAGCGGTTGGTCGAGGTTCGGCTGCTCGCCCTTGCGGATCGACTTCACCGCGCGCTCGAGCATTTCCATGTACAGCGTGAAGCCGACAGCCTGAATCTGCCCGCTCTGACCGTCGCCCAGCAATTCGCCGGCGCCACGGATTTCCAGATCGTTGGTGGCCAGCACGAAACCGGCACCCAGATCCTGAGTATTGGCAATCGCCTCCAGACGTTTTTCCGCGTCACCAGTAATTTGCTGGCGTGGCGGGGTCAGGAGGTAGGCGTAAGCCTGGTGGTGGCTACGACCAACACGACCGCGCAACTGGTGCAACTGCGCCAGGCCGAACTTGTCGGCACGCTCGATGATGATGGTGTTGGCGCTCGGCACGTCGATGCCGGTCTCGATGATGGTCGAGGCGATCAGCACGTTGAAGCGCTTGTGGTAGAAGTCGCTCATCACCTGTTCGAGTTCGCGCTCGCGCATCTGCCCGTGGCCGATGCCGATCCGCGCTTCCGGCACCAGTTCGGCGAGGTCAGCGGCGCACTTCTCGATGGTCTTCACGTCGTTGTGCAGGTAGTAAACCTGACCGCCACGCAGCAGCTCGCGCAGCAAAGCCTCTTTGACCGTGCTCTTGTTCTGCTCCATGACGAAGGTGCGCACCGACAGGCGTCGCGCCGGTGGCGTGGCGATGATCGACAGGTCGCGCATGCCCGACACCGCCATGTTCAGCGTGCGCGGAATCGGCGTGGCGGTCAGCGTAAGAATGTCGACTTCGCTGCGCAGGGCCTTGAGCTGTTCCTTCTGACGGACACCGAAGCGGTGCTCTTCGTCGATGATCACCAGTCCAAGGTTTTTGATTTTGACGTCGTCCTGCAGCAGCTTGTGGGTGCCGATGACGATGTCGATATTGCCTTCGGCCAGTTCGGCCACCGCAGCGTTCACTTCCTTGGCCGACTTGAATCGGCTCATCACTTCCACGGTCACCGGCCAGTCGGCGAAACGGTCGCGGAAACTGTTGTAGTGCTGCTGGGCGAGCAGGGTGGTCGGCACCAGGATCGCCACTTGCTTGCCGCCGTGCACCGCGATGAACGCGGCGCGCATGGCGACTTCGGTCTTGCCGAAACCGACGTCGCCGCAGACCAGGCGATCCATCGGTTTCGGCGAAAGCATGTCCTCGCGCACGGCTTCGATGGTGGATTGCTGATCCGGTGTTTCTTCGAACGGGAAACCGGCGCTGAAGGTTGCGTAATCGGCCTTCGGGTCGGCGAACGCATAACCTTCGCGGGCGGCGCGGCGGGCATAGATGTCGAGCAATTCGGCAGCGACGTCGCGCACTTGCTCGGCGGCCTTGCGCTTGGCTTTCTGCCAGGTTTCGGAGCCGAGGCGGTGCAGCGGGGCCAGCGCATCGTCGCTGCCGGTGTAACGGGCGATCAGATGCAGGTTGGCCACCGGCACGTAGAGCTTGGCGTTCTCGGCGTATTCGAGGGTCAGGAATTCGGCAGCCTGATTGTCGATTTCCAGAATCGTCAGGCCGAGATAACGGCCGACGCCGTGGTCGATGTGCACCACCGGCGCGCCTTCGCGCAGCTCGGTGAGGTTCTTGATCACCGCATCGTTGTTGGCGTCGGCGCGTTTTTCGCGACGGCGACGCTGCATCACGCGCTGGCCGAACAGCGGACTTTCCGCGACCAGTGCCAGCGCCGGGTCGTCGAGCATCAGGCCTTCGTCGAGCGGGGCGATGGTGATCGCCAGGCGATCCTTGCTCGCAACGAAGTCCGGCCAGCTGTCGACGGTTTTCGGTCGCAGCTTCAGGCGGTCCAGCAGCTCCAGCAGCACTTCGCGGCGGCCTGCGGATTCGGCGGTAAACAGCACGCGTCCGGGGAATTCGTCGAGGAATGCCGACAGCGCGGCCAGCGGCTGGGTAGCCTTGGCTTCGATCGCCAGATTCGGCAAGGCCTGCGCCGGAAAGCGCTCGCGGCCGGCGCCGGTTTCCACGTCCTGCTGACTGGCGACCACCCGCGGCCAGTTCTTCAGGCGGGCAAAGCAGTCTTCCACCGGCAGGAACAGTTCGGCCGGAGGCAATAAAGGTCGCGATGGATCGACGCGGCGTTCTTCATACCGATTGCGCACATCGTTCCAGAAGTTTTCCGCCGCCTGCTCGATGCCCGGCAGCGAGAACACTTGCGTGTCCTGCGGCAGGTAATCGAACAGCGTCGAGGTTTCTTCGAAGAACAGCGGCAGGTAGTACTCGATACCGGCCGGTGTGATGCCGCTGCTCAGGTCCTGAAAGATCGGGCAGCGACGGAAGTCCACGTCGAAACGCTCCCGAAAGCGCGCCTTGAAGCGCGTGACCGCGTCTTTCTGCAGCGGGAATTCCTTGGCCGGCAGCAGCTTGACCGAATCGACCTTGTCGATGGAGCGCTGGTTTTCCGGATCGAAGGTGCGCAGGGTTTCGATTTCGTCGTCGAACAGATCGATGCGATACGGCAGTTTGCTGCCCATCGGGAACAGGTCGATCAACGCGCCACGCACCGTGAACTCGCCGTGTTCGTAAACCGTGTCGACGTAGCGATAGCCGCTGGCTTCGAGCCGCGAGCGCATTTGCTCGACATCGAGTTTTTGCCCGACATCCAGTACCAGGCTGCTGCCGAGCAGGAATTTGGTCGGCGCCAGGCGATGCAGGGCGGTGGTGATCGGCACTACCAGCACGCCATGTTCCAGCTCCGGCAGTCTATAAAGGCTGGCGATGCGCTGGGAGATGATGTCCTGGTGCGGCGAAAACAGATCGTAGGGCAGGGTTTCCCAGTCCGGGAAATGCAGCACCGGCAAATCCGGGGCGAAGAAACTCAGCTCCTGCTCCAGCCGTTCGGCACTCTGGCTGTCGGCGGTCAAAAGCAGCGTGAAGCGCTTGGCAGCGCTGGCAGCCTCGGCAATCGCCAGGCTCAGGGCGGCACCGGGGAGGTTGCCCCAGTGCTGTTTACCTGCCGCAGCAGGGAGAAGCGGTAGACGCAGAACAGGCACGGAAGGTTGAGCTCCAGGCGTTGCGACAAAGTCGGTAATTGTAGCGGCGTCCGGTGCCGCCTGTCAGTTGCAGGATGCGTCTATCTGCGCTGTTTGAGAAAAATGTAGTGGTAACCATAAAAACCAGCGCTTTTTTTACGGTTATGTAGTGCCAAAAGTCGGTGGTGTTACGGAGGGTTACAGACATCGTCTAACAGTCGTCGAAAAACTGACTGCGCTGGAAGCCCCGGTTTTACTGGGCTGGCGGAGAGCGTTATTTTTTTGGACGGATTTTTGTTACCGATTGCGCGACAAGCGCGCATTGCTACAAGAGGTTCTCGGCGGCATAATGTAGCCCCTTTTTTCTGCCCCTACATGTGGAAGGTTACCGTGACTCAGAAGCCCGACCAGTGTCTTGGTGAATGGATCGACCGTGAAGCACTCGCAGAAGCGATGATTCCGCTTATCGGTCAGCTCTACCGCAACAACAACGTGGTGAGCTCGATCTATGGCCGCAGCCTGATCAACCAGTCTGTCATCGCGATTCTCAAAGCTCACCGCTTTGCTCGCCACCGTTCTGCCGACGACAGCGAACTCTCCGTCCACGAAACATTCCCACTGCTCAAGGCCATGAGCGAACTCAAGCTCGGCGCGGCCTCGGTAGATCTGGGCAAGCTGGCGTACAAATTCCGCAACGAAGGCAACGGCCGCACCGCCGAGCAATTCGTTCGCGAAGAAATGGCTGACGTGGTTGGCCAGCAAAACGCTTCGGCACGCAAAGGCACCGACGTTGTACTGTACGGCTTCGGTCGTATCGGCCGTCTGCTGGCGCGTATCCTGATCGAGAAAACCGGTGGCGGCGACGGCCTGCGTCTGCGTGCCATCGTGGTGCGCAAGGGCGCCGAAAACGACCTGACCAAGCGTGCCAGCCTGCTGCGTCGCGATTCGGTACATGGTTCGTTCAACGGCACCATCACCATCGATGAAGAAAACAACACCATCACCGCCAACGGCAACCTGATCCAGGTTATCTACGCGAAGAACCCTACCGAAGTGGATTACACCCAGTACGGCATCAAAGATGCGCTGCTGGTGGACAACACCGGTGTATGGCGTGATGCCGATGGTCTGGGTCAGCACCTAGCGTGTCCGGGTATCGACCGCGTTGTTCTGACCGCGCCTGGCAAGGGCAAGCTGAAGAACATCGTTCACGGTATCAACCACAACGAAATCACTGCTGACGACAAGATCGTGTCCGCCGCTTCCTGCACCACCAACGCCATCGTGCCGGTGCTGAAAGCCGTGAATGACAAGTTCGGCATCATCAACGGTCACGTCGAAACCGTTCACTCGTACACCAACGACCAGAACCTGATCGACAACTTCCACAAGGGCGATCGCCGTGGCCGTAGCGCCGCGCTGAACATGGTCATCACCGAGACCGGTGCTGCCACCGCTGCTGCCAAGGCCCTGCCTGAGCTGGCCGGCAAGCTGACCGGTAACGCGATCCGTGTTCCGACGCCGAACGTGTCGATGGCCATTCTCAACCTGAACCTCGAGAAAGCCGCCACCCGTGAAGAGATGAACGAGTACCTGCGTTACATGGCGCTGCACTCCGATCTGCACAAGCAAATCGACTTCGTCAATTCGCAGGAAGTGGTTTCGACCGACTTCGTGGGCTCGCGTCACGCCGGTGTGGTCGACGCTGAAGCGACCATCGTTCAGGACAACCGCGTTGTTCTGTACGTCTGGTACGACAACGAGTTCGGTTACAGCTGCCAGGTGGTTCGCGTAATGGAAGACATGGCCGGTGTAAACCCGCCAGCGTTCCCGCGCTAAGCCTTAGCTGCAAATGAAAACGCCCCGACTTTGGTCGGGGCGTTTTTGTTTGTGCGCGATTTGCCTTAGCGGGGGATGGCGGCTTGTGCCGTGCGCAGTTCGTGCCTGTTGCCACGGAACAGCACCAGCGTGGCGATCAGGCCCAATACCGCTGCACCACTGAGCCAGATCCCCGGTGCCGCCTTGTTGTCCAGCACATGGATCAGATAAGTGCAGGCCGCCGGCGTAAATCCGCCGAAGGTTGCGGTCGCCAGGCTGTAGGCCAGCGAGAATCCGGTCGTACGAACTTCTACCGGCATGATCTCGGTGAGCGCCACCACCATTGCCCCGTTGTACGAGCCGTACAGGAACGACAGCCACAATTCGACGATCAGCAAATGGCTGAAGCTCGGGTTCGCCACCAGCCACGACAGCGCCGGATAAGCGGTCAGGATCGCCAGAATCGTCGCCGCCAACAGTAGGGGTTTACGCCCGACCTTGTCGGACACTGCGCCCATCACCGGCAACCAGAAGAAGTTCGACAGGCCGATGCACACAGTCACCAGCAACGCATCGAAGTCCGACAGGTGCAATTCCGCCTTGCCGAAGGTCGGTGTGTAGGCAGTGATCAGGTAGAACGACACCGTCGTCATGACCACCAGCGCCATGCCGGCGATGACGATGCCAAAGTTCTGACCGATCGAGCGGACGATTTCCTGCAGGGTAGGGCGATGTTTACGCGCCTGGAACTCCGGTGTTTCTTCCAGCGATCGGCGGATGACGAAAATCACCGGGACGATCATGCAGCCGATCAGGAACGGCACACGCCAGCCCCATTCGCCCATCTGCTCGGGGCTCAGCCAATGGTTGAGGCCGACACCGAGCAGGCCGGCGAACACCACGGCGGCTTGCTGGCTGGCGGACTGCCAGCTGACAAAAAAGCCCTTGCGGCCCGGCGTGGCGATTTCCGCCAGATACACCGACACGCCGCCCAGTTCCACACCGGCCGAGAAGCCTTGCAGCAAGCGGCCGAACAGCACGATCAGTGGCGCGGCAACCCCAAGGGTGGCGTAGCCCGGCACGCAGGCAATCAGCACGGTGCCGGCCGCCATCAGGGCCAGCGTGATGATCAAGCCCTGGCGGCGGCCATGACGGTCGATATAGGCACCGAGAAAAATCGCCCCCAACGGACGCATCAGGAAGCCGGCGCCGAAAGTGGCCAGAGAAAGCATCAGGGATGCGAAGGCGCTGTCGGTGGGGAAGAAGGTCTTGGCAATGGCCGTGGCGTAGAAGCCGTAGACCATGAAGTCGAACATCTCGAGAAAGTTGCCGCTGACAACGCGAAAAATCGCCTTGCCTTTGCCGGTCGTGGAGGACATGGGTAGGTACTCGCTCTAAATCTTGTAAGAAAGCGTTGCGCTCGTAGCCCATAATGGCCGGCGCGGTTTTGCGGGGAGATGAAGAATTGTTAACTGGACGCTGGGGGATTCTCGTGCTGCTGAGCGTTTTTTTGTCCGGCTGCGGCAACGGTGATTCCCTGGAGACTTTCGACGGCCCGACGATGGGCAGCACCTATTCGATCAAGTACGTGCGCCACGCCAATCTGCCTGCGCCGCAGGAGGTGCGTGTCGAAGTGGAAAAAATCCTCGCGGATGTCGACCGGCAGATGTCGACTTACCGCGCAGACTCCGACATCTCGCGCTTCAACGCATTGCCGGCTGATCGCTGTCAGGTCATGCCCGCGCCGATCCTTCAATTGGTCCGTGTGGGCGAGCAGCTGTCGCAACAAAGCGAAGGCTCCTACGACCTCACCGTCGAACCGCTGATGAATCTGTGGGGGTTCGGCCCGCAGGGGCGGGAAGAAAAAGTCCCGGATAAGGCGGCGCTGGCCGAAGTGCGCCAGCGAGTCGGTCATCAACACCTGCACATCGACGGCGACCGGTTGTGCAAGGATGCGGCGGTCGAGGTGGATTTCAACAGCATCGCCGCCGGTTACGCGGTCGACACCATTGCTGCGCGGCTCGAGGCCCTGGGCATCCATGACTATCTCGCGGAAGCCACCGGCGAGCTCAAGGCGTCCGGCAAGAAGCTTGATGGTTCGCCGTGGCGTATCGCTCTGGAAGAACCGCAAGACGATCAGCAGGTGGCAGAGCGCGTCATTAATGTGGATGGCTACGGCCTGTCCACCTCCGGTGACTACCGCAACTATTTTCAGCAGGATGGCCGGCGCTATTCCCACACTTTCGATGCCCGGACCGGTGCGCCCGTCCTACATGACCTGGCGTCGGTCACGGTGATTCATCCTTCAGCGCTGATGGCTGATGGACTATCGACTCTGTTGCTGATTCTCGGGCCTGAAAGGGCCTGGGACTATGCCGAAAAACACGACATTGGTGCATTCTTTGTGATTCGTGCCGATACAGGTTTCGTCACACGCACCAGTCACGCTTTTGAACGGCTCAGTCGTGCAAAAGTTGACTGAGAACAGTACGAAAGCTGGCGTTGTAGTGCAGGCAAAAGTAGCCTACGACGCGACCAAGGGTTAATGTGCGCGGCGTTGACGCTTCTATAGACTGTGTCCGGGTTTTCTACTGGCCCCCAATTGTTCCTTCGCGCCGTCGTTCGGCGTGATTTAGCCGCCGGTGCTGCTGGCACCGCGGCCTGTTCTGAGGAGTACGCATGGCTGTCTACAACTACGACGTGGTGGTGCTGGGTTCCGGCCCGGCGGGAGAAGGCGCGGCAATGAACGCCGCCAAAGCAGGGCGCAAGGTGGCGATGGTCGACAGCCGTCGCCAGGTCGGCGGCAACTGCACCCACCTGGGCACCATCCCGTCCAAGGCCCTGCGTCATTCGGTGCGGCAGATCATGCAGTTCAACACCAACCCGATGTTCCGGGCGATCGGCGAGCCGCGCTGGTTCTCCTTTCCGGACGTGTTGAAAAGCGCCGAGAAAGTCATCTCCAAACAAGTCGCTTCGCGTACCGGCTACTACGCTCGTAACCGTGTGGACGTGTTTTTTGGCACCGGCAGCTTCGCCGACGAGCAAACCATCGAAGTGGTCTGCGCCAACGGCGTGGTCGAGAAACTGGTGGCCAAGCACATCATCATCGCCACCGGTTCGCGTCCTTATCGCCCGGCGGACATCGATTTCCACCACCCGCGTATCTACGATAGCGACACCATCCTCAGCCTCGGCCACACCCCGCGCAAACTGATCGTTTACGGCGCCGGCGTGATTGGCTGTGAATACGCCTCGATCTTCAGCGGTCTGGGCGTGCTGGTCGAACTGGTGGACAACCGCGGTCAGTTGCTGAGCTTCCTCGACTCGGAAATTTCCCAGGCGTTGAGCTACCACTTCAGCAACAACAACATCACCGTGCGTCACAACGAAGAATATGACCGCGTCGAAGGCGTGGACAACGGCGTGATCCTGCACCTGAAGTCCGGCAAGAAGATCAAGGCCGACGCCTTGCTCTGGTGCAACGGTCGTACCGGCAACACCGACCAGTTGGGTCTGGAAAACATCGGGGTCAAGGTCAACAGCCGTGGCCAGATCGAAGTCGACGAGAACTACCGCACCTGTGTGCAGAACATCTATGGCGCCGGTGACGTGATCGGCTGGCCGAGCCTGGCCAGTGCCGCCCACGACCAGGGCCGTTCGGCCGCCGGCAGCATCGTCGACAATGGCAGCTGGCGTTTCGTGAATGACGTGCCGACCGGCATCTATACCATTCCTGAGATCAGCTCGATCGGCAAGAACGAGCAGGAGCTCACCCAGGCCAAAGTGCCGTACGAAGTGGGCAAGGCGTTCTTCAAGAGCATGGCGCGGGCACAGATCGCCGGCGAGCCGCAAGGCATGCTGAAGATCCTGTTCCACCGTGAAACCCTGGAAGTGCTGGGCGTTCACTGCTTCGGTTATCAGGCGTCGGAGATCGTGCACATCGGTCAGGCGATCATGAACCAGCCGGGCGAACTGAACACCCTGAAGTACTTCGTCAACACGACGTTCAACTACCCGACCATGGCCGAAGCCTATCGGGTAGCGGCGTACGACGGCCTCAACCGGCTTTTTTGACGGGCTCCGGCCGGTGGCCTGAGCCGGCCGGGGAGACCGATTTCAGCCATTCCCGAGGGTGGCAGTGGCCAAACCGGGAAAGTCTGTAATCAGGCTGTCAACGCCGAAGTCGGCGAGTCTGCGCATCAGCGCAGGCTCGTTGACGGTCCACACCGACACATGCAGCCCCTGACGCTGCGCCTTTTGCAGGCGTTCCGGCGTACACAGCGTCCAGTTCAACGCCAGAATCTCGCAACCGTAACTTTGCGCGACCTTCAGCGGGTCGAGCCAGGCGTACTCGGCCACCAGGCCGCGTGATACGTCGGGCACCAGATCCAGCGCAGCCTTCAACACTTCCCGCGAACTCGAGGTGATCGTCACCTTGTCGAGCAGTCCGTGTCTGACCGCCATTTCACGGATCGCCAGCACGGTGGTCGCGGCGCGGGTGCGCGAAGCGCTTTTGACTTCCAGCTGCCAGTGCTCGAAATCACACTTTTCGAACAGTTCTTCCAGCGTTGGAATCGGGCATGGCTTGATCCAGCCCGGGCCGCCCTTGCGCGCGTCGTAGGTCACCAGCTCGGCGGCGGTGTGCTCGACCACCTTGCCGCGCCGGTCGGTGGTGCGCTTGAGGGTCGGGTCGTGGATGACCATCAACTCGCCGTCCTTGGACAGGTGCAGGTCCAGCTCGCAACGGCGTACGCCGTGCTTGAGACATTCCTGAAAGCTGCTCAGGGTGTTTTCCGGTGCTTCGCCCTTGGCGCCGCGGTGGCCGTAGATAAGGGTCACGGTTCTTCCTTAATTTAGATGCCTGATTCGTTCTGTTCGCGGGCCAGACGTCGTTCCTGGGCCTGCTTCTGCAAGATATAGCGGGCGAGCAACTGGCGCTGGGCGTCGGTCAGGTGCTCGAACTCGGTGCCGACGTCGTAGCCGTCGCCCTTGCGGTCGCAATGGGTCACGCGGGCGCGCAGCAACAGGCCGAGGGCCTGGGGCATCAGCACCAGTTTCACCGACAGGTGAGCGCCGGTGGCGATCGGGGTCGGGTGCTGAAAGTCGATGCCGCCCTCGGAGATGATCACTGGCTGCGGCTCGCCGATATGGCCGAGCACGGTCAGGGCGACCACCTGGCTGAGCAGGTCGATGCGTTTGTTCTGGGATTTCAGGAACGCCGCGATGGCGCGGTCGCGTTCGCTGATCTGGCGCAGCAGGTGCTGCGACTCGAATTCGCTCAGGTGCAGTTCGCTGAGCAGGTTGAACAGTGGAGAAGCATCCTGCAACACTTCCTGGCCTGCGGCTTCGGGAGCGGACAGGGGCCGAATTTCCAGTGCGATCATGTCCTCGATACGGTAGTATTCGCGGCGATCTTCTTCATCTAATGTCGACATGGCGAACCCATGGTAGCGGCGGTGGTCTGAGTGTAAAGCTGGTTATCGACCCCCGCCACAAGGACGTTCCTTTTCCCTCCGAACAAGCCCCGACATGTTCAGACCTCTCTTCGTATTTATCGGCACGCGTTATACCCGTGCAAAACGTCGCAATCATTTTGTGTCATTCATTTCCCTGACTTCGATGATCGGGCTCGCCCTTGGCGTGGTCGTGATGATCGTGGTGCTGTCGGTGATGAACGGCTTCGATCATGAGATGCGCACCCGCGTGCTGGGCATGGTGCCCCACGCGACCATCGAGTCCGGTGAGGCCATCAACGACTGGCCGAGCCTGGCCGCCAAGGTCAAGCAGAACCCGCAGGTGGCGGCCGTCGCGCCTTTCACCCAGATGCAGGGGTTGCTGACCAACAACGGCCAGGTGTCCAAGGTGTTGCTCAATGCCATCGACCCTGCGCTGGAGCGCAACGTCTCGATCATCGACAACTTCATGAAGCAGGGCAAACTCGACGATCTGACGCCGGGCAGCTTCGGCATCGTGATCGGCGACAAGGCCGCGACCAAGCTCGGCGTGGGCATCGGTGACAAGATCACCTTCGTCGCACCGGAAGTCAGTGTGACCCCGGCCGGGATGTTCCCGCGCATGAAGCGCTTCACTGTGGTCGGCATCTTCCATGTCGGCGCTGGCGAACTGGACGGCTATCTGGGCGTCACCAACCTGCAGGATCTGGCGAAGATGCACCGCTGGAAGCCTGATCAGGTCCAGGGTCTGCGCCTGAAGTTCGACGATCTGTTCCAGGCGCCGCGTGAAGCGTGGAACATCGCCCAGCGCCTCGGCGAAGACCGTTACTACGCCCGCGACTGGACCCGTACCCACGGCAACCTGTATCAGGCGATCCGCATGGAAAAAGCCATGATCGGCCTGCTGTTGCTGCTGATCGTCGCCGTGGCGGCGTTCAACATCATTTCCACGCTGGTGATGGTGGTGAACGACAAGAAGGGCGACATCGCCATTCTGCGCACACTGGGCGCCACACCGGGCACGATCATGCGCACGTTCATGGTGCAAGGCACGGTGATCGGCGTGGTCGGCACGGCCATCGGCGCCGTGGTCGGGATCTTCGCCGCGCTGAACGTCAGCGCCGCGATTTCGGCCCTCGAAGGCGTGATCGGACACAAATTCCTCAACGCCGACGTGTATTTCATCGATTACCTGCCGTCGCAGGTGCAGAGCCAGGACGTGGTCATGGTCTGCGCCGCTGCGTTGGTCCTGAGTTTCCTCGCCACCCTGTATCCAGCCTGGCGTGCCGCGCGCACCCAGCCGGCGGAGGCGCTACGTTATGAGTGAGTCGGGCATGAGTGAAAAAGCAATCTTGAGCTGCCGCAACCTGGGCAAATCCTACGAGGAAGGCCCGGAGTCGGTGGAAGTGCTGGCCAACCTGCAACTGGAGCTGCATCCGGGTGAGCGGGTGGCGATCGTCGGCAAATCCGGTTCGGGCAAAAGTACCTTGCTCAACCTGCTGGGCGGTCTCGACACGCCGACCAAGGGCGGTGTCTGGCTCGACGGTGAAGAACTCTCAGCGCTGAGCGAGAAGAAGCGTGGCCTGCTGCGTAACCGCGCCCTCGGGTTCGTGTACCAGTTCCATCACCTGCTGCCGGAATTCACCGCGCTGGAAAACGTCTGCATGCCGCTGCTGATCGGCAAGACCGCGATCCCGGAAGCCCGTCAGCGTGCCACCGCTTTGCTGGAGCGAGTGGGTCTGGGCCATCGTCTGGAGCACAAACCGGCAGAGCTGTCCGGTGGCGAACGCCAGCGTGTGGCCATCGCCCGTGCTCTGGTCAACAATCCAGGGCTGGTGATGCTCGATGAGCCGACCGGCAACCTCGACTCCCACACCGCCGAAGGCATTCAGGATCTGATGCTGGAACTCAGCACTTCGATGCGCACGGCGTTTCTGGTGGTGACTCACGACATGAACCTGGCTCGCCAGATGGACCGCGTCCTGCAGCTGCAGGAAGGTTGCCTGACCCCCATCTGACGGCTTGAAACCCGGTGCCTGAAAAGGCATCGGGTCTTTTATTTTTATACGGTGCCCCAGCGAATGTTCAGACCGTTATCGATCTTTATCGGCACGCGCTATACCCGCGCCAAGCGCCGCAATCGCTTTGTTTCGTTCATTTCGATGACCTCGATGATCGGCCTCGCCCTCGGCGTGCTGGCAATGATCGTGGTGCTGTCGGTGATGAACGGCTTCCAGCGTGAAATGAGCTCGCGCATCCTCGGCATGGTGCCGCACGCGACCATCGTCGGCGTCAAGCCGATCGACGACTGGCAGCCAGTGGCCGCCGCCGCGATGAAGAACCCGGAAGTGACGGCCGCCGTGCCGTTCACCGAGATGGAAGGCATGCTGTCCTACAAGGGCATGATGCAGCCGATCCAGATAAGCGGTGTCGATCCGGCCCAGGAAGGCAAGGTGTCGATCGTTGCCCAGCATATTGTTCAGGGCCGTCTCGATGCCTTGAAACCGGGTGAATTCGGCGTAGTGCTGGGTGAAATCACCGCCCGGCGTTTCCGTCTCAATGTCGGCGACAAGATCACCCTGATCGTGCCGGAAGTCAGCACCGCACCGGGCGGCATCACCCCGCGCATGCAGCGTCTGAACGTGGTCGGCGTGTTCAAGGTCGGAGCCGAACTCGACGGTTCCATGGGCCTGATCCACGTCTCCGACGCCGCCACCATGCAGCACTGGGAGCCGAATCAGGTGCAGAGCGTGCGTCTGGCGGTGAAGGATCTGTACGCCGCGCCGAAGGTTTCGTCGGACATTGCCTCCGGCCTCGGCGCCGACTTCAAGGCGGACGACTGGACCCACACCCAGGGCAGCCTGTTCAGCGCGATGAAGATGGAAAAAACGATGATCGGCCTGTTGCTGCTGATGATCGTCGCGGTGGCGGCGTTCAACATCATCGCGACCCTGATCATGGTGGTGAACGACAAGGGCGCGGACATTGCGATCCTGCGCACTATCGGCGCCACACCACGGCAGATCATGGCGATCTTCATGGTGCAGGGCACGGTGATCGGCATCGTCGGCACCATCATTGGTGGCGTGCTGGGCGTGATTGCTGCGCTGAATGTCAGTGAGATGGTCGGTTGGGTCGAGCGAGTGACCGGGCAGCACATCTTCAGTTCGGATGTGTACTTCGTTAGCAACCTGCCATCGGAATTGCAGGGCGGCGACGTGCTGCTGATCTGCTCGGCGGGCTTCTTCCTCAGCTTCCTGGCTACCGTTTACCCGGCGTGGCGGGCGGCGAAGATCGAACCGGCGCACGCGTTGCGTTATTCCTAAGCATCCTGATGCTCGTTCCCACGCTCCGCGTGGGAATGCATCAACGGACGCTCCGCGTTCGGCTCTTTAGGGCGCAGAGCCCCCCGGGCTGCATTCCCACGCAGAGCGTGGGAACGATCAGCTTTGAGGCAACTCAATCACAAACCGCGTCCAGCCCTGAGCCGATTCGCAATGAATCTGCCCGCCATGGGCCCGGATGATCGACTGAGTAATCGCCAGCCCCAATCCCGCATGCTCGCTGCTGCCTTCCTGGCGCGCCGGATCCGCCCGGTAGAAGCGGTCGAACAAACGCGGCAACAACTGCGCAGAAATTCCTTCACCACTGTTCTCCACGGTCACGCTCAAGGATTTCGCCTGCTCGGCCACCTGCACGCGCACTTCGCCGTTAGCAGGGGTAAAGCGCAACGCGTTATCCAGCAGATTCGACAGCGCCCGACGCAACATCGCGCGATCCCCCTCGAACCGCCCCGCACCGTCACGGCTCAGGCTGACCTTGGCGTCTTCGGCCAGCGGCGCAAAAAACTCCAGCAACGCATCGGCTTCTTCCGCCAGCTCCAGCGGTTCACGCTTGGGCATCAGCAAGCCGTGGTCAGCCTTGGCCAGATAAAGCATGTCGTTTACCAACTGCGCCATCCATTGCAGCTCTTCCAGGTTGCTGTGCAGTGCCTCGCGATAGTCTTCGAGGGGACGAGGGCGGGTGAGAGTGACCTGAGTGTGGGTCAGCAGGTTCGACAATGGGGTGCGCAGTTCATGGGCGATGTCAGCAGAAAACGCTGACAGCCGCTGAAAGGAGTCATCGAGACGTCCGAGCATGGCGTTGAAGCTGTGGGCCAATTCCGCGAGTTCTGCGGGCATTCGGGCTTCCGGCAGTCGGGCATTCAGCGATTGCGCCGAAATCCCACGGGCGACCGCACTCATTCGTCGTAGCGGGCGAAGACCGCTGCGGGCGGCCCAGGCACCGAGCAGCGCGGTAGCCAGCGCCGAGAGGCCGACGGTCAGCCAGATCAGATGCTGCATGCGTTGCAGGAAGTGCTGGTGGTGGGTGATGTCCAGCAGCAAGGTCAATTGCGGGGAATCGGGTTTTCCCGGTTCAAGCGCAGCGTTGAGCAGGCGATAGTCGGTGCCGTTGTCGCTGATGGTGGCCAGGCCGGGCTGTTGCGGCAGGTTCACCGGGGCATGCAACGAGCGGCCGAACCAGCGCTGCCCCTCAGAGCTGCTGATACGCAACGAAACATCGCCCTGTTGGCTCAATTCATCGGTGATGTGCGCGGCGTCGCTACCGCTGCGCAGAGTCTGACGCACGCTGAGCAGTTTTCCTTCGAGCAATTGCTGGTCGAGTTCGACGAAGTGGCCTTCGCTGGCCCGATTGAACACCACCCCGGCGACCAGCGAAACCACTGCGGTGCAGCCGGCGAACAGCAGCGCCAGCCGACCGCTCAAGGACAATCGGCGCATCAGTCGGCACGCTCTTCAAGGACGTAGCCCATGCCGCGCACGGTGTGAATCAGTTTGTTGGGGAAGTCGTCATCGATCTTCAGGCGCAGTCGGCGAATCGCCACTTCGATCACATTGGTGTCACTGTCGAAGTTCATGTCCCAGACCTGCGAGGCGATCAGCGATTTAGGCAACACTTCGCCCTGGCGGCGCAGGAGCATTTCCAGCAGGGCGAACTCCTTGGCGGTGAGGTCGATACGTTGACCGTTGCGTTCGACCCGGCGGCGGATCAGATCCAGGCTCAGATCGGCCAGGCGCAGGCTGGTTTCCTGGGGCGTGGAACTGCCGCGGCGTAACAGGCTGCGCACCCGCGCCAGCAGTTCGGAGAAAGCGAACGGTTTGACCAGGTAGTCGTCGGCGCCCAGTTCGAGGCCGTGCACCCGATCTTCCACGGTGTCCTTGGCGGTCAAAAACAGGATCGGCGTTTCCAGGCCGGCGCTGCGCAACGCTTGCAGGATCTGCCAGCCATTGCGTCCGGGCAGCATCACATCGAGGATCAGCAGCGCATAGTCGCCACTCAACGCCAATTGCTGGCCGGTGGTGCCGTCGGCCACCAGTTCGGTGTTGAAACCGGCCTCGGTCAGGCCCTGGCGCAGGTACTGGCCGGTTTTGGGTTGGTCTTCGACGATCAGCAGTTTCATGGGCGACTCGGGTAGCGGGAACGAGGACGTTATACCGTGGGCTCACGCGGTGAGCGCCAAACTGACAAAGTTGTAATCTCTCTGTCAGTTCGCTGCCAGCGCAGGCGGGCTAGAGTTTCCCACAGGCTGAACCTTGATTTATTGGAGTACGACTATGTTTTTGCGCAACCGTCTGGCCCTTGTCGCGTGTCTGCTGGCGCTGAGTTCGCCGCTGTGGGCGTCGCCGGCGCACACCTATGACTTCGGCCAGCCGGCCCCGGCGGCCAAGGCCACCCGCAGCATTGAAGTGGTGATGGGCGACATGAGCTTCGATCCGAAGGCGATCGAGATCAAGGCCGGTGAGACCGTTCGTTTTGTGCTGGTGAATAAAGGCCAGTTGTTGCACGAATTCAACCTCGGCGACGCAACGATGCATGCAAAACATCAGCAGGAAATGTTGCAGATGCAGCAAAGCGGCATGCTGACGCCGACCGGCATGAAGGAAATGTCCCACGACATGGCGGGCATGGATCACGGCTCGATGGGGCATGGCATGAAGCATGACGACCCCAACAGCGTGCTGGTGGAACCGGGCAAGACCGCCGAGTTGACCTGGACCTTCAGCAAAGCGGTGAACCTGGAGTTTGCCTGCAATATTCCCGGGCATTACCAGGCCGGAATGGTCGGCAAACTGACTGTCAGTCAGTAAGCACTCAAAGGCGGAAGCAAAGACTGGTAGAATCCGCTGATTCTTCAGTCAGGTTTCCGCCATGCATCCCGCAGCCGAACATTCGCCGCTGGGCAAATCCAGCGAATACATCGCCACGTACACGCCGTCCCTGCTGTTCCCGATCCCGCGCACCGCGAAATGGGCCGAATTGGGCCTGACCGCCGAGACCCTGCCGTATAAAGGCGTGGATGTCTGGAACTGCTTCGAACTGTCGTGGCTGCTGCCGTCGGGTAAACCGGTGGTGGCGATCGGTGAATTCAGCATTCCGGCGGATTCGCCGAACATCATCGAATCCAAGTCGTTCAAGCTGTACTTGAACTCGCTGAACCAGACGCCGTTCGCCGACACCGCGAGCCTGGAGGCGACGCTGGTCAAGGATTTGTCCGCTGCTGCCGGCAAACCGGTGGGCGTGCGGGTTCGCAGCCTGAAAGACGTCGAAGCCGAAGGCGTCGTGGCGCTGCCGGGCGTGTGCATCGACGATCTGGATATCAGCGTCAGCAACTACGAACACCCGCGTCCTGAGCTGCTGCGCTGCGACGATTCGCGGGTGGTGGAGGAGAGCGTGCACAGCCATCTGCTCAAATCCAACTGCCCGGTGACCAGTCAGCCGGACTGGGGCAGCGTGGTGGTGGAATACCGTGGCGCGGCGCTGGATCACGCCAGTTTGCTGGAGTACATCGTCAGCTTCCGTCAGCACTCGGACTTCCACGAGCAGTGCGTGGAGCGGATCTTCCTCGACCTGCAGCGCCTGCTGAAGCCGGAAAAACTCACGGTGTTTGCGCGTTATGTGCGCCGGGGCGGGCTGGACATCAACCCGTACCGCAGCACTGAAAGCGTGCAACTGCCGAACCACCGTCTGGTTCGTCAGTAACCCGCCTCGCGGACATGAAAAAGCCCTGCCAGTGATGGCAGGGCTTTTTTGCATTCGCGGGGTCTCAGATGCCCATGCTGACCAGGGAATTCATGATGTTGCGCAGTGTGCCGGCGATGGTGGGGTGATCAACTTCAAAGCGCTCAACGGCCAGGTTCACGCCATCGGCAATGTTGGAGTCCTTGGTTTTGGTTTCCAGTTCAAGTTCCAGTTCGATCTGTTCCATCAGGGCATGTAGATCAGCGCGCTCGGCTTCAGTCAGCGGAGGATTTTGATCCAGTTGCTCGCGCAGGGCATTGAGCTGTTTCTGCAGTTCTTGAGCGGGCATGGTTGTTTCCTTTTATCGAGAGGCACTGGCATAGACCGCAGCCGTGCGCCAAAGGTCTATGGCTCTCCTTAAGACTAATCCACTCTTGGCCAACCTGCATGATCCCGGTCAGGGCTTTTCGCCTTTGAGGCGGCGCAGGTTGATGTCCGCCAGACAAGTGTCGAGTTCGCCCAGATGATCGATTACCGAGTGCACACCCAGGCCGAACAGTTGCACCGTCGCCTTGCCGCGCCGTTGTTCGCGTTCCTTCTGGCTCAGGGCCTGCCATTCGCTCGGCGCCAGGCCGCACAGCGAGCCGCAGGACGCCAGGCCAATGGTCCACAACCCGGCATTCAGGCCCGATTGCAGCAGGCGCGGTTCGCCGCTGACCAATACGCAACCGTCGAGGCGACCGACATTCAAGCCCATCAGCGCTTGCCAGCAGGCGTTTGGCGCCGGCCATGGATTGATTGTTGCCGAATGTTGCGACGGTTTGATCCAGTCAGGCAGTGTGGATGACAGCACTTGAGTGAAGCTTGCAGACAACTCATCCAGCCAGGCGCAGGGAATTTGCTGGCGCTGCAGGCTGCGCAGGCTGTCCAGGGCGCCGGGTGTGACGTCGGCGTGTTCCGGGCCGACGCTGGTGTGATGACGGGCGCGAGCGCCGAAGTCCACCAGACAGCCGCTGAGTCCGAACAGCACGGCGGTCAGCGTCGGTGCCGCGAGGGGCAAGGCTTCGGCTTGAGGCATGGAAAACGTCCCTGAAATAGCGATCAGGCTAGGCAACATCGGTGACAGTTGCATGACAGGCCAGTGACGAAGCGTCCTACAGAGGGTTTCACCGGGGGAACTGCCTAAAGCGCCGTTTCCGTCTTATACTGACGCACTAATCGCCGCGGCCCACGTGCTGCGTCCGTACTATCCAAGGAGTTTTCTATGCGCTGGAGCCATCCTCTTGCTCAGCTTTGTGTATGTGCCAGCGTGATGCTGGTGCCGTTCGCCGCTCAGGCCGCAACGGAAGAAGACCCTTGGGAAAGCGTCAACCGTCCGATCTTCCAGTTCAACGATTTCGTCGACACCTATGCGCTGAAGCCTCTGGCGCAGGGCTACGAATTTGTTACTCCGCAATTCCTGGAAGACGGCATCCACAACATGTTCCGCAACGTCGGTGATGTCACCAACCTGGCGAACAACATTCTTCAGGCCAAACCGGCTGCGGCCGGCGTCGACACCGCGCGCCTGATCTTCAACACCACCTTCGGCCTGCTCGGATTCTTCGACGTCGGCACCAAAATGGGCCTGAACCGCAGCGACGAAGACTTCGGCCAGACCCTCGGCTACTGGGGCGTCGGCAGCGGTCCTTACGTGATGCTGCCGCTGATGGGCCCGAGCACCCTGCGCGACGCGCCGTCCAAGTACGTCGACAGCTTCACCGGCCCGTACCGCTACATCAACGATGTGCCGGTGCGTAACTCGATTTTCGGCCTGAACATCGTTGACACCCGCGCCAGCCTGCTGTCGAGCGAGAAGCTTATCAGCGGCGACAAGTACACCTTCATCCGCAACGCCTACCTGCAGAACCGCGAGTTCAAGGTCAAGGACGGGCAGGTCGAAGACGATTTCTGATCTCGATTGATCGATATGAAAGGGCGACCGCAAGGTCGCCTTTTTTGTGGGTGCGTCCAATGATTGGGTTACGGTTGAAGCCGTTCTTATAACTGCGAGTGATTTGACAAACAAAGTCTCCAAGCGACCATCGGCGCATGCTTGAAACGCTCGAAGGATGGGAGTACCGTCTGCGCCTTAGAAGGGCACCTCTGGTGCAACCGTGTGCGGGACGAACGCTCCGAAGCGGTGCAGCAGAGAGGCTAGAAAGCGAATCCAGTAGTCTGTGCCGGGCCGTTGCCCCGCCTGCTACGCCAACCTAATTCTGGCGCCGTTTGCCCACATGCCAAAAACCAGTGCCACGCTGCTGATAATCGATGATGACGAAGTAGTGCGCGCGAGCCTCGCGGCCTATTTGGAAGACAGTGGTTTCAGCGTCTTGCAGGCCAGTAATGGCCAGCAGGGTCTTCAGGTATTCGAGCAAGACACGCCCGACTTGGTCATCTGCGATCTGCGCATGCCGCAGATGGGCGGTCTCGAACTCATCCGTCAGGTCACTGAGCGGTCACCGCAGACTCCGGTGATCGTGGTCTCGGGCGCCGGCGTGATGAACGACGCGGTCGAGGCCCTGCGCCTGGGCGCGGCGGATTACCTGATCAAGCCTCTCGAAGATCTGGCCGTGCTCGAGCATTCCGTGCGCCGGGCCCTGGATCGTGCGCGCCTGCTGCTGGAAAACCAGCGCTACCGCGAGAAACTGGAAAAGGCCAACCGCGAACTCGAAGCCAGCCTGAACCTGCTCCAGGAGGACCAGAACGCCGGTCGCCAGGTGCAGATGAACATGCTGCCGGAAAGTCCGTGGGCCATCGACGAGTTCAGGTTCGCGCACCAGATCATCCCGTCGCTGTACCTGTCGGGTGATTTTGTCGACTATTTCCGTGTCGACGAGCGCCGGGTGGCGTTCTACCTGGCGGACGTTTCCGGTCACGGTGCTTCTTCGGCGTTCGTCACCGTACTGTTGAAGTTCATGACCACGCGCTTGCTGTTCGAATCCAAGCGCAACGGCACGCTGCCGGAATTCAAGCCTTCGGAAGTCCTCGGTCATATCAACCGGGGGCTGATCAGTTGTAAGCTGGGTAAACACGTCACAATGGTCGGTGGAGTCATCGACGAGGAGACCGGTTTGTTGACCTATAGCATCGGCGGCCATCTGCCGTTGCCTGTGTTGTACACGCCTGACAGTGTTCGCTACCTCGAAGGGCGCGGTCTGCCGGTGGGGCTTTTCAACGAAGCCACCTACGAAGACCACGTGCTCGAGCTGCCACCGACGTTCAGCCTCACGCTGATGTCTGATGGCATTCTGGATCTTTTGCCAGAGCCCACACTCAAAGAGAAAGAAGCCGCTTTGCCGCAAAAGGTGAAGTCGGCGGGCGGCAGCCTGGATGGTCTGCGGCAGGTTTTTGGATTGGCCACGCTAGGGGAGATGCCGGATGATATCGCCCTGTTGGTGTTGAGCAGGAATCTTTGATGAGTACCGGTAGAATCCAGTTCGCCGAACAGGACGGCACCTTCGTCCTGAAGTTCGTCGGTGAAGTTCGCCTGACCCTGTGTTCGGCGTTGGATGCGACTATTGAAAAAATCTTCACCGCGCTGAATTTCAACGCGATCGTGATCGATTTGACCGAAACCCGCAGCATCGACAGCACCACCCTGGGCCTGTTGGCCAAGCTGTCGATCCTGTCGCGGCAGAAGGTCGGCCTGCTGCCGACCGTGGTCACCACCCACGAGGACATCACCCGTCTGTTGCAGTCGATGGGTTTCGAGCAGGTGTTCAATATCGTCAATCATCCCGTGCCGTGCCCGGAATGCCTTGATGATCTGCCGGATCAGGATCAGTCGGAAGAGGTGGTGCGGATCAAGGTGCTTGAAGCGCACAAGATCCTCATGGGCCTGAACGACTCCAACCGCGAAGCCTTCCATGACCTGGTGAATGCCCTCGAGCGGCATTGATCGATCAATCCGCCAGGCACAAAAAAGGGCGAACCTGTGAGGGTTCGCCCTTTTTGCGTTTGCGCTCGGCTGATTACAGCTTGGCTTGCAGCAGCGCCTCGAGTTTTTCCTGGTCGCGGGCAAACTGACGAATGCCTTCGGCCAGTTTCTCGGTAGCCATCGCGTCTTCGTTGGACAACCAGCGGAATTGCGCTTCGTTGAGGCTCAGGCGCGCTTCGCCGGCATGGCCCGGAGCAAGTTTGCGTTCCAGCTTGCCGGTGTCGGCCGCCAGTTTCTCGATCAGGTCCGGGCTGATGGTCAGGCGGTCGCAGCCGGCCAGTTGCTCGATCTGACTGAGGTTGCGGAAGCTCGCACCCATGACCACGGTCTTGTAGTCATTGGCCTTGTAGTAGTTGTAGATGCGCGTCACGGACTGTACGCCCGGATCGTCGGCACCGGTGTAGTCGTTGCCGTTGGCCTTCTTGTACCAGTCGTAGATGCGACCCACGAACGGCGAGATCAGGAACACGCCGGCATCGGCGCAGGCAGCGGCCTGAGCGAAGGAGAACAGCAGGGTCAGGTTGGTCTGGATGCCTTCCTTTTCCAGGATCTCGGCGGCGCGGATGCCTTCCCAGGTCGAGGCGATCTTGATCAGCACGCGGTCACGGCCAACGCCGGCCTTGTCATACAGCTCGATCAGGCGATGGGCGCGCTTGAGCACCGCGTCCTGGTCGAACGACAGGCGCGCATCCACTTCAGTGGAAATGCGGCCCGGGATCACTTTAAGGATTTCCTGACCGACCGCGACGCCGAAACGGTCGCTGGCCAGGCCGACATCGCCCTTGCAGTCGCGCACGCTGGCGTTCAGCAGTTCGGCGTAGGCCGGAATGGCCGCTGCCTTGAGCAGCAGGGAAGGGTTGGTGGTGGCGTCGACC
Source organism: Pseudomonas sp. 22085 (assembly GCF_052045815.1). NCBI lineage: Bacteria > Pseudomonadati > Pseudomonadota > Gammaproteobacteria > Pseudomonadales > Pseudomonadaceae > Pseudomonas > Pseudomonas sp. 22085. The sequence continues at coordinate 66,163 of NZ_JBQEQA010000024.1, forward strand.
GGTTTGACCCGGGCAATCGCTTCGAAGTCGCCGGTGTCGGCCACGACGGTGGTGAACTGTTTGAGTTGTTCCAGCTTGGAAGTCATGAGCGTGCTCTGTCCTATGGGTCTGGTGACATTACCCGAGCGCCGACAGCCACTCAAGGGCATGTCGGCGTATCGAGCGCCCCGGTGGCAACAACCTGAAAACGGCTGTTTGAAAGGCGGGGCGCGTTATCGATCAATACGATGCCAAAAAGGACCACAGGTTCAAAGCAACCGACCCGCTGTACCGCTCAATCGGCGTTCAAATGAGTCGAGACCGCCGCCTGTGCCGGTTTCGGCTGGCCGTCGGAGGTCAGCAGGCCGAAATTCTTCTCCCGGTCGTTGCTGCCCGATTCGCTGTTCTTCCATTCATAAATCGACGTCAGCGGAATGTTGAGTTTTTTAACATCGGCGATGAACGCGGAGATTTTACTGGCTTGCCCTTCCGGCCCACCGTTTGAAGCGAGCGCCGAGACGCCCCATTCACTGATGACCCCCGGCAGACGGAAGTTTTGCTGGATGAAGGTCTGCGCGTTGCTGATCTGCGTCGCGGTCATGCCGTAGGGGTGATAGGAAATGGCGTCCAGGCACTCGGGATACGTGCCGAGAATGCTGTTGAGTGCCACGGTCGAGGCGGAGCCGGCCGTCGGTGGACGGGCGAAACCGAATCCCACCAGGGGCGTCGATTGCGGCTTGCCTTGCAGCGTCTTGCACATGGCCGTCATGAACGGCACGAAGGTGTTTTTGAAGTCCCCAGTGGGCCAGTAAGTGTCGAGGTCCGGCTCATTCCAGATTTCGATCCCTACCAGTTGCGCGCTCCAGCTTTGCTCAAGCCCGGTTACCGCGTTGGCGAAGGCCTCGCCGGCGGTCGCCAGGTCGCCGCTCAACGGCTTGGTGGCGCGCACGGTCATCAAGACCGGCAACCCGGCGGAGCGAGCCGCCGCAAACGCATCGCTGATCTGTTTCTGATAGGCCTTGGCGCCGAGGCTGTCGCTCCAGACGCCGAAGCGCACAAAGCTGAATCCGGCCGCTTTGATCTGCTCGGCGTCGGTCGGGGTGAAGTTCTGGATCTTGACCTGCACGCCGATGGTTCGGGTGGGCAATGATGGGAACAGCGTACTGGCGTGAACCTGTGCGTTAGCACTGAGCATCAACAGGGTGGCGGCACCCAGATGTTTGAGATGTGCTGATTTCATGTCGGCTCTCCTGATGAGAATGACATCTAGCGAAGGGTTATCTCGTTACACAGGTTTCGAGGGCGATCAGGATACTAAGTGCACGAATGTTATTTTTTGTCGGAAAACTTTCGCCTGAAAATCACAGTTATTTTTAGTCCGGTAATTCTGGTTGGGAGACTTTTAGAGGCCGTGGTACTTAATGCATCGGTATTAAGGGTGAATCTATTTCCGAGTGAAGGAAGGTCTTGCGGGTTCACTCGAATTTGCAAGGCGTGTTGGCCGATTGACATTACACGGGAAAGTAAACCTTGTTCAAAAAGATTCTTGTCGTTTGCGTAGGCAATATCTGCCGAAGTCCGACAGCGGAACTTCTGTTGCGCAACGCGCTGACCCCCTCGGCGATCAGCGTGACCTCCGCGGGCCTGTCTGCGCGGGTCGGCGAAGGCATGGAGTCGACCGCGCGCCAGGTGCTGGAAGAGCGCGGCCACAGTGCCGAAGGGTTCAAGGCGCGGCAACTGACAGCGGACATCGTCAATGAATCAGACCTGATTCTGGTGATGGAAAAACAACATGTTAATCAAGTACTGAAGATTGCCTCTCACGCCAGGGGCAAAGTGTTTCTGCTGGGCAAGTGGCAGAGCGAACGAGAAATACAGGACCCGTATCGTCAGGGGCAAGCCGCTTTTATTCATGCCCATGCATTGATTGAAGATGCTGTTAGCTCATGGGCGCAACGCCTGGCGCGTTGATGAATATTCTTCAGTTCAGTGAATGGTAAGAAAGACTTATGCAGTTACCGTCAGTAATCGGCACCCGTGAAAATGATCAAGACAGTATTGATCTTCTCGGCATCTTCGGCAGCCTGATCGATCAGAAGTGGTTGATCGGTGCGTTCACCGGCGCGTTCATGATGACCGGTGTGGCCTATGCGATTTTGGCCACGCCGGTGTATCTGGCCAACGCGCTGGTGCAGGTCGAACCGAAAAAGAACGACATGCTCGGTTTTTCCGACCTCAACAGCATGCTCGGCGGGCAATCGCCGTCGGTGACCGAAATCGGCATCATCAAATCCCGCGCGGTGATCGGCAAGACAGTCGACGACCTGCGCCTGGACATCGACGTCACCCCCAACACCTTTCCGCTGATCGGCGGCTTTCTTTCCCGGCGTTATCGCGGTGAGACCGAACTCAGCGTCGCGCCGCCGCGTTTCGGCCTGAGCAGCTACGCCTGGGGCGGTGAACGCCTGGAGTTTGCCAAGCTCAATCTGCCCAAGGAATTGCTGGGCAAGAAGCTCACCCTGATTGCCGGCGAGCAGCATCGCTTTCAGCTGTTGGACGACAACGACAACTTGCTGGTCGACGGCGTGGCAGGCGAAGCCTTCGCCCAGGACGGCGTAGAAGGGCAGATCACGCAGCTGTTGGCCAACCCCGGGACCCGTTTCGAAGTGGTGCGCTACCCCCGAATCGTGACCATTCAGGGTTATCAGGACGCGCTGGACATCTCCGAGCAAGGCAAGGAGTCCGGCATCATCCGTCTGGCTTTGGCCAGCAGCGACGCCGCCGAAGCGGTGAAGATCCTCAACAAGATCGCCGCGCTGTACGTCGATCAGAACGTGCGCCGCACCTCCGCCGAAGCGGCGCAGAGCCTGGCCTTCCTGCAAAGCCAGTTGCCGCAGGTCAAGCGTGATCTGGCCAAGGCCAGCGACGCGCTCAACGCCTATCAGACCCACGGCAAGACCGTGAACATCTCGCTGGAAACCCAATCAGTCCTCGGTCAGTCCGTGGCGCTCGAAACGCGGATTTCCGAGCTGAAACTGCAGCAGGCGGAGATGGACCGCAAGTTCACCAAGCAGCACCCGGCCTATCGCGCGCTGATGACCCAGATCGGTGAACTGACCCAACAACAGCGCTCGCTGGAAGGCAAGGTTCAGGACCTGCCGGCCACGCAGCAGGAACTGCTCAACCTGACCCGCGATGTCGAAGTCGCTTCGCAGATCTACACCCAGTTGCTGAACAAATCCCAGGAGCTGGACATCATTCGCGCCGGTGCCGTGGGTAACGTGCGCCTGGTGGATACGGCGGACGTCGACCTGACCAGCCCGGTCAAACCGAAAAAAGCCCTGATCGTGTTGATCGCCACTTTCCTCGGCGCCTTCGTCGGCGTGGCGCTGGTGCTGTTGCGCAAATCCCTGAGCAAGGGCCTGGAAGGGCCAGAAGCCATCGAGCAGCTCGGCTTGCCGGTCTACGCGTCGATTCCCTACAGCGCCCTGCAACAGGAAGAGGACAGCAAAAAAGTCCGGGCCAAAGTCGCGGCGGACACGCCGGCGTATCTGCTGGCCCTGCGCAACCCGACGGACCTGTCCATCGAATCGATCCGCAGCCTGCGCACCTGCCTGCACTTCGCGGCGCTGGATTCGACCAACAACCGCATCATGATTTCCGGCCCAAGCCCGCAGGTCGGCAAGACCTTCGTCTCTTCCAACCTCGCGGCGGTCATGGCGCAGAGCGGGCAGCGCGTGGTGCTGATCGACGCCGACATGCGCAAGGGGCATCTGCACAAAACGCTGAACACGCCGATCACCAACGGTTTGTCCGATCTGCTGGTCAAGCGCTGCACCCTCGAGCAGGCGATCAACAAGGTCGAAGTCGACAACCTGCACTTCATCAGCCGTGGCCAGGTTCCGCCCAATCCTTCCGAATTGTTGATGCACGCCAATTTCCGCGAACTGCTGGCGCAACTCAGCGAGCGCTATGACGTGGTGATCATCGACACGCCACCGCTGCTGGCGGTGACCGATGCGGCGATTGTCGGTCGCGAAGCCGGCATCAGTCTGATCGTCGCGCGGTTCGGGGTGAACCCGGCCAAGGAAATCGAAATGACGATTCGTCGTTTCGCCCAGAACGGTATCGAGTTGAAGGGCGCGGTGTTCAACGGCGTCGAGAAGCGCGCGGCCAGCTATTACGGCAACGGCAGCTATTACAACTACGAATACGCGTCCGACCAGTCCTGAATCTCAGCGACGGTCCTTACAGGCATGAAAGTGGGTGGGTTGTGAAAAAAATACTGCACGTGGCGGAAACGATCAAAGGCGGGGTGGCGACAGTCATCCGCACGATTTCGGCGGCTCCCGAAGACGGTCGCTATGAGCTGGTGTATCTGGTCCCGCTCGACCAGAAGAAAGAGCTGCACGGCATCGATCCACAGCAGATCCGCACCTTCGCCCGAAGCGGGCGGAATGTGCCGTCGCTGCTGCGTTTCGCCTGGCAACTGGCGCGGGTCCTGCTCAAGGAAAAACCGGATGTGGTGCATTTGCACAGCACCTTTTCCGGGGTAATCGGCCGTTGCGTATGCGTGCTCCTGCGGCCATGGCGCAAGCCGAAAATCGTCTACTGCCCCCATGCGTTTTCGTTCCTGATGGAAAGCTCGCCGATCAAGCAGAAAGTCTACGCGGGGATCGAGCGGGTGCTGCAGAAGGTTACGGACAAGATCATCTGTGTCAGCCAGTTCGAGCTGGACAAGGCCGCGAAGTTTGGCATCGAGCGCCAGCGCATGACGTTGATCTACAACGGCATCGACCACAAGGATGAAGAACGCAAAGTCGTTGACCCGGCACCGATTCATCTGCTGTTCGTCGGTCGCCTCGACTACCAGAAAGGCTTCGACGTATTGCTCAAGGCCTACAGCGAAGCACAGCGCAGCGACCTGAGACTGACGGTGGTGGGCAGCGCGGTGAACGAGGACGTCGTCGAATGTCCGCCGCTGGACGGGGTGGAATACCTGCCCTGGGTGACGCCAACCGAGGTACACGCGCTGTATCGGAAAGCCGATGCGCTGATCGTCCCGAGCCGCTGGGAAGGCTTTGCCATGGTGCCGCTGGAAGGCATGGCGCTGGGCCTGCCGGTGATCGCCAGCGACTGCACGTCGTTGCCCGAACTGGTGACCCATGGTGTGTCCGGTTACGTGTTCCCTGCCGGTGACCACCAGGCGTTGGCCGAGCGCCTGAAGAAAATCCAGAAGCCTGCGTTGTCGGCCCTCGGCATCGAAGGTCGGCGCATCGTCCGCGAGCGTTTCAGCGCTGCGTTGATGATCCGCCAGACCTACGACGTGTATTCCGCTCCCTCTTATTAAGTAGAACTCCGCTCATGAACGTAACGATTTTGCATGGCTACAGTGCCTCCAATTCCGGCGATGGTCTGCTGGTCGATCTGGCTATCGCGCTGGTGCAGCGCAACTTTGGCGAAGACGCCGCGATCAGTGTCGTGGCGTCCGATCCGGACTCTTTCAAGTACCTGCCGCACCCGCGTTTCAACGCGCCGGTGATGGCGGCCAAGGGCCTGGGCCGGGTCAAAGAAGCGGTGTTCCTCAATCAGTCCTACGCGGGGCTGGCGGATCTGTTGAAGAAAACCGATCTGATCGTCGGCGTCGGCGGCGGCTACATGCGCTCGAAAAGTGCCTTCGAGCACATCAAGCTGAAACTCGGCCACGCCAAGCAGCTGGAAACCGCGATCCTCAGCAAAGTGCCGTCGGTGTACCTGCCGCAAAGCATCGGGCCGTTCCACGGCGACAGCGACAAGATCGTCGGCCACTACGCCAGCGCCGATGCGGTGTTCGTGCGCGATAACCGTTCCTCGGCGCTGTTCGATGCCTGTGAAAACGTCTACCGCGCGCCGGACCTCGCGGTGCAGGCCTTGGCCGGCAAGATCCTTCAGCAACCCAAGTTCACCCGCTGCGCCTCGACGCCGGCCACGGTGTGCGTGGTGCTGCGCAAGCCGCCAGCGTGGAGCAAGGAAAAGAAGCTGGCTTATGTGGCAAACCTGAAGGTGCTGCTGCAGCGCTTGAAGAACAAAAGCAAAGTGGTCTGCGCCGTACAGAGCGCCGTGCGCGGTAACGATGACGGCGCGTTTTACCGCGAGCTGGGCATCACCGAAGACTTGCTGCCGTTGAAGGCAACGCTGGCCAAATACCAACCGGACCTGGTGATTTCCGTACGCCTGCACGGCGCGATCGAATCGCTGCTCTCGGGCGTGCCGGCGTACCACATCAGCTACGAACGCAAAGGCTTCGGCGCCTATCAGGACATGGGCGTCGAGGACTGGGTCATCAACGGTGGCGACATCAATGTCGACACCATCATCGACACGGTTTACGCGCCGGACGCGCTGTCGAATTTCGGCAAACGCCTGACCGACACCTGCCGCGAGATCGAGGCGAAAACCGTGGCCATGGACGACATCATCAAGGGCGTCATTCGATGATATTCCGGCTGTTGCTGCGGGGCGGAGCACTGGGCGCGAAGTTCTTGCTGGTGCTCGCCATCACCCATTACCTCGGTTACGAGGCGCTGGGTTTCTACGGCGTGGTGGTTGCGGCGTCGTTGATCGCGTCGAAGTTCTACAGCGTCGGTTTCAGTTCCGAGATCAATCGGCTGATCAGCGTCGGCGGCAGTTCGCGCCGTGTGGTGGACAAAGTGCTGCTGCTGTACCTGGCCGTGGGCCTGGCGCTGTCGGTGCTGACGGTGGTGATTTATTCACTATTCCAGTCGGTGGAGGCGACCACCGCACTGATCGCCTGTGTGACGCTGGTGCTGCTCACCGAACACCTGTCGTTCGAGATCAACTCGTTCGTGTTTTCCGCGCAGAAAGCCACGGCGGGTGCGCTGCTGTTTTTCATCAAGACCGGGCTCTGGGCGCTGCTGGCCGTGGGCGGCATGGCACTCGGCTGGGTGTCCGCAATCGCCAGCGTGCTGTGGCTGTGGGTCATCGCCAACGTGCTGGTGATCGTCGCCGGTTACCTGATCGTGGTGAATGTTCATCGCGGGCGCGAAGAGGGAACCCTGGCGACGGCGGCCGTGTGGAAAGCCGGGTTGCCGTTTTACCTCGGCACCGGCCTGATCGCGCTGAGTCAGTACGCCGAGCGCTTTCTGATCATCGACCTCGAACCCTACGCCAGCCTCGGTAAATACGTGTACGCGTGGTCGGCGGCCAACACCTTGCAGGCGTTGTCTTACGCGGTGGTGGCGGTGGTCGGCATTCCGCTGCTTGCCAAGCGTTATCAGGCCGATCAGCAACCGTTCACGGTCCGGCAGTTGTTCGTGAACAAATGGGTCGCGCGGTCGCTGGCGGTGTCGGCGGCGGTCGCGGTGGGCATTTATCTGTTCTTCAACGTGGTGCTCGATTACGTCGCCACCAGCGTTCCGCGTCCGGACAACGGCATTCTCGGCGTGCTGATTTTCTCCTTCGCCCTGCGTGCCATTGGCGACATCGTCTGGGGCGGCTTGATCGCCTCGAAAAACAGTCGGGTGTCCCTCGCCAGTGCGGCCATTTGTCTGTTGGTTTCAGTGCCGGTCAGTTACCTGCTGATCAAGCATTATTCGATCTACGGCGCGGCCTGGGGCAACGTGTTTGCGATCATCGTGCAGCTCGGCGTGATTGCGCTGCTGACTCGTGCCACGCGGGCGAAAAAGGCTGTCGTGTCATGGGCCTGAAACTGCCGTGTATCGAGTTTCGCGGCCGCCGTCTCGATTCCTCGCTGTCGTTCCTGATCCTGTTCACCGGACTGTTTCTGTCGGTGGCCATGCCGCTGCTGGTGCCGCGCGATCCGGGCCCGGACGCGATGACCCTGTGGTCGTCCTATGCCCGGGCCGACAACTGTAATTTCTGGAACCCGTTCTCGCCGGATCGCTCGTCCTACGAGTGTTCGGCGTTCCTGCTGCGGCCCACCGGGATCAACCTGACCAACGCCTGGGCCTACGGGATGTTCTGCAACTTTTTCCTCACGGCGATTCCCGTGGTGGTGTTCCGGCGCATGCCGCTGACCATCTTCGGAACCCTGTGCCTGTGGGGCATCGTGCGTTCGTTTTTCCTGGAAAACCTGACCAAGGAAATCATCGTGTCGGTGGCGGTGCTGAGCATTCTGTTCAGCTCATTGACGCGCAAATATCGCGGCGGATTTTTCCTCTCGGCGGTGATCTACGGCGTGCTGATCCGGCCTTACTGGATTCTGTTTTCGCTGTCCTGGGTCGGCGTCTGCGTGATGAAGAAATACGTCTCGCGCACCACCTTCTTCCTGATGCTGTTCCTGTTCTATCTCGCGGTTGCGATGGCGATTCAGCTGGCGCTGGGCTTTCCGGTTTCATCGATTCGCGCCAGCAACAACGAACTGCGCACGGCGGGCGAGGAGGGTTCCAAATCGCTGATCGTCTCGTGGCTCAGCGGCAGCGACTTCGTCTCGCAGGCCTTGGACTCAATGATCATTTTCTTCCGCTTGTCGTTCCCCGTTGAGCTGATTCTGCTGTCCGGGCCGGGTCAGGTGATCTTCGTCGCGTTGATGATCATGACCGCGCTGCTGCTGTTCAAAGTCATCACCTCGACCGATTACAAGGGCGCACCGATCCAGACCAAACCCAAGGAACTGATCGCGATTCCGCTGGCGTTTCTGCTGGTTCAAGGCTTGTTCGAGCCGGACTTCGGCTCGTTCGCCCGGCACTTTTCGATGGTGGTGCCGGTGCTGTTCGTGGGCCTGGGGTTGATGTTGCGGGCGAACAAACCGGTGAAGGTTGAATCAAGAATTCTGAATTGAGGCGGGTGCTTTATGTCGAGCAAGAAAAAGTCCCTGGAGATCGAAACCCTGCGTGGCCTGGCGTGCCTGTTGCTGGTGCTCTATCACGTGATCGGGCCGTTGGGCGGTGGTTTGAAAATCGACATCGGCTCGCCGTTCCGGGTGATCGCCGATTCGATGGTGTACGTGCGCATGCCGCTGTTCACCTTCATCTCCGGCTACATCTATTCCCTCTACAAGATTCGCGGCAATGACTTTTCCGCGTTCTTCAGCGGCAAGGTGCGACGCCTGATCGTGCCGCTGTTTTGCGTGGGTGTGCCGTTCTCGGTGTTGCAGGCGGTGGGGCCGGGGGTGAACAAGGACGTCAGCGTGATGGATGCGCTGTTGTCGTTCTATGTGCCGATCAACCACTTCTGGTTCCTGCAGGCGGTGTTCATCATCTTCATGTTCGTCGGCCTGCTGGAATGGCGTGGGCTGCTGCGCACAGCGACGCGCCTGTATCTGCTGTTCGCGTTCGCGGCGGCGGTGTTTCTGTTGCCAGCGTTTCCGGTGGATGCGTTCGGTATCAATGGGGCGATTTATCTGTTGCCGTTTTTCGTGGCGGGCATGATCGGGCAGGAGAAGGTCAGCGAGCTGAAGCAGACGTTCAAGGTGATCGGCCCGCTGGTGTTTGTGCTGATCTCGCTGACGCTGCTGTACGTGGCGGCGGTGGACCGCGAGCTGATCGTCGACCGCCGCAGCCTGATCGGCCTGACGGTGGGCTGCGTGTCGTGCATCGCGTTGCTGTCGAGTGACATGCGCTCGAAGGCGCTGACCTGGCTTGGCGGTTACTCCTACGCGATTTTCCTGTTTCACGTATTGTTCGCCGCCACGTCGCGTTCGATCCTCGGCCGCCTGGGTGTGAAAGACGAAAGCGTGCTGGTGTTCTGCGGTTTGACGTGTGGTTTGCTCGGGCCTGTGGTGTTGTCGATGATTTTCAGTCGGTTCAACTTCACTTCCGTGCTGTTTCTCGGCGAACGTGCGGCGACGAAAAAGAAACCGGCGGCAACCATCGCTCCGGTGGCGCAGACCCGATGAAGGAAGCGATTCATGCTGGCTGTTGATGAGGTGCCGCCGGTAGCGGCGTCGGTGGTGCAGGTCGGCGACGCTCGCGAGCGGTTTGGCCAGTGGCGCGAAGGCAAGGCCGGCAAGGTGTTGTCGATCTCGGTGATCGGCGACAGCTACAGCGCGGGGCAGGATTTCTACCTGAACAAACTGGTGCAGCGCGTGGCCGGAGAGGTCGGGTTTGCCGGGCCGGGGTATGTCGGTTTCAACCACGGCGCAGCGCTCGGCGGCACGCATTTCAAGTACACCCGCAGCAGCGAAAAATACTTCGGCGGCGGCTGGCAAGTCTCCGGCCTCGGCCAGGCCAGCCCCGACAGCCGCACGGTGACCGGCCGGCCCGGTGCCTGGCTGCAAGTCGAGGCCAGCCCGACGCCCGCCATCAATACCGCGGTCACTCAGGCGAAACTGCTCTACCTCGGCAACGGTGAGTCCAGTGAGTTGCGTTATCGCTGGTCACCCTCCGCCGACTGGCAGCCGTTGAAACTCGCGGGCGAGGGCGTACAGGAAGTCCCGCTGCCCGGTACGTCGGCCGCGACCGAATGGGCGTTCAGGCTGGAAGTGGTGAAAGGCGCGCCGACCTTGTTCGGCCTGTGGTTGAGCAACGATCAGGACGGGGTTCGGGTCTCGAAACTGGCGGCGTCCGGCGCGGCATCCGCTGATTTCTATCACGACGATGCGCGCTGGCAGGCGCAGTGGAAAGCCGTGGTGTCGAAGATCCCCGCAGATATTTACCTGATCATGCTCGGTGGCAACGATCAGGGTTTTGGCGTGAAGCCTGAGCAGTATCTGCACAATGTTGAGGGGCTGGTCGGCATGCTCCGCGAGATTCAACCGGCGGCAAGCATCAACCTGATCCTGCGTCAGGACACCACCCGCTCCAGCGCCTATCCGATGTCGGCTTATGCGCAGGTCATCGAGCCCTGGGCCCGTGAGCAGCGTCTGGGTTACGCCAATCTGCAATGCGCGTTCGGCACCGACGTCAAACGCTACGCGGCGGCCATGATCGGGCCGGACAAGATTCATCCGCTGCCGGCCACGGGCGGGCGGGTGATTGCCGATTACTTCTATCGTTGGGTCGTGGGCGGACAGCAAAAAGTCTCGCCACAGGACAGCTGTGGCGAGACTTCGAAGTAGCCGTCAGTTGTCGAACAGATCCAGATGGCTCAGCAGTTCTGCGGTTTTCTGCGGCATCAACTGCGTCACGCAACGGGTTTCCACATTGACGATGATCGCCGGGTCGTTGCAGCAGATCCGCACGCGGAAACGCCAGTCGCTGAAGATCATCTTCAGGCCGTCGCGGTCATCGACCTCCAGCGCCTGCTCGCCGTAAATCCGTTTCAGGTGGGCGAGCAGAGGATAGGGATCGCGCATCGGTCGGCGTATGTCCCCGGACGAGGGAAACACGCCGAGGCGGTCGACCAGCAACAGGGTGCCCAGCCACGGGCCATTGGCGCTGGGCAATGGCTGATGGCGGGATAACCAGCTCATCACCCCGAGGTTGTCCACCTCACGTTCAATCTCTGCGGAATGTTGTGCAATGTTCATGGTTGCCTCGTTGGCTGTGCGTGCGGCGATGAATCAGTGGGGCCGCTCAGCGGCCCTTCAGGTAAACGTTTTCGTAGCAGAAGTTGGTCGCCTGCAGGTAACCCTCGGCGTCGCCGCAGTCGAAGCGCAGCCCCTTGAATTTGTAGGCCAGCACGCAACCGTTCTGCGCCTGTTTCATCAGGGCGTCGGTGATCTGGATTTCGCCGCCCTTGCCCGGCTCGGTGTCGGCGATCAGGTCGAAGATGTCCGGCGTGAGGATGTAGCGGCCGATGATCGCCAGGTTCGACGGTGCGTCCTGCGGGGCCGGTTTTTCCACCATGTGGTTGACCCGGTAGATGCCCTCGGAAATCGCCTCGCCGGCGATCACGCCGTACTTGTGGGTCTGGTCGCGCGGGACTTCCTGGATGGCGACGATCGAGCAGCGGAATTTCTTGTAGAGCTCGATCATCTGCGTCAGTACGCCGTCGCCTTCGAGGTTCAGGCACAGGTCGTCCGCCAGCACCACGGCGAAGGGCTCGTCGCCGATCAACGGGCGGCCGCTGAGAATCGCGTGGCCCAGGCCTTTCATTTCCACCTGACGGGTGTAGGAGAAGGTGCAGGTGTCGATCAGCTCACGAGTGCCGGCCAGGAACTTCTCTTTCTCGGTGCCACGAATCTGGTGTTCGAGTTCGTAGCTGATGTCGAAGTGGTCTTCCAGTGCGCGCTTGCCCCGGCCGGTGACGATGGCCATGTGTTGCAGGCCGGCGTCCCGTGCTTCTTCAACGGCGTATTCGATCAACGGCTTGTTGACGATCGGCAGCATTTCCTTGGGCATGGCTTTGGTGGCCGGCAAGAAACGCGTGCCATAACCGGCAGCGGGGAACAAACATTTACGGATCATAAAAGTTTCCTGGTCATTCATGGCGCACTGCCATCGTTTATTGCAATAACGAAAGGTTGCAAGTTATTGAAGCTGTACTTTAATACCTGACTCGGGAGATGAGTGGCAAATAGCAATGAGTGTAAAACACGACAATGTTATGAGATGTCGGTTTGACAGTTATTGGTTATTTTTAGTCGGCATCCGTTGATAGTGATGAATGCGCGGGAGTGCTAATAAGTACCAGGCAATACAGTTTGGCTTGTAAAAATATTTATAGCCAGTGATTGAACTGTTTTTGTTTCTGGTTGTTGTCGCGCTGTTTGTGTGAATCAACACACACATTAAACAAACAGCGCTTGACACGCGAGTTGGCACTTTTCCCACTTATGGACCGCGCTATGAAGATTCTGGTAACGGGTGGCGCCGGCTATATCGGCTCGCACACCACACTTGCACTACTTGAAGCAGGTTATGAAGTTGTAGTTCTGGATAATCTTTGCAACAGCAGCGACGCCGCCTTGCACGCGGTGGAAGCCATTTGCGGCAAAAGTGCGCTGATGATTCGCGGGGATGTCTGTGACCGGGCCCTGCTGGACCGGATTTTCCAGCAGCACGCCATCGATGCCGTGCTGCACTTCGCCGGGCTCAAGGCCGTGGGCGAGAGCGTGCGCAAGCCGCTCGAATACTACGAAACCAACGTCAGCGGCAGCATCACGCTGTGCCAGGCGATGGCAGCGGCGGGGGTGTTCCGGCTGGTGTTCAGCTCGTCCGCCACGGTCTACGGCGAGCCGGCGCAGATGCCGATCCGCGAGGATTTCCCGACCGGCACTCCGACCAATCCCTACGGCCAGTCCAAGCTGATCGTCGAGAACGTGCTGCGCGACCTGTGCCAGTCCGAACCGCGCTGGAGCATCGCGCTGCTGCGCTACTTCAACCCGATCGGCGCGCATCACAGCGGCCAGATGGGCGAAGACCCCAACGGCATTCCGAACAATCTGGTGCCTTACATCAGCCAGGTGGCGGTCGGCAGCCTCAAGGAGTTGTCGATCTTCGGCGACGATTACCCGACGGTCGACGGCACCGGCGTGCGTGATTACATCCACGTCGTCGACCTGGCGGACGGGCACTTGAAAGCCCTGCAAACCATCGCCGACCGCACTGGCATTCATACCTGGAACCTCGGCACCGGCGACGGCTACAGCGTGTTGCAGGTGCTGCGGGCCTTCGAGCAGGCCTGCGGGCAGCCGGTGCCTTACCGGGTAATGCCACGGCGTTCCGGGGATATTGCCGAGAGCTGGGCCGACGCTTCGAAGGCGGCGAAGGAACTCGGCTGGAAAGCCACGCGCAACTTGCAGGACATGGTCACCGACACCTGGCGCTGGCAATCGAATCATCCCCGGGGTTACCAGGGATGATGGCGTTTTAGTGCAATGTTAGTTTCAGTCAGGTTGTTAGATATCGTCGGGAAATTAGACTGGCAATGCCTTTTGCAAGTCCGTAGATATAAACCTGCCGTTCGACTTTTATCAGTTGGGTAAGACTGTGAAAGAACAACGGATCTTGTTCGCGCTTTTTGCGACTTGAACTCTACCACCTCTAACCAACACCCGATGTTCAGGTGCGATGTTAGAAAGGAGTTGATATGAAGAAAGTGATGGCGATCGCCCTGTTGACGATGTTGAGCAACTGGGCCTCCGCAGCTGAAGCGCCGCTTACAGCAGTGACCAATGTATCTGGCAGTGTCGCGGCTTCTACAGCGCCTGCTGCCAGTACTGCCATGGTCGCCAGTGCTGTAGCGGCGTCCAACAGTGGTGGAAGTGCCAACGGCGGTACAACGGGTACCACCGGTACCACGGGTACAACCGGCACGCACAACTAACTGAAGTATCTGTTGGTGCAGTACAGGGTCGCCCGACGAAAGTCGGGTGACTTTGTTTTTGGATTCGCCCTTGAATAGCGTAGTGCCATTATGACCCGTCGTTTTTCTCTTTTATTGTTGGCAAGTATCGCTTTGCAAGGTTGCATGTTCTCCCCCGGCCAGTACCTGAGCACCAGTAGCATCACGCGCCAGGGCGCCAGCGAAAGCAGCCGGGTCGAGCTCATTCCGATCACCCCCAAGCTCATCGCCATGAACCGCGCCACCTACAAGCGTGAGTCGGTGCCGGCGGAGTTGTTGGCGACCCCGGCCGAATACCGCATCGGCAGCAACGATGTCCTGTACATCACGGTCTGGGATCATCCCGAGCTGACCGCCCCTTCGGGTGCGCAGCAGCAGATCGACGCCAACGGTCGTCTGGTGCGTTCCGACGGCACCTTGTACTACCCGTACATCAAGGAAGTCCAGGCCGCCGGCAAAACCATCCAGCAACTGCGCTCGGACATCGAGCAACGCCTCTCGGCGTTCATTGCCGAGCCACAAGTGGATGTCGCGGTGCTGCGTTTCGCCAGTCAGAAAGTCGTGGTCTCGGGCGCCGTGGCCAAGGCCGGCCCCCAGGCGATTTCGACCAACCCGCTGAGCGTGGTCGAAGCCCTAGGGTCGGCCGGTGTCGATACCAACAATGCCGACTTGTCCGGGCTGATGCTGACGCGCAACGGGCGGGTCTATCCGCTCAATCTCGATGCGCTCAATCAGCAGGATTCCGAATTGCAGAACGTCTACCTCAAGGGGGGCGATCAGCTGTATCTGCCGTACAACGACAACAAGCGCATCTACGTGATGGGCGAGGTCAACCAGCCCCGTGCGCTGAGCTTCAAGACTGCCACCATGAACCTGTCCGACGTACTCGGCTCGGTCGGCGGCTTGAGCCAGACCACCTCCAACGGCAACGCTGTGTACGTGATTCGCGGGGTGGAAAACCTCGACGTCGAGCCGGCGAAAATCTATCAGCTGGAAGCCGAATCGCCGACCGCCATGGCGCTCGCCTCGCACTTCGAAGTCCGGCCCCAGGACGTGGTCTACGTCGGGCCTGCCAACGTGACTCGCTGGAATCGCCTGATCAGCCAGTTGGTGCCATCGGCATCGATTGTCGGGACGGGGGCTTCCGCTGCGAAGAACTGGAGCGAATACAGTAACAACAGCAAATAAGGCCGCCGACTGTGAAAACGTTGAAAGTGGGCGTGTGCCTGATGGCGGCCGTGTTGCTCAGTGGCTGCAATCCGCTGATGAGCGCTTCGTTGAACAACCTCAAGTCCGCCGTCATCGGGCCGGATGAACTGGACGTGTCGGCGGAGCAGGTCGCGGGGGTCAAGTATCCCCAGCTCAAACTGACCACGCCGTCCGGTTCCGGGGTGTTGGCGCTGGTGCGCGAGCGCGAGGACCTGCAGTTCTGGGTCGCCTCCGGCAAGCAGGTGCTGCTGATGCGCGACGGCCTGGCCATGCGCACTGTGGGCCTCGGCGTGGACGGCGATCTGGACGGCACGCGCCTGTCCGATGACTCGCCATTCAAACAGGGCCTGCATCGCATCACCGACGGCTACACCAGCCGCCGCTGGATCGACCTCTACAAGGGCCAGGAAGTCGGGATCATCGTCAACAGCCGCTTCTCCCGAAAGTCCCTGGAAACCCTCGACATTCTCGACAAGGAATACTCCGTGCTGCGTGTCGACGAGCAGATTGACGCGCCGGCCATCGGCCTGCGCGCGACCAACCGTTACTGGGTCGATCCGGTGGACGGTTTCATTGTGCAGAGTGAACAGCAACTGACCTCTCAGTTGCGGGTCAGGATCGTGCAACTGACCCCTGACCGCAGGCATCTGCCGTGAAGCGGCTCAGAGCGCTCTCGGCGTGCTTGATGTTACTCACTGGGATCAGCGAGGCAGCAGTCATCGTCAGCGGTGATGTCGCCAACCCGGGCCCGATCGAATTGCCGGCGGGCGGACGTTTGCGCGATGTGATAGGCGAAGCCGTGCCGAATGCCGAAGGCTACTGGCTGGCGGGCGTCCTGTTGCGTCAGTCGCTGCTGGAAGAACAGACGCGGCTCAAGGTCGGCGTGCTATTCGATCTGGATGTGCTGCAGCGCATGGCGATGCTGTTCGACAAGCCGAGTCGTGCGGCGCTGGCACAACGACTGGCCGAGCAGGTCCGGCAGATGCCGGTGACCGGGCGGCAGATCGCCGATCTCGATCCGGTGGCGGTGGAAGTCGGCTTCGCCCGCAACATCCGTCTCGACGATGGCGATCAACTGATCTACCCGAAACGGGTCGACGAAGTCGAAGTGCTGGGCGCGGTCGCCGAGCCGTGCCGTTTGCCTTATCAGCCGTTGCAGGAGGCCCGCGAATACCTGCAGGGCTGCACATTGCTGACGGCGGACGCCGATGCCGATTATCTGTGGCTGATCCAGCCCAACGGCGAATCGCGGCGGGTCGGCATCGCCCACTGGAACCGCGAGAGCGGGCAGATGCCCGTGGCCGGCAGCAAGATTCTGGTGCCGGTGAAAAACGACGATCTGGATCCGCCTGTCCCTGAACTGAATCAGCAGTTGGCCGAATTGATTGCCACGCAGTTGGCTGAGGTGGTTCGTTGAATTTGCGTTTTGCAGCTGTGCTGTTATTGCCGTGTGGCCTGGTGCATGCCGAGCCACGCATTACCCAGAATGACTTCGGCGGCGTCGGTCTGTTGCAGACCCCGACCGCGCGCATGTCGCCCGCCGGTGAGTTGAGCGTCAACGCCAACCGCACCGAACCTTACAGCCGATACAGCGTTTCGTTGCAGCCGCTCGACTGGCTGGAAGGTTCGTTTCGCTACACCGCCATCACCAACCGTCCGTACGGTTCCGAAGCGCTGAGCGGCAGCCAGAGCTATAAGGACAAGGCGGTCGACGCCAAGGTCCGGCTGTGGCAGGAAAGCCACTGGGCGCCGGAAGTGGCGCTGGGCTTTCGAGACATCGGCGGTACCGGTTTGTTTGCCAGTGAATTCTTCGTGGCCAACAAGCGTTATGACAACTTTGATTTCAGTGCCGGCATCGCCTGGGGTTACATCGGTAATCGCGGCGATGTCGACAACCCGTTGGGTTCGATCAGTGACCGCTTCAACACTCGCCCTGACCTGGAAGGCACCGGTGACGTCAACGCCGGCTCGTACTTTCGCGGCAAACCGTCGTTTTTCGGCGGCGTGAGTTACCAGACGCCCTGGGACCGCCTCAGCCTGAAACTCGAATACGAAGGCAACGACTACAAGCACGAGCCCAAGGACAACATCATCAAGCAGGACTCGCCGATCAACCTCGGCGCGGTGTTCAAGGTGACAGATTCCGTCGATGTGAGTGCGGCCTGGGAGCGCGGCAACACGGCGATGTTCGGCATCACGTTCCACACCAATTTCGTCAGCCGCAAGGCCCCGGCCAAGACCTTCGACCCACCGGCCGAACCGCTGCCGGCGAAGGCGCCGAGCACGACGATGGAGGAGGTCAATTGGGCCGACGTGTCGCGCCGCTTGCAGCAGAACGCCGGCTACAAGGTCGAGCGCATCACCCAGCGCGATTCCGAACTGATCGTGTACGGCGAGCAGCAGCGCTATTTCCATTCGCCGAAGGCTGTCGGCCGCGCGAGCCGGATCCTCGACAACAGCGTCAACGACGACATCGACTGGTTCACCGTGGTCAACAAGCGCTACGACCTGCCGCTGGAAGAAACCAGTGTGCCCCGGCAGACCTTCCGCGAAGTGATCAACAACGAAGAGCCGCTGGAGTCGCTGCACCGCACCACCGAGATCAACCCGGCGATGCCGCGAAACGAGAAAACCCTCTACACCGAGGCGCCGCAGCACTTCAATTACGGCGTCGGCCTGGGCTTCAAACAGAACGTCGGCGGCCCCGATGGCTTGCTCTATCAGTTCACGGCCGATCTGGACGCCGAATACCGCTTCAACCGCAACACCTGGTGGAACGGTCTGCTGAGTCAGAACCTGATCAACAACTTCGACAAATTCACCTACGATGCGCCCAGTGGCCTGCCGCGCGTGCGCACCGACTTGCGTCAGTACCTGACCACGTCGGACACCACCATGCCGCTGTTCCAGGTCAGCCACGCCGAGCAATTGGACAAGGATTTGTACGGCATGGTCTACGGCGGTTATCTGGAATCGATGTTCGCCGGGGTCGGGGGCGAGGTGCTGTTTCGCCCTACCGGCAAGCGCTGGTCGATCGGTGCGGACCTGAACTACGTGCGTCAGCGTGAGTTCGACCAGGGTTTCGGCCTGCAGGATTACTCGGTCTGGACCGGTCACATCACCGGCTACACCGATCTGCCGTTCGACACGCTGGCCGCGGTCAGTGTCGGGCGTTACCTGGCGGGCGACTTTGGCGGCACGGTGGATATCTCTCGCGAGTTCTTCAACGGCGTACGCTTTGGCGCCTGGGCGACGATCACCACTGCCGGCAGCGCCGAGTATGGCGAGGGTAGTTTCGACAAGGGGCTGTACCTGTCGATTCCGTTCGACGAAATGATGAGCATGTCGACCATGCGCCGCGCCAACCTGGTGTGGGCGCCGCTGACCCGTGACGGTGGCGCGCGGCTCAACCGCAGCTTCCAGCTGCATTCGATGACGGACAGCCGTGAAGGGGACATGTTCTACCGCAACTTCGGGAAGATTACCGAGTAGGTTCGGGGGAGCGGGGAGTTAAAGCGGGAGCCTGTGGGCTCCCGTTTTGGTTTGTGGTGAAGGGGGATCTTGATGCAGCCGTGATTGCTGTGGGAGTCGGTGTGTTCCAGGTTCAAACCTGATGTTGAATGATCCGGCGCCTTCGTCGGATCGCCGCCCGGACCAAGCCCGCTCCCACAAGTTTCGAGGAGTGGCGAAGATTACGGCATCACCTAAAAACCTGTGGGAGCGGGCTTGCCCGCGAAGGCGTCCGCTCAGCCGACATCAAATCATCAGACTTTCCTCGGCCGCAGAGCCCTCCGCCAACCCCCAAATCCCGCCCACAAAAAAGGGGACTTTCGTCCCCTTGCGGTGTTGCCTTCTCAAGCCCTGCGTCTCAGTAAATATCCTTCGACAGCAGGGTAAACGGCGTCTTCACCAGGATCTTCACATCCAGCCACAGCGACCAGTTGTTGATGTACTTCAGGTCGATCTCGACGCGCTTTTCCATCTTGTCGAGGGTGTCTGTCTCGCCCCGGCAACCGCTGATCTGCGCCAGGCCAGTGATGCCCGGTTTGATTCGGTGACGGGCCATGTAGGCGAGGATCTTGCCCGAGTAGTAGTTGTTGTGCGCCACGGCGTGCGGACGTGGGCCGACCAGCGCCATGTGCCCTTGCAGCACGTTGAACAGTTGCGGCAGCTCGTCCAGCGAAGTGCGACGGATGAAGCGACCGACTGGCGTGATGCGCGAATCGTTGCGGCTGGCCTGTTTGACCTCACGGTCATCGTGCACGCGCATCGAGCGGAATTTCCAGACCTTGATCACCTTGCCGTTCCAGCCGTGGCGATCCTGCTTGAAAAACACCGGACCCGGCGAGGTGAGCTTCACCGCCAACGCCACGGCCAGCAGCACCGGGCTCAACAGGATGATCGCCAACAGGGCGACGGCTTTTTCAACAAGGCTCTTGCTCAGCGCTGCGGTCGGGCGGCTGGTCAGCGGGCTTTCATTGAGGTAGATCGCCGGCAGGCCATCCACGACCTTCACCGAGTGGTTGAGCAGCGTCAGGCTGTTCAGGTCCGGCACCCAGACCACGTCAACGTTGGCATCCAGCAAGTCCACATACATGGCTTCGATCTTGGCGGCTTCCGACAGCGGCAGGGTGATGTACAAGCGGCGGATGTCGTGGGTCTGGATCAGCTCGAGCAGTTCGTCCTGAGCGCCGACAACGCGCGGGGCGTCCGCTTCCAGCGACGGGGTATCGCCGTTGCTGACCAGGCCGACCAGCGGCAGGTTTTCGTGCTGGCTCAATTTCTTCGCCAGGCCCAGTGCCAGTTCGCCGGTGCCGACGATCAGGGTCTTGTGTTCGCTTTTGCGCGACCGCTGGTAGAACTTCGAGAACGCATGCAGCGGTGCGTACAGCAGCGCCTGACCGAGGAAACCGTACACCGCCCACTCAAGGATGACCTGGCGGGAGAACAGCGCATCGGCCTTGCAGATGAAGGCGATGAACGCCAGCCCGGCCATGGTCATGAACCAGCCCATGAACAGTCGACCCAGCCCGGTCAGGTAATTGTCTCGCTTTCGATACGCGCCGCTGAAGGTATAAGCCGGCACCGAGGCCAGTACCGCCAGGATCGTGCACATCCGATAGTAGAACTCGACGGTGCCCGTGTGCTGTTCGGCCAGTATGAACAACAGGGAAACAATGAAACTCTGTGCCAGCGCCCATTGGCCCCAAAAGGTCAGTCCCTTGAGGCCGGTGTTTCGATTGATACGAAGAGAAAGATCCATACGATATCCCCAAAAGACGTCCATTCAGGTTTCGACAGTAGAAAACCGAGTTGTTAAGCAGACTTGTTATTGTTGTTTGAGCCAGTGTCCTGAGGTAACAACGCCGGAATGCGGAACTGTCGTCAGTCAATAGACTAAGTTATTGCCGGGGATGCTGTCTGACGAGTTTTAACAAGATGGCACAGTGCCAACTTATTTAAATTTCCAATATTCAAACGTTAGAAAAGGTCGAAAGGCAGGGGGTGAATAATCAATATTGTGTTTGCTATCGTAGGTGGGGTCAGGAGGCGGGTATAACCAGGGAGGGGTGAAACCAAACAGAGTGCTTTTTTATTTTTGTAATCGCACTTGTATCTGTTTGTCTTGTAGTGAGGGATGTTGTTTAGGCAACAACTTCCTGGATCAGGCAATATCCGCGGTTGCGTACGGCACGAAACAATCGTTCACCGTTGCTGGCGTTCTTGAATTTGTCTTGAAGACGGCTCAGGCACATTTCCAGTCCCCGGTATTGCTCCGGCTCGCGGCCGATGCTGAGGATCAGATCGTCGCGACTGACAACACGATCTTCATGGTGCAGCATCTTGCGCACCAGTGCGGTTTCGAGCCCGGTGAGACTGATCTCGACACCCTCTTTCGTCAATGCACCCTGATCATTGTCCAGATGCCAGGCTTCAGTGCAGGGCGAGTCGGATTCGATCGTTCGGGAAGTGTCAGTGGGATTTTCGGACATGGCCGTGGAATTGTGGAATGAATGCGCCGATTGTGCTGCCAGCCATTCCGATTCGAGGGTGGCCAATATGCGCTGGGTATCATGTTCAATGCTGGGTGCGACATGCTTCCTTGTGCCGCGTGGGTAAGTGAACTCCATCAGCATCGGAGTGGAAGAGGGCGAAGCAACACCTTCAATAAACATTTGTGCCTGAGACGTGCCAAACGAATTGAAACGCTCACTGGAGAGAATGCTCTCGAGTTCGCGCTGCGACGCTGAGCTGTTAGTCACGACAACAAAGTATTTTCTTGGGAGGGTCGTGCTGGTTTCCATGTCTCTCTCCTAAAGTACACACCAAATTTGGCGAAAAAATAATGGCAGGCGAGCAATGTTTTCCTCGGAATTAATCGATCAGGCAGGGTCTGGGCCCAAAGATGGCCTCGATAAGTTCCACTCGGTCTGCGTTAGAGTAATGGTTTATTGTTATGTTTAAGTGTTGCAGCGCTCATGCAATTGACAGCTTTTTATTAGATATGTGACGCGGTTAAAACTATGAGAAAGCGGATATTTGAAGCGTTGCATCAGACGTTCCCTCGTATGCTGCAAAAGAGTGTTTTCCCTGAATCAAGGAGTTGAGATCAACCCCCTCATCAGACGATAGCCATACCCGCGAATGCTCTGTATGGCGTTCGTACCGTACACGTCCTTGATTTTCCCACGCAAGCGGCTGATGGATTTTTCCAGCGCCCGAGGGTCGTAGAAATGGGTGTTGAGCCCCATGATGCCGGCGATTTCATCATGGCTGAGAATGTGATTGCCGGTCTGCGCAAAGGCTTGCAGGATCTTCATTTCGGCAAAGGAGATATCGAGTTTCTTGCTGGTGTCCGAGAGGCAGATGCGGGTGGGATCCAGCACCAGGCTGATATCGCGTTGCCATTCTTCACTGTTGAAGAACTCGCCCAGCAGTTCGGCGCTTTCATCGGACAAGGTATTGAGTTTGATACAGAAGTCGGCACCGGCCAGGAAGTACTTGATCTTGTTGAAAGCGCCGCGGCCGGTGATTACGGCACAAATGATCGGCTTCAAGTTGTCGCTGCGCAGGTTTTCCACCAGTGCCAGGTTGTCTTCAAGAGCCTGAGGGCTGTCGATGACAATGAATATGGCTCGATACAAACCGTGATATTCATTTGGCTGATATGAACTAGCGTAAGAGCCAGTTTCAATGGCCAGATCAGTCTGCACATGCTTCGTGATTAGCGCGCTAAAGTGTTCAGCCACGCCACGGGTACGACCCAGAGTGAGAACACCTGGTTCGTCGCTTGTGCGGCGCGGACTTCTAGTCGCTAAGTTACCTGTGAGCATCATGCATTGACTCGAAAAGGTGCTGACATCGGGATGTTAAAGCACCGGTTCTCATCTGTGACTGACAATTGGTAACATTTGCGCGGATTTTAGACGTGGCTCCCGAGTTTTCTAACAATAATTAAGCTTTTCAAGCTTTTAGTTGATTTTTTCGGGGCTGTGAACTAACGGAATTGAGGTCGTTAGATGGTGGCAATATGGAATGGTGCCACTATTTTGTAATTATCGCGACCTGTTTTAATGTCCCTTGGCCATCACTCAACTGCATACGTATCAGAGCAGTGTGAGGTGGGTCACATTTTATGGTGAGGCCTGTGTTTTGGCTATAACGTCGACAAGTTCACATGCGGACGTTTATTAACATGCCTTGAGTGTGGCTTTTGATAAGACATATTCTCCGTCCCCGAGTCGGGCAATGGGTGCGCATCTGCCAATTGTTTTACTTCAGATACTCAATGCCTGAATGCATTTAACAGGGCGCCCGCAAAGAGCGCTCTGACGGAGGATTAATGGATTTACTGACCTTGTTCAAGGTGCTGATTCTTGGGGCGGTAGAAGGCCTGACCGAGTTCCTGCCCATTTCCAGTACGGGCCACCAGATTATTGTTGCCGACTTGCTAGAGTTCGGCGGCGAACGCGCCATGGCGTTCAATATCATCATTCAACTGGGCGCCATTCTGGCCGTGGTCTGGGAGTTTCGCCCGAAGATCTTCGAGATCCTCAAAGGCCTGCCGACCCAGAGTAATGCCCAGCGTTTTACCCGTAATCTGCTGATCGCCTTTTTCCCGGCGGTCATACTTGGCGTGTTATTCGCCGACACGATTCATGAATACCTGTTCAATCCGATCACCGTAGCGGTTGCATTGGTGGTGGGCGGCATCGTGATGTTGTGGGCCGAGCAGCGCGATCATGTAGTGAGTGTCGACCATGTGGACGACATGAAGTGGGCCGACGCGCTGAAGATCGGTTGCGTACAGTGCCTGGCGATGATTCCGGGCACGTCGCGCTCCGGTTCCACCATCATCGGCGGTTTGTTGTTCGGCCTGTCACGCAAGGCCGCCACGGAGTTCTCGTTCTTCCTGGCAATGCCGACCATGGTCGGTGCTGCGGTGTATTCCGGCTACAAGTACCGCGAACTGTTCCAGAGCAGCGACCTGCCGGTCTTCGCCCTGGGCTTCGTCGTAGCGTTCATCTTCGCGATGATCGCCGTGCGCGGCCTGCTGAAGTTCATTGCAAACCACAGCTACGCCACTTTCGCCTGGTATCGGATCGGCTTCGGCTTGCTGATCCTCGCCACCTGGCAATTTGGTTGGGTCAACTGGACGGCTGCGGCGGCAAGCTGATTACTGACTGCTGAGCAGCGCAGCGACGGCGAGGTCATTCAATTCAGAGTCGGGCGAATCCTGACGAAACCGCTGCAACGCCGAGGTGAAATACGCGGCTTGCAGCACGCCGTCACTGGCGAGGAAATAACGTGCCGCTTCAATTTCCTCTACCGAATACACACGTTTTTTCAGTCCGGAAATGTCCGACATCCCGTCGACTGTGACCATCGTCGTCGTGAAAACCAGAAAACCAGACATCTGGGTAGATTGAAAAGGGCCATTTTCCCCGTTGCCGCACCCCTTCGCAAAATCACAGGATGCATAGGCGCTTGCAGAGAGAGTCGAGAGTAAAGCGAGGAGGGTGAAACGCTTGAATAAAACACAGCTGAACGTGGGCATAACCAAAAGACATCCTGTCAGTACAGCAAAACACCGGGCAACGCTCATTCGTTGCCCACACGCTCCAAGCGTCGATCAACGCCCGGCCAGCAACTCCGCCGCCTGATCCAGCAACGCCAGCGGATCCTTGGCCTTGTGGATATCCACCGACAACAACTGACGAAACTTGCGCGCCCCCGGGAAACCGGTGCCCAGGCCCAGCACATGCCGGGTGATGTGATGCATCGCGCCGCCGGCCAGCAAATGCTCGGCTATATAAGGCCGCAACTGCGCCAGCGCCTCGGCCCGGCTGATTACCGGTGCGGTACTGCCGAACAACTGCTGATCCACCTCGGCCAGCAGATAAGGATTGTGATACGCCTCGCGACCCAGCATCACCCCGTCAAAGGTCTGCAAATGCTCATGGCAGGCCTCCATCGTCTTGATCCCGCCGTTCAGAATGAACTCCAGCTCCGGAAAATCCGCCTTCAACCGCGCCGCCACGTCATAACGCAACGGCGGAATGTCACGGTTCTCCTTCGGCGACAACCCCTCCAGAATCGCAATCCGCGCATGCACCGTAAAACTGGTGCACCCGGCATCCCGCACCGTGCCGACGAAATCACACAGCTCTTCATAACTGTCCCGCCCATTGATCCCGATCCGATGCTTCACCGTCACCGGAATCGACACCGCATCACGCATCGCCTTCACACAATCCGCCACCAACTGCGGATGCCCCATCAGGCACGCCCCGATCATATTGTTCTGCACCCGATCACTCGGGCAGCCAACGTTCAGATTCACCTCGTCGTAACCGTGCTCCTGCGCCATACGCGCGCAAGCGGCTAGGTCCAGCGGAACACTACCGCCCAACTGCAACGCCAGCGGATGCTCGGCTTCGTTGTGGCGGAGGAAACGCTCGTGATCGCCGTTGAGCAGCGCGCCAGTGGTGACCATTTCGGTGTAGAGCAGAGCGTTTTTCGACAGGATGCGTAGGAAGTACCGGCAATGGCGGTCAGTCCAATCCATCATGGGCGCAACGGAGAACCGCCGAGACAGCGCAGGGCTTGAGTTTACTGGGCTGGAGTGGGTATTTGGTACCATTTGGCTCAACGTATTTATAGCGTGTTTTTAGGCGTTTTCAGGCGTTTTTTCGATGTCGCTGGTACAATGTACCAATCACTTTCGGAATTGTACCAGTCGACTATGGCAACGATCAGAGCACGAAAACGCACCGATGGCTCAGTCAGTTACACGGCACAGATACGCCTGTTTCGCGATGGAGCGCAAGTCTACCAAGAGAGCCAGACCTTCGCCCGGAAACAGGCGGCACAAGCGTGGGTGCGGCGACGTGAGGCAGAGCTAGATCAGCCTGGTGCGATCGAGCGGGCGAACCGCAAGGGCGTCACCGTACAGGACATGATCAAGCAGTACCTGGATGAAATGGAGAAAGTCCGGCCGTTGGGTAAAACCAAGGAAGCCACTCTAAATTCTATCGCGGCGACGGAGTTTGGCCAGAACGTTGATTCGGCTATCAACAGTCAGCGCTTGGTGGATTTTGCACTCTGGCGAATGAGTAAAGAGGGCGGCGGCGTCCAGCCGCAAACGGCTGGTAACGATTTGGCGCACCTTGGGGCTGTCCTTTCGATTGCGCGTCCCGCTTGGGGGTATGAGGTGGACCCTCACGCGATGCCGGACGCTCGGAAGGTGTTAAGGAAGCTCGGCTACAACATGAAGAGCCGGGAGCGCGATCGCCGTCCAGCCAAAGACGAGCTAGATAAACTTTTGGAGCACTTCGTCAGTATGCAGCAGCGTCGACCTAGTTCGATCAACATGCTGAAGGTGATTGGCTTCGCGATTTTTTCCACGCGTCGGCAGGATGAGATAAGCCGAATTGTGTGGGACGACGTCGATGAGTCGAATCAGCGGGTGCTGGTGAGAGATATGAAAAACCCTGGGCAGAAAATTGGCAATGATGTTTGGTGCCACCTACCCGACGAAGCCTGGAGAATTCTGCAAAGCATGCCAAAAGAGCGTGCGGAAATTTTCCCCTACAACTCTTCGTCGATCTCTACAGCCTGGGCGAAGGCGTGCAAGTTTCTGGAGATTGAAGATCTTCACTTCCACGATCTGAGACACGACGGAGTTAGTCGGTTGTTTGAGATGGATTGGGATATCCCGCGGGTGGCCAGCGTGTCCGGGCACCGTGACTGGAACTCGTTGCGTAGGTATACCCATCTTCGCGGGAAGGGTGACCACTATGCCGAATGGCCATGGTTAGAGAGGATCATTCAAGCGCCCGTGAAGCTGGGCGCCTGGGGTAAGCAGTGAATTAGCTGGCTCGGCGAATTCCGTTGAGCTGGTTGCATTCCTTTACCGCGGCCTCCCGCTGCAAGTCTAAATACGCTGCTAAATCTGTTATGTGAATTCCTTTAGCACTTTTCTGGCTGGATTCGAGTCTCGTGATAGGTATTCGAATTTGACCAGCCATTACTTTGCGCTGAAACATATCGGTTGTTAGGTGTGTGAAATAGTCTTTACAAACTTGATTAATTGAAATGATTGTTTGCCCGTTGTATTGAGCCATTAGCAGAAATAAGGTTTTCATGCGCCTTCACCCATTTTCAAATCCTGACAAGTGTTCGAATGCTGTTGCTGCCACGACTGGAACTTGTCCGTTGCCAATGGCCTTAAGTCGGTCCACCCGATGGGCCAACCCATCAGCCACTCGGCCCATTCCGGGTTCAGATGACCACCATCCAGTGCCATCACGGCGTGATCCAGGCGATCGTTCGAGCGGTCGGCTCCCGATCGGCGAGTTAGTGCGGCAGGGGAGGATCCCTTTGCCATGCTCGCCACCGGTGTTGGCCATCGTCTGACGGGTGTCTTCTGCGATGAGCCAGATCCTGTCCCGCTGATGAGGGGCGCCGAGGTCAGTCGCTCCAATAACACCCCATCGCGCGTCATACCCGATTTCGGCAAGGTCACCGAGCACCACGGCAAGTCCTCTTCCCACAAGCAATGGTGAGTTCTCCAGTTCGACGTAGCGCGGTCGTACCTCATCGGTAATTCGTGCCATTTGCTGCCACAGTCCGGAGCGGGCGCCGGCGATACCAAGGCCGTTGCCTGCAACCGAGATGTCCTGACAAGGAAATCCTCCCGAAACCACGTCAACAAGGCCTCTCCATGGTCGTCCGTCAAAACTGCACACGTCTGACCAAATCGGGAAAGGCGGGAGCAGTCCATCGGCTTGTCGTTGCGCCAGAACCTGTGCGGCGTAGGCATCACGCTCAACGGCGCAGACGGTGCGCCAGCCGAGGAGGTGTCCGCCGAGTATTCCGCCACCAGCGCCTGCGAAAAGAGCCAACTCATTCACGCAGCCTCCACAGTGACTTGCGCGGCGCCGGAGAGCGGTTGTCCGACCTTGTTGTCCTGAATTCCTGGTTGCAGCTGCGCAGCCATCGCAAGCACCTGTTCGCGCAGTGAGCGGGCGTCACGCTCAAGCTTCTTGCCGGTACGAAAGGCGCTGAAGGTCTCAGCGGCGATCCGCAGCAGCTCGCCGATATCGACCAGCGCCTGGTGCTCGGCCGGGCCGAAGAGTGGACCTGCTTCAAATCGTTTGCAGGAGTGTGCCAAGCGCGTGTGATCGGCCCGGATGAACTGCAGGGATGCCTGGAGCTCGCGGATGGTTTTGGCGCTTGCGGCGCGCTGGATGTCTTCACCCTCGCGCAGGCCTGTCTCCAGGCCATCGCTGCGGCCCATGATGTAACCGCCCCAGAGCAGAAGGGCGGCCAGAACTATCAGGGTGACGAGTGCACCGATTTGTATTGGGGTCATCATGTGGTGTGCTCCTGGGATTGTCGTTGGCCGGTGGTGACGGCCGTCAGTGGTGTGGGGGCAACAGGGTGTTGGCCGTCCTGCTGTCGCTGCATGTCTTCATCCGCTTTGTAGGCGCGGATGTCGATCAGCGAGGCGACGTGGCGGATGTGCGCGTACTTCAGCGCCTTGCGGCTGGTGTCCAGCGTGGTGATCGGAAGCTGGATCCGGCCGCTGTTGATCTCCGTCACGAACGACTGCTCGTTGAGATTGCGAAAGTACTGCTCGCGGACTTTTTCCAGCGGGATCAGGACGTCACCGAAGATGCGATAGAGCAGTTCGACGGTGGCCGATTCGGGCGCCGGATGCAGGCGGAGCGGGTTCTGTGCAGCGTTACTCATGGCCTTGTCGAGCCTCCTTGCGTTGTTGTCGTGCCAGGTGGTTCCAGGCGTTCAGGCAGTGGCGTCTGGTCAGCTCGCGCAGATGTTCGGGCACTTCGAGGAGCGCGGCGTTGCGCTCCTCACGTGTGCGCATGGCAATGATCTGGCGGGCGTACTCCCTAGGCCACGTCACGGCGATCTGCCGGGATGGCAGGAAGATCAATGTCCAACTGCTCGGCCAGCCAACGGATACCGGCCTGCTTCACCCGAGTCGACTGGCTGTACTGCATTCCGTGTTTCTCGTCATACCAAGGACTGTCCTTGACCCGCAGGTACGCTTTGTCTCGCTTCGGGTTCGCCGGCAGGTTTCCCTTGAGCAGACCTTTTTCCCGCATGAGAGCGATCAGTTTGGGGCGAGTGAGGCCGAGTTGAGTGGCTGCTTGGGCGAGGGTGCGTTCCATAAACGGCTCCTCAAGCAGCATGCGCAGCAGGAGTGGCGGCTGCAGCAAGGTGGTTGATGGACTCAATGAGCTTTGCGTAGATCTCGGCATCGGGGTCGTACAGGGTGAAGCAACGCGTATGTGGGCTCTTGTTGCCGATGCTCAAGATGGCGGTGACGCCCCGGCGTGAATGGGTGCGATGCAGCGCCACATGCAGGGGAAGCTCGAAACCCATGTCGAGGCTCAGCACACCGCCGGTGTGCACCAGTTCGAACACGCGCTGCTTGTCCTGGACATCAAAACGGCCGTATTGACGATCGGCATGCGGGCGATGTACCAGGTCGCTGGAGTTGCTCGCGTCGAACGGACCGTTGGCAATCTCTTCGATGAAGTCGGCGAGTTTGAGGTGCATCTTCTTGTCGTTGTGCAGGGTCAGCGTGTGGCGTTCGCTGCCCAGTTCGACGACAAAAGTGCTTTCCACTGTGCCGCGCTCAGCCTTGAGGCGAAACGCCAGGCCATCACGCTTCGGTGCTGTGCGCAGGATGTGGTTGAAGGTCTCGGTCAGATTGACCTGGGCATTGAGCAACTGCAGGGTGCGATTGTCGATCTTGTACTTGATCATGCCGCGTGCCCTCCACCGTTCGGATCGATAGGAGAGGGCTGGCAGGACTTGGCAACAAGCTTAGGTTTGCTGTTATGAATGACGACCAGACAGCCTGTTGTGAGCTGTAGTTGTTCGATCAGGTTGCGATTGCTTACGCATGTCGGATGGACATGTAAGGTAGCGGTGGTGCGCATAGGTATTGCCTCGCTCTGTGGTAAAGAGTGAGGCGAGTAAACAATATGTTTGCTGCTTGGTCAACACGGTTTGTTTGGTTTCTTGAGATTAGGCTGAGCCTAAAGGTCTGCTTACTGACCACCAAAACACGCGTCCGAGGATGACAATCCGTTGTTCGAGAACCTGATCCATTGAGTATTCTTTGTCGGGATACTCTTCACGATTGAAGCATTTTTGCCTGATTGCTCCGCTGGATAACCGCTGTAAGAACCTCACCCTCAAGGTGCCGTTGTGCGTCAGTGCATACAATTCACTATCGACAATTCGTGTAAAAGCTTTGTCAATGCCGAGCACTGCGCCATGAGGAAGAAGGGGTTGATTACTATTCCCAACGTTCAGCATGAACACAGCATTATTCGCGTTGACCCCGCATTCTCTAAGAGTTGCTACGTCAAGCGTGACATGACGTTTGTGAGCGCTGTGTATGTCAACCTGGCTCGATTCTATAGGCGCTCCGCTCTGGTCTGTCAGCAAGAACACTAGATCATCTTTTTCAATTGAGTGATCAGAGTTCCATGGAACAATGGAGGTCATTTCATAGGGCTCTCCATCATCCGTGACCCCGTAAACGATCTCGGCATCATCCGTAAACATCGGCAGATCACCGTATTCGAGCCACTCTCTCCTCAGCCCGAGCGCAAGTGCTACTGCGCTTATTTTATTGGCCGGTACCCCTCGTTTTTTCCAGTTCGTAATATTTTGGTCGTTTTCTAACCCGAGTACGCGAGCCAGCTCTGTACCACCTGTGTTGGTCAGCTCCAGCGCTTTCACAAAGCGCTCAGCGTTGTTGGATATCAGCCGTGTTTTCATAAACAGTATGTTACCCCGCTTGCAGTATTCCGATAACAAACGTATTGTTTGTTTCGTGTTTGGTGTGTCGAGGTAAATCTATGAGCTCGTTCAATTCACCCCAAGTGGGGCCTGTACCCGTTTCCGCTCTTGAGAGAGCGATAGGTTGCACTGCTGGCTCTCCTACGGCTTTCGCTCGAATTATCGGAGTTAGTCCTCAGCGACTGTTCAACTGGATGCGCCGAGGTGTCCCCGTTAAGCAGGTGCCGTTGATTGTAAAAGCTTGTCGAGGAGCGTTATCCGCACATGAGCTAAGGCCGGATCTACCAGAAGTCTTTCCCGCTCCGATCAACTTCATCAACAGCCAAAAAAACTAGAAAAAAGGCGACCCAAAGGTCGCCTGTTTTCTCCCGACAGCATCACCACAATGCTATCGGGTCGCGATGTCGGAAGGCGAGCACACCACATGCCGCCGACTTTCATCGCGTTTCCAAGGCTCGGAAGCCTTGGTGTTGCTGCCGTTCTTACCACAGAGCTGGCAGCTGTTGCGCCAGGGGTGAACAACGGATTGTTCGCCCCGGCACGGTGCCGGTGTTGGTCTTGCGAACCTAGCCGGCTTTGGGCCTCTCCAGACCACGCGGCAAATGTATCACCAACTTCTGTCGCGCGGCACTGGCAACTTTTAGGATTAATGCCATGAGCCGAATCGCTCTCAGTTCTCTGGAACGGGCGCAGCGGGAAATCCTGCCGCTCGATTTAGCGCTGTACCACGCCGCTCGCGATTACCCGGGCGGCGCTGCTGCCATCGCTGCCACGACCGGTCGTAACCCGACCACGCTGCAACACAAACTGTCGCCAACCCATCCGAGCCACTCCATCAACATTCAGGAGTTCGGCGAGATCCTCGAACTGACCAAGGATCGCCGCATTCTCGATGCGGTGCATGCGCTGGTCGGTGACACGGTCTGGCAGGAGCTGGCCGACACCTACACCCACGACATGCCCGAAACGCTCACGACGGGCATCGCCGAATACTTCCGCCAGGTCGCCGATCTGGCCGAGACCTGGGCCAAGAGCATCGGCGACGGTGTGGTGACTGATCAGGAACTCGCGGCGATTCGCCTGCAGGTGTTCCGCGGTATTCAAGGGCTGCTGGGTTTGTTCAACCGCGCCACCTACGTCAACCAGACGACGCGAGGTGCTGACCGTGGCTGACATCGCCGATTTTGCCAACGATCTGGTGCAGGAACGCATCGATCAGGCCATGGCCGCGCGCAGCGCTGCCAAAGCCGAAAGCGCTGCCCATTCTTTGCTGTTCTGTGAAGCCTGTGACGATCCGATTCCGGAAGCACGCCGCCTGGCCCAGCCGGGTTGCTCGCAGTGCATCAGCTGTCAGTCTCTCTCTGAGCGGGGGATTCAGCATGCTCGATGAGGTATTGGGCCAATTCGCCGATTACGGTCTGGAGCCAGCGCAGCCGCTGGTGTTCGGCAAGCTGACCCGCTGCAAGACAGCGCAGGACAAGGGCAAGGAAAAGAACGGCTGGTACGTGGTCCACGAGCAGCGCACGGAGAAGGGCGACACCCTGATCTTCGGCGCTTTCGGTGACTGGCGTTCGGGCGAGACGCAGAAGATCAAGGTCAAGGCCGGGCGCATGTCGCCGGAAGAACGCGAAGTGATGCGTGCTCGCCAGGAAGAAGCCAAGCGCCGCGCCGCGGAAATCGCGAACAACGCTGCGCGGCGGGCCGCGAAAAGGGCGCAGGGGTTGTTCGAGCGCATGCCGACCACAGGGCGCAGCGATTAACTGGACCGCAAGCAGATTGTTGGCATCAACGTGCGATACGCGCCGCGCACCGGTGCCGTGTTGGTCCCAATGAAGAACGCCCGTGATCAGATCATGGGCCTGCAGGTGATCTTCCCGAACAAACAGGAAGACACCGGTCGCGACAAATCCTACTGGCCTTACGGCATGGCGAAGGAGGGCACGTTCCACCTGCTCGGTCCGCATCCGGTACCGGGCGAACCGGTGCTGGTTTGTGAGGGTTACGCCACCGGCGCCAGCCTGCACATGGCAACGTCGCTCGCTGTGGCCGTGGCCTTCGATGCGGGCAACCTGTTGGCCGTGTGCAAGGTCATGCGTGAGCGCTTTGCCGGCTGCCCGCTGATCATCTGCCGCGATGACGACTGGAAGACCACCAAACCCAACGGCGACGCCTGGAATCCGGGCGAAGAGAAGGCGAGCAATGCTGCGTTGATCGTCGGTGCCCAGGTCGTTGCGCCGATCTTCTCTGTCGAGCGTCATGACAAGTGGACCGACTTCAACGACCTGCACGTTGCTGAAGGCCTCGACGCGGTTCGCCGTCAGGTGCTGGCCGTAGTCCGCCCGCCGGCCGCCGGTGGCTGGAAAGATCAACTGGCCCGCAGTGAAAGCGGCGCCTTGATCGCGCACATGCAGAACGTCGAATTGATCCTCGCTCACGACGAACGCTGGGCCGGGGTGATCAGCTACTGCGCGTTCAGCTCGAAGATCGTCAAGCTGCGTGCAGCGCCCTATGGCGGTGGCACCGGTGAGTGGGCCGACATCGATGACGTGCGCGTGATGAAGTGGCTCGCGCAGCAGTACAACCTGCGCGTGAAGTCCTCGCACGTCATCGAGGCGGTCAGCGTCGTGGCTCACGACCACGCGTTTCACCCGGTGCGCGAGTACCTGAAAAAACTCGAGTGGGATCGCGTGCCGCGCCTGGAGCGTTGGCTGACGGATGTCATGGGGGTGAAAGAAACCGACTACACCTCCAAGGTCGGCAAACGCTGGCTGATCTCGGCCGTGGCACGGGTGATGAAACCCGGCTGCAAGGCAGACTCGGTGATGATCCTCGAAGGCGTTCAGGGCGCCGGTAAGTCGACCGCCATGAGTGTGCTCGGCGGTGAGTGGTTCATGGACACGCCGTTTGCCCTCGGCGACAAGGACGGCTTCCAGGCAATTCGTGGCAAGTGGATTGTCGAGCTCGGCGAACTGGACAGCTTCAACAAGGCAGAGAGCACCAAGGCCAAGCAGTTCTTCTCGGCCTCGACCGACACCTACCGCGAAAGCTATGGCCGCAGAACGCTGGACGTGCCACGCCAGTGTGTTTTCGTCGGCACGACTAACCAGGACGAATACCTCAAGGACGCCACCGGCAACCGACGCTATTGGCCGGTGGCCTGTACCAAGGTCGACGTGCCGTTGCTGCGCGAGATCCGCGACCAGCTGTGGGCCGAAGCGGTGTTCTGCTTCGAGGCCGGCGACCTTTGGTGGGTCACGCGAGAGGAAGCGCCGATGTTCAGCGAGGAGCAGGACGAACGCTTTGTGGTGGACGAATGGGAGACGCCCATTCTGACCTGGCTCGAAGAGTCGCAGATCGGCGAGACCACCACCGGCAGTGAAGTGATGAGTCAGGCGCTCAAGCTCGACCCAGGGCATTGGGGCAAGCCTGAGCAGATGCGCGTCGGCGCAATCCTGCACCGGCTCGGCTGGCGACGCTTCCGTCTGGGGGCGTTGAACAAGAGCGGTCAGCGGCCATGGGCATACAAGAAACCCGAGCACTGGGGCAGGGCATCTGCGCTGCAGCGGGACGAGTTCGAGGAGCCGTGCTTCGATGATTAAGGCAATCGATATGGCCCTCAAACAATGGGCGCAGGAACTGCACAGTGATGAGGTGGCTGCCGGTTACTCGGGCGGCAACATGGTCGCCATGATGATGGAGAGCGGTGGCCAGCTTGTGCGCGGTAGACGCGGGAGCAGGGTGCCGCTCGAGGCGTCTTTGGACATTGAGCGCATCGTCAAGAAACGCCTCGACCCCGAGCTGATGACCGTGGTGCAGGTGCATTACTTCCAGCCTGATGCGCCCTTGGCGGCACGTCTGACGCGCAGTGGCTGCACACGCAACGTTTACTACCAGCGCCTGCATGACGCCCACATCGTGGTCGAGCACTTCCTCCTGGGGGAAGCGGCTTGATCGTGGGCATCCCTCTGGCTCACGCCGTCCCACCGACCTGCGTCCGTCCTACTGCTTTTGCAGTCATGGGACGGGCGCAGGCCCCGTCGTTGTTGGGTTGTCCCACCGTCCCACCTTTTTTTGCCTCCCACCCGTGTATGCGTAGCGGGCACAGGTACGCGCGTTCACGCGCACGCGTGCTTTTTAAATTTCTCTCTATACACGAGAAAAGAGAAAGAAAAGTAGGACGGTGGGGCAACGCCCCAATCTGCGGGGCTTTCAGACGTCCCACCTTGTTTTAGAGAAGTGGGACGTATGGGACGCTGCTAAAACAACAGAAGCAAAAGCCAGCCGGGTTGAGATATTCACCGACATTCGCCAGCCGTTCACCAGACGTAAGCCACACATTCACCGGATGGCATTAAAACGGTCTTGCTGCCACCAGAATCGAGCTGTAAAAAGGGGCCATCTTCGATGGGTGCGACCGCAAAGCGCGGCAGGCCACCCACCACCCGACCCGGCCATAGCGCCGGGTCTTTTTGTTTAAGGGGCAGGGCAATGACGAACGAGCAACAGGCACTGGCAGAGATGCCGATCTGGTTGGTGATTGCCCTGTCCCTGGTTGGCGGTGTGTCGGGCGAGATGTGGCGCGCTGACAAGGATGGCGCGCGGGGTTGGGCATTACTGCGGCGCCTCGCACTCCGGTCCGGTGCCTGCATCGTCTGCGGCGTGTCAGCGATGATGTTGCTGTTCGGTGCGGGCCTGTCGATCTGGACAGCGGGCGCCCTGGGTTGCCTGACCGCGATGGCCGGCGCGGACGTCGCCATCGGCTTGTACGAACGCTGGGTGGCCAAGCGCCTGGACCTGAGCGAGGCGGAACCGAAGGCATGAGCCGGGCAGGCCGGGTAGGGCGCAGATTTCACGGGTCCTCCCCGAGGGCCGCCCCCTACACGGGTTAGCGAACTCGCGGATTCTCTCTAGCTGAAACCTTTGCAGGGATGTCCGTCTTTCCAAGTAGAAGACGGGGCTCAGCACTGATAACGATCACGGATGTGCTGGTTGTAATAGGCGCCTTTGGACACCGCGGCCATCAAGCCATTGTGGATGGCTGATGGGACGCCGCAGAAATCGTAAGAGTGACCCTGTTCAAAGCGGATCCTCATTCGTCTTGTTGCTGGGTCGTAGCCAACGGCGGTCATCGCACTGGAACGCACGGCAATCATTTCCATGACATCTTTCCCTCTGACGGATCGTCCACTGATGCTAGTCGAGCGAAGCGGATCTGCAGCCCTGGCCACCGAAAAGTCGCCGGGGACCCTGAGGACTTTCGAAGGACACGGGGTCGGAAACCCGCGGGATCTTGTTAGTGGGAGGCCCGCCAGCTTACTGAAATTTCAATCCACTGAAATCTTGAAAGGATTCATTGAAAAGCCGCTGAAAAGGAGGGCTTATGAACGCAGTCACGTACCTGTCAAAGAGCGCCTTCGCTGCGCACATCGGCCGATCACCGAGCTACATCACCTGGCTGAAAGAGAATGGCCGGTTGGTGCTGTCGCCCAATGGCAAGCAGGTCGATGTGCTGGCCACCGAAGCATTGATCCGCGATACCGCTGATCCGAGCAAGGCTGCCGTCGCTGCTCGCCACCAACAGGATCGGCTTCAGCGTGATGTGTACAGCCACGTCGCAGCTCAATCCGAGCCGACCAAAATGGCTGCGCCGCCGCCCGTTGACCCTGCGCAAGGGCAGATTCCGGACTTTCAGAAAGCACGAGCGCATCGAGAGCACTACCTGGCGCAAATGGCTGAGATAGAGTTTCGCAAGGCGCAGGGTGAATTGGTCGAGATCAGCTTCGTGCAGAAGGCCGCTTTTGAAACGGCACGTTCGCTCAATCATTCGCTGATGAGTATGTCGCCTCAATTGGCACCGCAACTCGCTGCCTTGTCGGATCCATGGGAAGTGGAGCGGCAGCTGACCGCTGCATTGCGCCAGCGGCTTAATGAAATTGCCCAAGTCTCAAGTGATGATTTTGGCGTTGAATTGGAGGAGTGTTGAGAATAGCCATTGGCTTACGGTTTGTTATGGTTTGTGCAAAGGTGTGCTTCTAATGTTTGTCCATCTAAAAATGCTGTTCTGACTTCGTGCTATGAAAAAAATCAGTCATTGATGTGTTGAGTGATCCTTTTTGAAAGTGCGCAAGAAGTTGCGCACATGGTCATAATATTTTGCCTTTAAAATCGCTGCAGCCCACACGCCACAACGCCTGCAGCCAAGTGCGCAAGAAGTTGCGCAGTACTGCGCAACTTCTTGCGCACTTTTTGCCTGAAATGCAGGGTTTTTCGCCCAAGAAACAGCTCTCTCCGTGCCATATCCCTGATCTACAAGGCTTCTGAAAAACTGGCACGCTCTTTGATAACAGTCAGGTACCCACCGGGCGATTTCGCCTCCCGGGCACCCTAACTTTATCCGCAAGGAGCACCTCCCATGGCAACACCAGCGTACATGTCGGTTACCGGCGAAAAACAAGGCCTGATC